>CAMTWC010000059.1:0-66679 GCA_947085345.1 uncultured Gammaproteobacteria bacterium | reverse complement strand
TCATCAGCTTGTACCGAGACTTGGCCACACTCCGGACAATGGCAAATGCGACCACCTTTCCCGTCGCCCCAGATCTGACATCGATGCAGCTGGCAGTAGGGGCATAGCGTATGGGTCTGATTCAGGACTGCCGGTTTCACTGCCTTGCCTAGGGTGTTGGATGCGGCAATCTCGCTGGGTGATAACGTGCTGTGTGACAAGGGTGTGCCGCCGGAAAACAGACGGCACACCAGCGCCCATGCATCGTGGCTCGCCACTGATTATTCCTCGTACACCGGCTGCTGATTCGCGGTCTCGACGTCCGGCGGTGCCTCGTGGGCTGAGAGCGTCTGGCCCGGCTGCAGGATGCCCAACGTGACCAGATAGCCTTCCAGCTGTCCCTGCATCTCGGCATCGAACTTGTGCAGGTTCAGGCGTCCCTTGCGGGTGACCTCGATGGTCACGACCTTGGGGCGCATCTTTCCAGGCTCGGGCGGATAGTAGAGATTGATGTGCGCGGCCGTCACCAACCAGCCCCGGCTCAGCGGGTTCTCGTTGGGAAACTCGTCCTGCAGCAGATCCGTCACGCAACGCTGTTCGCTGGAGGCCATTGCCGTGCAATCCAACTTCAATGCCGAGCTAGGACTGAGCACGGTGATCGACTTCACCTGCAGAACATTAAATCCGTCTGCCTGGGCGGCCGGTACGTTGAAGCCGAGGCGCAACACGGACAAGTCCAGCGTCGGCGGTTTGATCCGCTGGGCATCGACCTTTACGCCCAGCAGATGCTCGGCGAACGCATCGAGCAGCATCTGATGGTATTTCACGCCGCCCCGTACCAGGGTCCGAGTCACACCAGTGGCTATCGAATACTCCAGCACCGAGTGGATGTTCGGATTGCCGACTCGCCGCTTGAGGTCGTCACCCTCGAACTCCAATTGCAGCATCGCCAGATCCTTGACGTGGACGCTCAGCAAGAAAACCCCAGGGCTGCGTTCCACGACATACGCTTTGCTCCGGTCGCCGCATTGCATCTCGCGCTGATAGAACGCCGACACGGCCTGGCGCAACCCGGTCATGGCCGGCTCTGAGGTGTTGGGTCGGCGGCATACGCCGAGATCGTGCTGCTGGGCCTGCCCGCCGTGACGCTCGAAATGATCGACGTCGCCAGCGCGATCGAACAGGTCTGGGTGCTTTACGTAGAGCCAGAACGAACGGTGCATGTCGCTCTGGCATGCCACCAATCCCGATAGCGCAGCCGCATTGCCCGTCGATACCTGGAACATGGCCTGTTTGCCGGCGGCGTCGCCCAACTCAACACTGGCACGGAGTTTCGCCGCCACCCGATCTCGTACCGTAACATCAGGGCAAGTGAGCAAAGCTTCCACCAACGCCTGCGTGGTTTCTGGCACATCAGACCAGGCAAACCCTGCAGGCATGGTCAGCCCATTGTCCGTCAAGAAGTCGCGCAGCCCGGCGTCCACCGGCAGTTCGAGCAGCACTTCGACCCAAGTCTTTTTCATCTTCGTAGTCCTTTCCGAAATGACGTCGGAGGTCTGCGAACGAGGAATTCGAAGCGCTGGCCGGCGACTATGATTACTAAACTTATATCGCGCAATAGTAAAGTAGCGTGATACAGCGCAATTCTGTTCCTCCCGATTGCGCTTGTCAACAAGCAAGGAACATCTGGCGCTTTCCTGTATCACAGAGCTATACTTTCAGTTCTACTAGGATTTATTGACGAGACAGGAGCACCTCCATGGGTTCGGCGTTCGGAATACGCCTGCGAAGCCTGCGCGAGGCCAAAGGACTGACCTTGCAGCAGGTGGCCGACGCGGTCGGCTGTACTAAGGCCTATATCTGGGAACTGGAGAAAAAACCGGGGCAGCGGCCTTCCGCCGAACGGATCCAGGCCATTGCGAAGATATTGGGCGTAACGATGGGTGATCTCATGGGAGAGCCTGTTGATGAAGCGCCTGATGCCACGCCTGATGACGTCGTTTTCTTCCGTGAGTATGTCGGCATGCCGGAGGAGGAGAAGCGGCGTTACCGGCAGGCGCTGGAAGTGATGTTCGGCCCACGCAAGGACGGAGACAAGAAGTGACTGCGGAGGTACTCACGCCGCCCAAGGCGGCGTACAACATCATCAAATGGATGCGCGCCTACCTTGGCGGTGAGATGCCTCTGGTTACCGATCTCGACTTGATCAGGCAGATGCTTCCCTCAACTCCGTATGGCAAGGGCGTCAAGGAGATAAAACCGCCGGCGCCTGCGCCATGGTCTGGCTGCGAGGGTGCGCTGGTTCGTAATCCGGACGATGCTGCTGAGTGGGGCATTTTCTACAACGGTTCCGCCAGGCAGGAGCGACGGCGCTTTACCATCGCCCACGAGCTTGGGCATTTCGTGCTGCATCGCGATCAACCGCCCGAAGGCGGCTTCAACTGCGACAAATCCAGCGTCTACTCGGGCTCGGACACCATGGCGGTGATCGAACGCGAGGCCAACGTCTTCGCCAGCAATCTCCTGATGCCTGGGGACGTGTTCGGCAAATGCATCAATGGTTCGCATGTCGACCTACATCTACTGAGTGGTCTGGCGAAACAATTCGATGTGTCGTTCGAAGCTTTGTGCATCCGCTTTATCCAGCACACAAGTCAGCGCGCAATCCTGGTTTGTTGGGACAACGGTTATCTGGACTACGAGTCGCGCAGCAGGGCGGCAGTCATAACGCGAGCACGGGTGCGGCGCACGGACGATCCACAGGAGCCGCTACCGAATACCGTGGCTGCCGATACCTCGGTGGTACAGGAATGGGACGGCATCACTTTGTCGGCTGCCGTCTGGTGTGCCGAGGAGGCACCATACATGAAGCTGACAGAGTTCAAGCATACCTACAGCGAGCGCGATCGGGTACTCAGCTTGCTGCTGCTGGAATCGGCCGAGCCGCGACCGTGGGATCGATCATGGCAGGATGGCGATAGCTTCGATAGTTACGACCAGTTCATCTCGAACGGCCAGTTGCCGGTTCGGTAAAACGTGACCAATCGATGACATGACGACGCTACCCACAGACGGCACACTGCCGACGCGGCAGCATGAAGTTCAGCGATTGTTGGGCCGCTGTTTGCTTCGGCTGCAACAATACGAGCGCCTGATCAAGGCCATCGTCGCGCACCACGAGATCGCAGGGCCCGCCCATGCCCTGGAGTCAATCCGCGCGGCGCGCATCGCCGACACTGCCAGCAAAACGCTTGGCACACTGGTTGGCCAACTTATCGGATCGTATGTTGTCACCGATGAAGGCGACACTCCTGCCGAAATCTCGGCAGATGCGCCCGAGGACGTCATTTCATTTGGGATGCGAATGCATCTGAGTCTTTCCGCCGAAGATTATGTGCGGACAGAAAACGATCTGAAGGAATTGGTTTCTCTACGAAACAACCTGGTGCACCACTTCATCGATCAGCACGACCTTTGGAGTCAGGACGGATGCCGTGGAGCGCACGACGCATTGATAGTTGCCTACAGCCGCATCGACCAACACTTCGAGCAACTTCGTGGCTGGGCGGAGCACATGGATCAGGCACGGCAGTTGGCGGCGGAGTTCGTCCAGTCGGACGTGTTTCATGATCTTGTGGTTAATGGCATCGCCCCGGATGGCTCAGTGGATTGGCCTGCTTCCGGCATTGTGCGAGCGCTTCGGGAAGCTGCCGGTGAACTAGCTGTCGAGGGATGGGCCCCTGTCGCCATGGCTGGACGGTGGATTGTCGAACGTCACCCCGAACAACTTCCCGCAAAGTATGGATGCAGCAGTTGGCGGCAGGTAGTGCATGAGTCTCGTCTTTTTGATCTTCGGTACCGTGAAGTGGATGGTCAGCGCGCTGCTTGGTATCGAGACAAGACTGCCTAGTCCAGACATTTATGGTTTTTTCGCGATGCCATGGCACCTTGATTCCGCGCACTCCCCCTAAAACGCGTTACTCGGAGTCACCCTCGTACATAGCATGAGCAGCGTTACTTTATGGAACGCTTACCATCATGCACGACATCGAACTCATCTCCATCGACCGGGGAAGCCCAAGCCCCCGGCACGCGCAAGAAGAAATCGCCGACTTGCTCTCTGCAGCATTGTTGCGACTGCGCACCAGAAATTCAGCGTCAGACGATCCAGATAAATCTGACCGTAGAGAGCCGGTTTGTCTTGGCTTCTCCCACCCACAGCGCGTGAATGCGAACCCCAATCAGCAAGAAGGAGTTCGCCCATGACGACACACGCACCGCTGCCCGATACAGCAACAGTCTCGGCCCGTATCGCACAACTTTCCCTGTTGCCCATGGACAGCATTTGGGCAATGTGGGACGAGCATTTTGATCAGCGACCGAATCACCATCACCGTACCTGGCTGGAAAGCCGGCTGGCTTACAAGCTCCAGGAGCGGGCCTTCGGCGGTCTCAAGATATCGGTTCGGCGCAAGCTGGAGAACATCGGCGAGACCGGAGTGCTCCCTAAGAATCTTCAGCGCGAAGCCGATCGCCTCCTGCCAGGCACCATCCTGACGCGCATCTATGATGATGTCGAACACCATGTTCTGGTGCGCGGTGTGCGCGACTTCGAATACCGAGGGCAGCGTTTCACGAGCCTGACGGCGGTGGCCAAGGTGATCACAGGATGCCCATGGTCAGGTCCGCTATTTTTTGGACTCAAGACGCGCAGCAAGCAGGAGGCATCATGAGAGCGAACCGCACCATGGCGACGCCTTCGCCGACGATCGTTCCCAAAAAACGGTGTGCCATCTATACGCGCAAGTCCACCGACGAGGGACTGGACCAGGAGTACAACAGCCTGGAGGCGCAGCGGGATGCCGGCTTGGCATTTGTCGCCAGCCAACGCCACGAAGGTTGGGTTGCTGTTGGTGATGGCTATGACGACGGTGGCTACTCCGGCGGCAACTTGGATCGTCCCGGCCTCAAACGCCTCATGGCCGATATCGAGGCCGGCGAGGTCGATATTGTCGTGGTCTACAAAATCGATCGCTTAACCCGGGCCTTGTCGGATTTTGCCAAACTGGTCGATGTGTTCGATCGCAACGGGGTGTCGTTCGTCTCTGTCACCCAGCAGTTCAATACCACCACCTCCATGGGGCGGCTCACACTCAACATCCTGTTGTCATTCGCTCAATTCGAGCGTGAGGTCACTGGTGAGCGCATCCGCGACAAGATAGCTGCCAGCAAGGCCAGGGGGATGTGGATGGGTGGCATGCCGCCACTCGGGTACGACGTCGTCGAGCGCAAACTGGTCGTCAAGGTCACCGAAGCCGAGCTGGTGCGCGGCATCTTCTGCCGATATGCCGAGCATGGTTCTGCGGCGCAGCTTGTCCGTGAGCTTGCCATCGAAGGCCAGACCACGAAGTCCTGGGTCACGCAGGGTGGCGTGAAGCGCCCTGGCCGCCCGATCGATCAGCAATACTTGTTCGCCATGCTGCGCAACCGCATCTACCTTGGCGAGATGGTACACAAGGGCGAGAGTTATCCGGGGCAGCACCAGGCGATTGTTTCTCCAGAACTCTGGAATGCCGCCCACGCTTTCATCGAACGGCGGAAGCAGGGCCCGCGCGAGCATCGCACCGAACACCCTGCATTGCTGGCGGGTCTGCTGTTTGCACCCGATGGCCAGCGCATGATTCACCATTTCACCAAGAAGAAAAACGGACGGCTCTACCGCTATTACGTGCCCTACCTGCACAAGCGGCGCAATGCCGGGGCCACATTGCAGCCCGGTGCGGAAGATATCGGGGCCCTCCCAGCTGCCGAGATCGAGACTGCAGTCCTCGAACAAATTCACCTGGCGCTCCGCTCACCGGAGATGCTCGTCGCAACATGGCGTGCCTGCCAGAGGCATCCTGCCGGCGCAGATCTTGACGAAGCGCATGTGCTGATCGCCATGCAGCGAATCGGCGCAGTGTGGGAGCAACTCTTCCCGCTTGAGCAGCAACGTATCACGCAACTGTTGATCGAGCGTATCCAGGTGCACGGTCAAGGGTTGGACATCCTTTGGCGCGAGGATGGCTGGATCGGCATGGGTGCGGACATTGCACGGCATCCTCTGGTCGAGGAAATGAAGGAGTCCCCGGAGGAGTCTTACGCATGAGAACTACGGCCAAACCAACCATGAGAGCTGACAATCCTCGACTGCGCAGCGTCCGTATCGATATCGGTGGGGAGGCTCGCGACTACACCACTGGCCTGCAGCGGGTGACGGTGGTGCCGCTGACTATCCGTCGCAAACAGAATCGTAAGGTCATGATTCCGCCACCAGGCGACGATTCCATCCTCGTTGCTGGTGGCCACGATCTGCCGATGATCAGGATGTTGGGCAAAGCTTTCTACTGGCAGCGCCTGCTCGATGAGGGGCGCTATCCCACCGCGAATGACTTGGCCCGTTCATTGAAGCTCGAACCAGGTTGGGTGGCGGAAGTTTTGCGCTTGACCACGCTGGCACCGGACATCATTGAGTCCGTCCTTGACGGCCGCCAGCCACGTGACCTGAATCTTCACACCTTGCGCGGACGCCGTGACCAACTGCCACGCGATTGGGGCGAACAACGCAAAGCGCTGGGGTTCGCGCACTGAACCACTGACGCCGACACACCAGCCACGACGGCGAGCCCTGTGCTCGCCGTTTCTGCTTCTGCGATCCCGGCAATGGCGAACCAGAAGTTTCCTCGTGGTTCGCCATTCCGTCCCTCTTATGTTCGCCACCGAAATTTTCCAATGACATCTCTTCCTCAACAACGTCATTGGAGGTTTATATGCCGACACCGGCAAGCAACATCCCTCGGTCGTCCCACCCGGCGATCAACAGCCTGGCACCTGGCGACCGCCGGGTCCTGAACGAAAACGAGCTTGCACAGCGTTGGGGGCTCAGCCCCAAAACTTTGCAGCGCTGGCGCAGTGAAGGTCGCGGACCTCGCTACCTCAAGTTGTCGAAGAGAGTCAGCTATCCCCTCGAAGCCGTCATCGACTTCGAATATAGCGCGCTGCACGACTCGACCTCCGAGCGTGTGGCGAAGTGAGGAGGGCAGACATGATGACTTCCCACACTTCACCCGTCGACATCGAGCAGGCCATGCCGTTGGCCGAAATGAGCATTGCTCAGATCGCCGCGCTGCCGCCGGAACAACTGCAAGAGGCACACACCAATCTGCTGACCCTGCAGTCTTTGGTCAAGGGCGTGCTCGATCGCTTCCATGCTGCGCTCGACCAACGTTATGCCGAGCAGGCCGTGGCAGTCAGGCAGGCATCCGGCAAGGACTTCGGCGTCTGCCATCTCTCCGATGGCCCACTGCGCATCACGGTCGACGTGCCCAAGAAGGTCGTCTGGGATCAGCCGCAGCTGGCCGAAATCGCCCAGCGCATCGCCGCTGCTGGCGACAAGGTCGGTGACTACATCGATACCGACTACTCGATTCCCGAGACCCGCTTCAACGCCTGGCCTTCGACCCTCAAGGAGACGTTCGCCAAGGCCCGTACCGTCAAACCCGGCAAGACCAGCTATCGGATTGCCCTCGTCCAGGAGCATCACGAATGAAAACCCCGACCCTGCATCAACCCCTGCAAGCCAAGCTCGGCGTCTATGCCGGCGAACACCTGACCGCCGCGATTCGCTATCAGGATCGCTACGGCAATCTGGTGGAGAAGCCTCTGCTCGACGCCACCCTGGATGAAGTGGCCTTCGCCATCCAGACCCTCAATGCTGAGAGCGCGAGCATCCACCGCCGCCGCAGTGCGCTCGACAGCCTCTACACACTGGCCCGTGAGAATGGTTGCCTCGGCTCGGACACGGTGGGCGTGATCGCGGTGGAGGTAACGAAATGAACCAGATCGTCGCCTTCGACTTCGAGTCGCATGATGTGCGTGTTGTCATTGGCCAGGACGGCGAGCCGAGGTTCGTCGCCGCCGACCTGCTGTCCACTTTGAACCTCGATCGCAAGGCGCTTGAGCGCCTGGACGAAGACGAAAAGGGGGTGAGTTCAATTCACACCCCTGGCGGGCAGCAGGAGATGACAGTGGTCAACGAGTCCGGTCTCTTCAACCTGGTGCTCGGCAGCCGTAAGCCCGAAGCCAAGCGCTTCAAGCGCTGGGTGACCCACGAGGTGCTGCCCTCGATCCGCAAGACTGGTTCCTATGCCGTGCCCGGCTCCGTGGCTGCACTGCCGGCGCCAACCCAGGACCGCGTCACCGCCATCCTGATGATCGGCGAGGCGGTGGCGAAGGTGCCCGGTGTCAAGCAGGGCATCGCCATGGCGGCAACGCTCACCTGCATCCAGGAGAACACCGGACTGTCGGTGGAGACCATGCGCCGGGCATTGCCCGCCTGCAACGATCCTCTGGCGGCGGTGAACCCGACAAAGCTCGGTGAGCAAATCGGTCTGTCGGCCAGGGCGGTCAACCTCCGTCTGGCGGCTCTGGGATTCCAGAACCGCAACGACCGTGATGAGTGGGAACTGACCGATGCCGGCCAGGCATGGGGCGAAGCCTTGCCGTACTCCCGCAACGGGCACTCTGGCTACCAGATTCTCTGGCGGCCTGAAGTCGCCGATCTGCTCAAGGAGGCCGCGTAATGTCTCTACCCATCATTTCAGCCGACGAACGGATGCGCGAGCGGCATAGCGCCAAAGTCGGCCTGGTCGGTTTTCCCGGCGTCGGCAAGACTACCCAACTCAAAACCCTGCCGGCCGATTCCACGCTGTTCGTCGATCTCGAGGCTGGTGATCTCTCGGTGCGCGACTGGCCGGGTGACACCGTGCGGCCGCGCACTTGGCAAGAATTCCGCGATCTCGTGGTGTTCCTCGCCGGCCCGATGCCGACCGCCACCGCCGAACAGTCGTTCTCGCAGGCCCACTTCGAGCATGTCTGCACCCGGTATGGCGACCCGGCACAGCTAGCCAGATACGACACCTACTTCGTCGACAGCCTTACCGTGCTCTCGCGCCTGTGCTTCGCCTGGTGCAAGACCCAGCCGCAGGCCTTCAGCGAGAAGAACGGCAAACCGGATAGTCGGGGCGCTTACGGCCTGCTGGGCCAGGAAATGATCACGGCGCTCACGCACCTGCAACACGTCCGGGACAAGCACGTCATCTACGTCGCCATCCTTGAGGAGAAGACCGATGACTTCAACCGGCGCTACTACCAGCTGCAACTGGAAGGCAGCAAAACCGCGTTGGAATTGCCTGGCGTCCTCGATGAGGTCGTGACCCTGGCCATCCTCAAGGCTGACGACGGCACGACCTACCGAGGTTTTGTCACCCGTGCCGACAACACCTTTGGCTACCCGAGCAAGGACCGTAGTGGCCGCCTCGACGCTATCGAGGAGCCGGATCTCGGCAAGCTCATCCAGAAATGCCTCGGCACCCAGAGCAACTGAGGCCGCAGGCCAATCCATCGCATTTACCCAATTCAAGGAGAAACACATGAACCAGAACACATGGCAGGACTTCAACGATGCAGAACAGCAACAGGGTTTCGATCTCATCCCCAAGGGCGCGCTCGTCAAGGTGCGCATGACGATCAAGCCGGGCGGTCACGACGATCCTGCCCAGGGTTGGACCGGGGGCTATGCCACCGAGAGCTTCGACACCGGCAGCGTCTACCTTGCCTGCGAGTTCGTCGTGCTGGAAGGCCCGTTTGCCAAACGCAAGATGTGGTCGAACATTGGCCTGCAATCCCGGAAAGGGCCAGCCTGGGGTCAGATGGGCCGCAGCATAATTCGCGGCATCCTCAATTCCGCTCGCAATGTCTTGCCTCAGGACAACTCACCCCAAGCCGCCACTGCCCGGCGCATCAACGGCTTCGCCGACCTGGATGGCATCGAGTTTCTGGCCCGGGTGGATGTCGAGAAGGACGCCAAGGGCGAGAACCGCAACGTCGTCAAACTTGCCGTTGAACCCGATCACAAGGACTACGCGGCACTGATGGGAATGGCGTCCAAGGCGCCGAACAGCGCCAGTTCTGCTGCGCCAGCGCAATCGGTCACGTCCCATGCAACTCCTCAGCGTCCGGCTGCCACGGGCAAGCCAGCCTGGGCACAGTAGGAGCGTGGGCATGAACGGAAAACGTTGTGGCAATTGCCATCATCTTGATCCAACAAGTGCCAGCGACATTGGCGGCTTGCGTATCGCTCGCTGTCGCCATCCGAAGGGTGGGCGCATCGGCACGACCGCCATTCGGAACGACTACGTCGAGTTGGATGCTTTCTGCGCTGAGCATGTCGTCCGTGCCCGGAGTGGATCGCAGCCGGGAGGCGGTCATGTATGAGCGGAAAGTGTTGGATCTGCAAACGACAGGCCAGGGGCTTCGGCTATTCCGACAACCAGCATCGCATCGGCAACCCTCGTCGCTACCCCGTCGACTGGGTGTTCTGCTCCCGGCGCTGCCAGGACGCGTTTCACGCCCTGTATGGCAACTGGCTGCGCGTAAAGGATGGCGGCAAGGACATCAGGGAGGTCGTCATGATCGATCCGTCTGATGTCGAGTTGGCTGCCATGCGCAGTTGTCTCAAAGCGTTCGGCGAGGCAGCAGGTGCAATCGGGTTCACCAAGCCGCTCGGCGAGTACTCCGAAGCCGAGGCGCTGCGCGTGATCGATGCCATCGTGACCTGCTACACCGATGCGATGGTCGTGTACCACGAGGCGACCAAATTCCCACCAGTGCGGTGCATGCCGCCTACACCCGATCCGCTGGCGAGTCCGTTCGCCGATCTGGAGGATGACCTGCCCTGGGAAGACGGGAAGGGAGGCAAGTCATGATGGACTTCAACTCCTCTTCCAGTATTTCTGGACAAATCGCCGCCTTGGTCGATGCCGGAATGCAGCGCGTGCGTTCCACTGAGGTGCAGCGTGAGTACCTGGGTGCTTCGCGCCTCGGGGCGTCATGCGAACGTGCCCTGCAGTATGAGTTTGCCAAGGCGCCGGTCGATCATGGCCGTGACCATGAGGGGCGCTTGTTACGCATCTTTGAGCGCGGCCACGTCATGGAGGACTGCATGGTCGAGTGGTTGCGGGCAGCCGGGTTCGATCTGCGCACCCGAAAACCCAGTGGCGATCAGTTCGGTTTCTCGGCGGTCGGCGGACGCCTGCAAGGGCACATCGATGGCGTCATCGTTGATGGCCCCGAGGGCTTTGCTTACCCAGCTCTCTGGGAGTGCAAGTGCCTCGGCTCGAAGTCCTGGCGTGACCTGGAGAAAAACCGGCTGGCCGTGGCCAAACCGGTCTACGCCGCGCAGGTAGCGATCTACCAGGCCTATCTGGAGTTACATGAACAGCCGGCAATCTTCACGGCGATCAATGCCGACACCATGGAGATCTACACGGAACTGGTGCCGTTTGACGCGGCACTGGCCCAGCGTATGTCCGACCGCGCGCTGAAGGTGATTTCGGCCACGGATGCCGGCGAGTTGCTACCACGCAGCTTTCTCGAATCCACCCACTTTGAGTGCCGGATGTGCGCATGGCAGGACCGGTGCTGGAGGAATACACCATGAACCCTTCATCCATCACCGATGTGCTGGGTGAGTGCTTAGTTGATGCAAGCGAGGCGGCTCATTGCCTGAATCTGCCGAGGTACTTGCTCACCCATCCCAAGGAGCGTCAGCGGCTTGGCATACCGCATTACCGGGTCGGCAAGCTCGTGCGCTTCAAATTGCAGGAGTTGGAAGCTTGGATGCTGGCACAGGGGGGCGCGTCGAATGCTTGATTTCAACGATGCCCCTGCTGAGTTGCCACAGGACAGCGGGGTGACACGTGAGTCGTTAAGGACCGATCTCGTTGCTCGACTGGAATCGGTCCTGGCCACTCTGTTCCCGGCAAGCAAGAAGCGCAAAGGGAAATTTCTCATCGGCGATGTGCTTGGCAGCCCCGGCGATAGCCTCGAGGTTGTCCTCGATGGTGAGAAGACCGGGCTGTGGACCGATCGCGCAACCGGTGATGGCGGTGACATCTTCGATCTCATCGCGGCCCACTTGGGTGCCAATGTGCAGACCGATTTTCCGCGCGTGCTTCAGCACGCGGCAGATCTGCTTGGGCAAGCGCCACCGACGCCCTCCCGCAAGGCGAAGAAGGAGCCACCCGTCGATGACCTCGGTCCAGCCACCGCGAAATGGGACTACTTCGACGCGGCCGGCAATTTGATCGCAGTTGTTTATCGCTATGACCCACCCGGTCGCAAGAAGGAATTCCGGCCGTGGGATGCCAAACGCCGAAAGATGACACCGCCCGATCCGCGCCCGCTTTACAACCAGCCAGGCCTGGCCTCGGCCAGTCAGGTCGTGCTGGTCGAAGGCGAGAAATGCGCCCAAGCGCTCATCGACGCTGGGGTCACGGCCACGACGGCGATGCACGGCGCAAATGCCCCTGTGGAGAAAACCGACTGGTCGCCATTGGCCGGCAAGTCCGTGCTGATCTGGCCTGACCGCGACAAGCCGGGCTGGGACTATGCGACGCAGGCAGCGCAGGCCATCTTGTCGGCGGGCGCGAAAACCTGCCACATCCTATACCCGCCAGAGGAGGCAGCCGAGGGGTGGGATGCGGCCGACGCCATCGCCGAGGGCTTTGACGTTGCGGCATTTCTCGCTCATGGCCCGCGCCTGCAGATGCACGACATCACCGTTGATGCCGATCCTGTGGCCAGCAGCGACGAGTCGGTCTGGGGTACGGAGGATGCACTGGCGCTGGCCTTCACCCGACGCTACCACCGCGACTGGCGCTACGTGGCGACCTGGGGCCGCTGGCTGGTGTGGGACGGCAATCGCTGGCGCACCGAAGACACGCTGGCCGCCACTGATCTGATCCGCAGCGTTTGCCGGCATGCCGCCGTGCGTGCCGAGAATCCCAAGGTAGCTGCCAAGCTCGCCAGCTCGAGCACGGTCGGCGGCGTGGAACGGCTGGCACGGGCGGATCGCAGGCACGCTGCCACCACCGAGGAGTGGGATGCCGACCCCTGGTTGCTCAACACCCCGGGCGGCGTGGTCGATCTCAAGACCGGCAGGCAGCGTCCACATGACCGTGCTGACCGAATGACGAAGATGACGACAGCTACGCCCGGGGGCGACTGTCCGATCTGGCGTCAGTTCCTCGACGAAGTCACGGGTGGCGACACGGAATTGCAGAGCTACTTGCAGCGGATGGTCGGTTACGCCCTCACCGGCTCGACGCGAGAGCATGCGCTGTTTTTCCTGTACGGCACAGGCGCGAATGGCAAGTCGGTGTTCGTGAACACGCTGGCCACCATCCTCGGTGGCTATGCCACCAATGCGCCGATGGACACCTTCATGGAGACGCGCACCGACCGGCATCCGACCGATATGGCCGGGCTGCGCGGCGCACGCTTCGTGGCAGCCATCGAAACCGAACAGGGGCGACGCTGGGCGGAATCGAAGGTCAAGAACCTGACCGGGGGCGACAAGATCTCCGCACGCTTCATGCGCCAGGACTTCTTCGAGTTCTTCCCGCAGTTCAAGTTGTTCGTGGCTGGCAACCACAAACCCGCGATTCGCAATATCGACGAAGCGATGAAACGGCGACTGCACTTGATCCCGTTCACGATCACCGTGCCGCCCGATCGCCGCGACAAGCATCTTCAGCAAAAATTGCTGGCCGAGCGTGACGGCATCCTGGCTTGGGCGGTGCAGGGCTGTCTCGACTGGCAACGCCTGGGACGGCTCGATCCTCCCCAGCGGGTCGTGGAGGCAACCGAGGAGTACTTCGAAGCCGAGGATGCATTGGGCCGCTGGCTGGATGAGTGTTGCGTGCGCGAGCCCAACGCCAAGTCGCTGACTGCTGAACTGTTCACCGACTGGAAGCAATGGTCGGAAGCGGCGGGCGAATTCAGCGGGTCGCAGCGGCGTTTTTCCGATCTGCTCATCACACGCGGAATTGAGAAATGGCGCAACAGCGTGGGTGTGCGGGGATTTCAGGGGATTGGCCTCAAGAACCCGCCCGCGCCCGCTTACACCCCTTACGCAGACAACTGACGCTTATGAAAAACCATCCGTCTGACGCAGCCGACGCTCTTTCACGTAACTCTCCACACGTGTGCGCGTGCGCGCCTCATGGAATGTTTCGACAAACCGTGTCGGCTGCGTCAGACCAAGAGCAAGAAAGGACTGAACACATGAACACGACGATCCTGGCCCTCGATCTGGGCACGAATACCGGGTGGGCGCTGCACCACTTGGACGGCAGCATCATCAGCGGCACGCAATGCTTCAAGCCGCAGCGCTTCGAGGGCGGCGGGATGCGTTTCCTCAGATTCAAGCGCTGGCTCAACGAACTGCTGTCGGCCAGCCACTCCATCAACGCGGTGTACTTCGAAGAGGTGCGACGCCACGCGGGCGTCGATGCTGCACATGCCTACGGTGGGTTCATGGGCCACCTCACCGCCTGGTGTGAGCAACACAACATCCCGTACCAGGGCGTGCCAGTCGGCACGATCAAAAAACACGCGACCGGCAAAGGCAATGCCGGCAAGGACGAGATGATCGTCGCTGCACGGTCACGTGGTCACGATCCCAAAGACGACAACGAAGCCGATGCCTTGGCATTGCTGCACTGGGCCATCGAGACGCAGGAGGTGTGACGTGAAGATCCCGGCACAGCAATACCGCTGCCCCCTCGGTCGCCTGCAACCTCAGACCACCGACCTGGAAACCATCAAGCAGTCCGGCTGGCGCGACCAGCACATCCTCGTGGTGTCCGAGCAGGACGACCGTCTGGACTTCGTCGAGCGGGAGTTTGTGCGACGGATCGGCGAGCGCCTGTACGGAGGGAAGCGTCATGGCTGAATGGACAATGGAGGATGTGGCAGCGCGCTTTTCCGAGGCGGCAGAGACCGGACGGCGGTTGCCTCCGGTCAGAGTGCAGGGCTACTTCAATGTGTGGCCAGCGTTCGCACGCAAGGAATGGGAAGGCTTCACGGACAAGGACTACGAGTACCGCCCGCTGCCACCAAGCCCCGAGGCCATCGACCGGATGCTGGAGGCGATGCGATGGGTTCAGTGGCTGGAGGAGGAGCAACGTCACCTCGTGTGGATGCGTGCCAAGCAATATGAGTGGAGGGTTATCTGTCGTCGCTTTGGTTGCGAGCGGACGACGGCGTGGAGACGGTGGCAACGGGCATTGCAGGTGGTGGCCCAGCACCTCAATGCTGGGCCATCCGTTGCATCATCCGTATGATCAGAATCGAATCCCGACGATCTCGCCTTCGTCGTCGATGGCTTCATCGCTCGGGCTTTCCTGAAAGGCGCCTTTGTGCCAGATGAATGCGGGCGGCCAGAACGAACACTCACGCACCACCGTTACGACGTCATTGACATGTTCCGGTACCGTGGAGCTTGTGTGCCGAAAGAAGACGTAGTTCATGATTTCGTCTTGCATCCATTCGTTTCTGTCTTCCGCGTAATGTTGGTCATCGCCGGTAGCGTCTCCGTCATCATCGGCCTCGCGGATATAGGCGTAGATGTCGTCAGCACACAGTGCAAAGGCGAATGGGTCTTCAACGAATCCGCCTGACGGATCACGAAAGTCCATCGCGTCCTTTACGTCCATCGCGATGATTACGCCGAAGTAGTACGCCTGCTCGGTCGGCTTGAATGCCTTTGCTGATTCCGATACGTGGTGCCAGTGGTTGAAGCCTGCAGTCTGTGCTACCTGATCCAGCGCTTCGTGGTGGGGTGTCCCGCTGTCTTTCTTGAGCTTGCGGGCCTTCTGCTTGAGCTTCTCGACGTCAGCAGAGGTGATGATGATTTGGGTGCGCATTGTGCAACTCCTATCCAGTTCGCGGAAAACCGGTGCCCACTGCCGAGACCCGCTGGTTAGGAATCTCAAATGCAAATCGGTGATGATCGTCCCGTCCGGGTGCGCCAAGGTGGGCAGCAGGCTTCGATCCAGCCAGCCAATAGGATAGCAGGCCAATGCGCTGTCGTGAACAGCTATTCATGCGATGGTGATTTGGCGTGATTTGGCGCGAGTGCCAGCAATGGAGCGGCACTCCGAGTGCGTGAGCGGATTTTCTGCGTACAACATCTACCCCAGATTTTGGATAGTATGACAGCTATGATCTGGCGAGCGGTGTGGGTGTAAAGCTACATCGCTCTCAGTCAGGAAATTCGACGGGTCCTTCCTGTCCAAAATCCCATGCGGGGGGCGCGAGCGCGGCATTTCGCTAGCGTCAAACTGCAAACCGAGGTTTGCAGGGTTTGCAGGTTTGCACCCCAGTCCTACCGGTCCGCCACTGCGCGGGCCTTTTAGTTTCTACCGCTAGCCACGACCCTCGCGGCTCGTGACGGGGCTTTCCTCCTTTCACCCGTCCGGGCCGCACTTTTTTGGAAACCCGAACTGAACATGCTCAACGTCGAGTACCGCAAGGTCGAGACGCTGATCCCCTACGCCCGGAATCCGAGGACGCACAACGATGAGCAGGTGGCGAAGATTGCCGCCAGCATCGTCGAGTACGGCTGGACGAATCCGATCCTGGTGGACGGCGAGAACGGCATCATTGCCGGCCACGGTCGGCTGGCAGCTGCGCGCAAGTTGGAGCTGGCCGAAGTGCCGGTCATCGAACTGGCTTACCTGTCGCCCACCCAGAAGCGCGCCTACGTGATTTCAGACAACCGCCTGGCGCTCGATGCCGGATGGGATGACGCGATGCTGGCGCTGGAACTGGCCGAGTTGTCCGAGGTGGGATACGACCTTGCGCTCACCGGCTTCGACGATGCCGAGATCGAGCAGTTGCTCGCCACCGACGTCGCAGTCGACGGCGAAGCGGGCGACGCGCAGGTGAGCGACGAACCCGATGTGGCCGACGACGTACCAGCCACTCCGGCGACGCCTGTCTCTCAGCCCGGTGATGTCTGGGCATTGGGTACGCACCGGGTGATCTGCGGCGACGCCACCGATCCGGCTGTGATCGTGGCCCTGATGGCTGGCGAGCAGGCGGCGCTCTGCTTCACCTCGCCGCCCTACGGCAACCAGCGCGATTACACGAATACCATCATCGATTGGGACGCCCTGATGCGCGGCGTCTTCGCCCAGCTGCCGATGGCCCCGACCGGCCAGGTGCTGGTCAATCTCGGCCTGATCCACCGCGAGCAGGAAGTCATTCCGTACTGGGATGCCTGGCTCGATTGGATGCGCAGCCAGGGCTGGCGGCGTTTCGCATGGTATGTCTGGGATCAGGGGCCGGGACTGCCCGGCGACTGGAATGGTCGGCTGGCCCCGGCCTTCGAATTCGTCTTCCATTTCAACCGGAAGGACAGCGAGGTGCGCCGCCCCAACAAGATCGTGCCCTGCATCTATGCCGGGCGCGACACCCATTTGCGCGGCGACGGCACCAGTGCCGGCGGCATGCGCAACAAGGACGGCAGCAAGACGGCGTGGAACCACGTCGGCACCGTCACCCAGGATTTCCGCATTCCCGACTCGGTGATCCGCATCATGCGGCACAAGGGCAAGATCGGTCAGGACATCGATCACCCGGCCGTGTTCCCGGTGGCGCTGCCCCAGTTCGTGCTGGAGTCCTACACCGACGAGGGCGAGATCGTGTTCGAGCCTTTCTGCGGCTCGGGCACGACCCTCCTCGCTGCACAGCGTTCCGGTCGTGTAGCTCGTGCTACCGAGATCGCACCCAAGTATGTGGATGTGGTGGTCAAGCGTTTTCAGCAGAATTTCCCGGATGTGCCGGTGACCCTGGCATCGACCGGCCAGACCTTCAACGCGGTCGCCACCGAGCGATTGGGAGCATCGGCATGAGCATCTCCTGGTTGGCTGACAAGATCGAGCTGTGGCCGACGATCAAATTACTGCCCTACGCAAGAAATGCCAGGACGCACTCCGACTCTCAAGTCGCGCAGATCGCCGCCTCGATTGCGGAATTCGGATTCACCAATCCGATCCTCGCTGGCAGCGACGGCGTGATTGTCGCCGGGCACGGACGTCTGGCTGCCGCCCAGAAGCTCGGCATCGAAACGGTGCCCGTGGTGGTGCTGGATCACCTGACGCCCACCCAGCGTCGGGCGCTGGTGATCGCGGACAACAGGATCGCCGAGAACGCGGGCTGGGACGAGGCGATGCTGCAGGTGGAACTGGCGGCGCTACAGGATGACGACTTCGATCTGACCCTGACCGGCTTCGACGCCGACGCACTGGCTGATCTGCTCGCCGGTGGCGAGACGACCACCGAAGGGGAGACTGACGAGGATGCCACCCCGGATGTGCCGGAGACACCGGTGTCCCGCCCGGGTGACGTCTGGATCTGCGGCGAGCATCGTGTGCTCTGCGGCGATGCCACCGATGCCGATGCCTACGCCACGGTGCTGGGCGACGAGTTGGCCGGCATGGTTTTCACCGACCCGCCCTACAACGTGAACTACGCCAACAGCGCCAAGGACAAGCTGCGCGGCAAGAACCGCGCAATCCTCAACGACAACTTGGGCGATGGCTTCTACGACTTTTTGCTGGCCGCGCTGACACCAGCCTTGGCGCATTGCCGGGGCGGTGTCTACGTGGCGATGTCGTCCAGCGAACTGGATACGCTGCAATCCGCTTTCCGGGCTGCCGGCGGCCACTGGTCGACGTTCATCATCTGGGCCAAGAACACCTTCACCCTGGGCCGCGCCGACTACCAGCGCCAGTACGAGCCCATCCTCTACGGCTGGCCGGAGGGTGGTGAGCGTCACTGGTGCGGTGACCGCGACCAGGGCGATGTCTGGCAGATCAAGAAGCCGGTCAAGAATGACCTGCATCCGACCATGAAGCCTGTGGAGTTGGTTGAGCGGGCGATTCGCAATTCCAGCCGCCCTGGGGATGTGGTGCTCGACCCGTTTGGCGGATCCGGCAGCACGCTGATTGCAGCCGAAAAATCGGGGCGGCGGGCGCGGCTCATCGAGCTCGACCCGAAGTACGTGGATGTGATCGTGCGCCGCTGGCAGGATTTCAGCGGCGGTGAAGCCACCCGGCTTGGGGATGGCGTCGCTTTCGATCAGGCGGCGAGTTCTTCTTCGACGATCTCGCAGTGAATCACAAAGCCCGTCAGGTAGTGCAGGCCCTTGGGGATGCCGTATTCCTTGCTGGTCTGGCGGCCAACCGTCCACCCCATCCACCGCGTCACTGCGGCGTCGATGGCCTGCTTGATGCTGTGGCCCCGCAGCATCTCGTTCAGGACGTCATCGGCAAAGTGCCGCCCGTGCCGGCTGTCGAGGAAGGCCCTGACCGATTCGAGGGGCTGGCAGGAGGCGTCCGAGATCGCGGTCATCGCGATGGGCCAAGCGGCTTGGGCGTCGTTGTTCATCGTGCCCCAAAAGCCCCAAGCTTCGTTTTGGGTGGCGGGGATGTTGGTGGTGTTCATCGTTTTCTCCTTTGGGTTGATCGTTGCGACACCCGTAGTAACGCGCTGTTCGATTGAGAAGCCAAGCGGAATCTGTATCTTTTTGCGGGCGCATTGCGCGCCCGCCTTGGTCATCAATCAACCCTTGCCAGATTCGCTTGCGCGTTGGCGAGCAGGTCAATGCGCAGGTTAGGCATGATGCTGCTGGTCAGGTGATTGATGGCCCAGTTGAGCACCTTTGCTTTTTCGGCCGGCGTGCTCGCATTGTTGTAGTTGCTGGCGTACCGCTCGAGTTCCACCGTTGCGCGTTGCAGCGTGGCAATGGCTGCTTGCAGTGCCTCCTTGCCAGATTCGACTGCCATCTCGATTTCAAATTCGTGCGCGGTTTTCATATCGATCTCGTTTGTGGTTGCATCGCGTGTTGCGATGGCCTTATGAACGCGCTGTTCAATCAGGAAGCCAAGCGGAATCTGCAGCTTTTTTTCGGCAAGGTGGGCACATGCCCACCTGCCAGGTTCCAGTCAGTCCGTGATGCGATAGACGCGTTCGCCACCCTTGTCCTTGTGCGAGGTGATGGTGAGCCCGAGTTTTTTCTTGAAGGCCCCGGCAAAGGTGCCGCGCACCGTGTGCGCCTGCCACCCGGTCGCCGCGCAGATCTGACTGATGGTGGCGCCCTCGGGACGCTGCAACATCGCGATCACGACGGCCTGTTTGCTGTTTTGCCGGGTGCTTCGCACCCTCTCGGCTTCGCCTCGCGAAACTTCGCAGCGCTCGTTTTCGCGGGTGCGGGGCTTGCCCTCGACGCCGACCTTGATCAGTCGCTTGGCCGCGTCCTGTTTTTCTTGCGCCCAGTTGGCCTCTGCGGCCGATACGGCGGCCTCGACCTCGGGGTCGGGGTGGATGGTGGCCGGCGTCGGCCGGGCGCGCCCGAGGGCGTCATAGCCCTCGGCGGCGACGAACCAGTCAGTGCTGTCGCGGGTGATCAGGGCCTTGTTGAACAGGCCCTCCAGCACCTTGGTGCGCGCACCGCCCTTGATGTTGTCGGGGAACCATTCGATCTTGCCGCCGGTGTGTTCGATGGCGTAGGCGAGGATGGCGTGCTGGGCAGGGGTCAATTGGATGGTAGTCATTTGATGCTCCTTCGTGGTGGTTGATGGTGTGGTCATGAACGCGCTGTTCGCGAGTGAAGCCAAGCGTTTTCTGCTTCTTTTTCAGCTGCGCCGCGCGGCCTCCTGGCCTGCCTGGTAGGCAGCCAACAGGGCGCTCTTGATGGCCCAGACGCTGACATCGTGGAAATCCAGCCGGTCGCTGTGGCGGGTTTCCAGGGTGTCGATGAACAAGTGATCCAGCGCGATTTGCTGAAGTTGATGCTCGACGGTTTTTTCGGCTTGCTTGCTCATGTGTATCTCCTTCGATGTAGTTGATGACGAACGTATGAACGCGCTGTTAAAAAGAGAAGCCAAGCGTTTCCTGCCTGACTTCGCAGATTTATTTCCGGCTTTCCTGGAGCACACGGATGCCCTCGTGCGCCAGGGTCAACGCGGCAGTCTGGAACGCGAAGTGCGCCACACCCGGCGCATCGCGCGCATCGTCGATGAGCTCGTCGACCACCGGCCTGGCCTTGGCGCGCATCGCCGCGCAGGCGGCGTCCAGTTGCGCAGTCGAGGCGTTACGCACGTCCGGGTATAGGCGGATGAGCAGGGTCAAGGCGGCGTCGCCGAGTTTCTTACCCAAGGTGTCGATGTGACTGGCATTCATGTTCGTCTCCTTCGATGTAGTTGATGACGAACGTATGAACGCGCTGTTCAAACCCGAAGCCAAGCTCAATTTGATCGAGAACCGCGCCAATGCTTGATGGAGATCATGGGACTGTCGATTCGCGCCTACGCCCGGCACCGTGGGGTGTCGGACACCGCCGTGCACAAGGCCATTCGTGCCGGGCGGATCACGCCGGAGGCCGATGGCAGCATCGACCCGGACAAGGCCGACCGGGAGTGGGCGAAGAATTCCGACACGCCCAAGGAGGGCACCAAGCGCCGGGCTGAAACGGTCGCGGTCAAGGAGCCTGCCGGCGAGCCCGTTGCTCCGGCATTGAATGCCGGCGGCACGTCGCTGCTGCAGGCCCGCACCGTCAATGAGGTGGTCAAGGCGCAGACGAACAAGGTGCGCTTGGCACGTCTCAAGGGCGAACTAGTCGACCGGCCTCAGGCCATCGCCCACGTCTTCAAGCTGGCCCGTGCCGAACGCGATGCCTGGCTCAACTGGCCGGCGCGTATCTCGGGACAGATGGCATCGAAGCTCGGCGTCGATGCACATGCGTTGCACGTCGCGCTGGAAACCGCCGTGCGGGAACACTTGCAGGAACTGGGCGATGTTCGCCCCCGGGTGGATTGATGCTGGATAACGACTACGAGGGCAGTCTCGACATCGAACGCGCCTGGCGCGAGGGGCTGACACCCGATCCGCTGCTCACGGTATCCGAGTGGTCAGACCGGCACCGGATGCTGTCCAGCAAGGCCTCGGCAGAACCTGGCCGCTGGCGCACCAGCCGCACGCCGTATCTGAAGGCGATCATGGATTGCCTGTCGCCGATGTCGCCCGTCGAGCGCGTGGTGTTCATGAAGGCGGCACAGCTGGGCGCGACCGAGATGGGCAACAACTGGATCGGCTACGTGATCCATCACGCCCCCGGCCCGATGATGGCGGTGTCGCCGACGGTGGAGATGGCCAAGCGCAACTCCAAGCAGCGCATCGACCCGCTCATCGAGGAGTCGCCTGTGCTGGCTGACTTGATTGCGCCGGCCCGCAGCCGCGACGCCGGCAACACGATTCTGGCGAAGGAGTTTCGCGGCGGCGTGCTGGTGATGACGGGTGCGAACAGCGCCGTCGGCCTGCGCTCGATGCCGGTGCGCTACCTGTTTCTCGACGAGGTCGATGGTTACCCGAGCGACGTCGATGGCGAAGGCGATGCGATCTCGCTGGCCGAGGCGCGCACCCGCACCTTCGCGCGGCGCAAGATCTTCATCGTCTCGACGCCGACGATTGCCGGTGCCAGCAGTATTGAACGGGAGTTTGACGCCAGTGACCAGCGCCGCTATTTCCTGCCGTGCCCGCATTGCGCGCACCGGCAGTGGCTACGCTTCGAACAGTTGCGATGGGAGAAGGGGCAGCCCGACACGGCGGCCTATGTGTGCGAGTCCTGCGACACGGCCATTGCCGAGCAGCACAAGACCTGGATGCTGGAGCACGGTGAGTGGCGTGCACTGGTGCCGGAGAACGGGGTCAAGACGGCAGGGTTTCATCTTTCCTCGCTGTACAGCCCGGTGGGTTGGCGCAGTTGGCGGGAAATTGCCGCCGCGTGGGAGTCTGCCGTGAACAAGGAATCCGGATCGGCGGCCGCCATCAAGACCTTCAAGAACACCGAGTTGGGCGAGACCTGGGTCGAGGAAGGCGAAGCCCCCGACTGGCAGCGGCTCATCGAACGGCGCGAAGACTATCCGGTTGGGCGCATCCCTTCCGGCGGTCTGCTGCTGGTCGGTGGTGCCGACGTGCAGAAGGATCGCATCGAGGCCTCGATCTGGGCATTCGGGCGAGGCAAAGAGTCCTGGCTCGTCGAGCACCGCGTGCTGATGGGCGACACCGCCCGCGATGCTGTGTGGAAACGCCTCGGCGAGCTGATCGCCGAAACGTGGTCGCACGAGTCAGGTGCGCAATTGCCGCTCGCCCGGTTCGCCCTGGACACCGGCTTCGCCACGCAGGAGGCCTACACCTTCGTGCGGCTTGTACGCGATCCCCGCGTGATGGCGGTCAAGGGTGTGCCCAAAGGTGCGGCCCTGGTCGGCACGCCGACGGCGGTCGATCTCTCGCAAGGCGGGAAGAAGCTGCGCCGGGGCATCAAGGTGTTCTCGGTCGCGGTCGGCATCGCCAAGCTGGAGTTCTACAACAACCTGCGCAAGAGCGCCGACGTCCTGGAGGACGGTGTCACCCTGCGTTACCCGACCGGCTTCGTGCATCTGCCCAAGGTCGATGCCGAATTCGTGCAGCAACTTTGCGCCGAGCAGCTGGTCACCCGCCGCGACCGCAACGGCTTCGCCATCCGCGAGTGGCAGAAGATGCGCGAGCGCAACGAGGCTCTGGACTGCTACGTGTATGCACGGGCAGCGGCCAGCACCGCCGGCATCGACCGCTTCGAGGAGCGGCACTGGCGGGAGCTGGAACGACAGATTGGATTGCCACCGCCCGGCGATCCCGATCCGCTAATCGAACACCCCACTGAGGCCACCCAACGCGGTGGCCTCGCTGTTTCTGGAACCCCGAGAACGGGCCGGCGCGTCATCCGCAGTCGCTGGTTCAGCTAATCACCACCACTGGAGAACCCCACCATGAGCCTGCAAACCCAACTCAACAGCTTCGTCCTGCGCGTCGCCGAGGAATTCAACACCGTCAAGGGACGAACGGGCACGCTGACGGCACTGACCACCACCGACAAGTCGAGCCTGGTGGCGGCGATCAACGAACTGAAGGCCGCGATCATCACGGCGGTGGCCATCGACGACCTGACGGTTGCCACGACCAGTACCTACTCATCGTCGAAAATCGTCTCGGTGCTCGATGCCCTCAAGGCCGACATCTTGGGCGGTGCCGACCCGGCCTACGACACCCTGCTGGAACTCCAGCAGGCGCTGCAGAACGACCAGACCGGCATCGCCGCGCTCACGGCCGCCATCGACAAGCGCGTGCGCTTCGATGCCGCGCAGACCCTGACCGTTCCCGAGCAGACGCAAGCCCGAGACAACATCGGTGCGGTCGCCGCCACTGACATTGGCGATACCACCACCGACTTCGTAGCGATCTTCAACGCCGCCCTGGTGTAAGTGATGAGCCTCGTCGCCCAACTGTCGGCGCTTGCCACCCGCATCGGCACCGAGATCAAGGGGCTGATCCGTCCCGACCATCCCGGACTCGCCCGCGCCTGGGTGAATTTCGGCTACGTGGGCGGGGCGATCCAGCTTCGCGCCGCCTACAACGTCGCCTCGGTGACCCGCTTGGGGACAGGCCGCTACCGCATCGACTTCGAGACGCCGTTTTCCGACGCCAAGTACTGCTGGGTCGCCACGGGCAGGAGCAATACCGCGACGGGAACCATCCGTTTCGCGGCGGCCCGGGGCACCACTGATGGTAAGACCGCCGATTACCTCGAACTGGTCTGCACCAGTTCGGCAGCGTCGCTGGCCGACACGCCCGAGATCAGCCTGGTGGTCTATCGATGAGCACTCCGACCTACACCGAGGTGCAGTTGCAGGCCCTGCATGATGCGCTGGCCAAGGGCGAGAAGCGCGTGACCTTCGGCGACAAGACGGTCGAGTACCGCACCGTCGAGGAACTGAAGCAGGCCATCGCCGAGGTTGAAGCCGCGATGCACAAGGATGCCGTGGCCACTGGACTGTATCCGCGTGCGCCGCGCCATATCCGGGTGACTACCGGAAAGGGCTTCTGATGGGCTGGTTCGGAACCATCAAACGCCGGGTCTTCGGCAGCACCCCCACCTACGATGGCGCAGGATTCGGTCGGCGCACGCTCGCCTGGACGGTAGCCAACCCCGGTGCGGTGGCGGCACTCGCCTACACGCAGGAGCAGTTACGCGCCAAGAGCCGCGACCTCGTGCGGCGCAATGCTTGGGCCGCCGCTGGCATCGAGGCCTTCGTCGCTAACGCCATCGGCACCGGCATCAAGCCGCAGAGCATGGTGGAAGATGCGGCCCAACGCGAAGCCATCCAGCGCTTGTGGTGGAACTGGTGCGAGAGCGCCGATGCAGCGGGCCTTACCGATTTCTATGGCCTGCAGTCGCTTGCCTGTCGGGCCATGCTGGAGGGAGGCGAGGCGATCGTGCGACTGCGCTGGCGGCGTCCCGAGGACGGGCTGCCGGTAGCACTCCAAATTCAGGTGCTGGAGGCCGAGCACCTGCCGCTGGCGATGAACCGGGAGCTCGCCAACGGGAACGTCATCCGCGCCGGCATCGAGTTCGACCGGCTCGGACGACGTGTGGCTTACCACCTCTATCGTTCGCATCCGAACGACGGAAGCCTCGGCCCCATGTCCGGGTCGGGTGGCGTCGAAACGGTTCGGGTGTCGGCAGAGGAAGTCGTCCATCTCTTCCGTCCGCTGCGGCCCGGGCAGATACGGGGTGAGCCATGGCTCGCCCGCGCCCTGGTGAAGCTGAACGAGCTCGACCAGTACGACGACGCCGAACTGGTGCGCAAAAAGACCGCCGCGATGTTCGCGGGTTTCATCACCCGGCTCGCCCCCGAGGACAACTTGATGGGCGAGGGACTGGCCGACGCCAATGGCGTGGCCTTGGCCGGGCTGGAGCCCGGCACGCTGCAGGTTCTGGAGCCGGGCGAGGACATCAAGTTCTCGGCCCCGGCCGATGTCGGCAGTTCCTACGCCGAGTTCATGCGCCAGCAGTTCCGGGCAGTGGCGGCCGCCATGGGCATCACCTACGAGATGCTGACCGGCGATCTCACCCAGGTGAACTACTCCTCGATCCGCGCCGGCCTGCTGGAGTTCCGCCGTCGCTGTGAAGTGATCCAGCACGGCGTGATCGTCCATCAGCTGTGCCGGCCGATCTGGCGGGCCTGGATGGACCAGGCGGTGCTCGAAGGTTCGCTCGTGCTCCCTGGTTACAGCCGCCGTCGGCGTGAGTACCAAGTCGCCAAGTGGATTCCGCAGGGCTGGCAGTGGGTCGACCCGCAGAAGGAATTCAACGCCATGAAGCTCGCCATCCGGGCTGGTCTCACCAGCCGTTCGGAGGCGATCTCGGCCTACGGCTACGACGCCGAGGATGTCGATCGGGAGATCGCGACTGATAACGCCCGTGCCGATGCATTGGGCCTCGTCTTCGATTCCGATCCACGGCACGACCAGGCACCGACGGTCGCGCCGCCTCCACAAACCGAACAACCAACGGAGTAATTCATGCTGCCACATCTCGCCTCCCGCATCTTCGGGACGCCGTTGCTCGTCCATCGCGCCAAGCTCGACGTGATTCTGTCCGCCATCGGGCCACGATTGGGAATCGACAACCCGATCCCTGCTGATGCCACGGCGCTACTCGCGGCTGCGCCCGCACCCCGTCCAAACATGCAAGGCGCTGTCGGCATTGCCGTGATCCCGATTCACGGCACGCTGGTGAAACGCACCCTGGGGCTGGAGGCGGCCTCGGGGCTGACCAGTTATCAGGACATCAGCGTGATGCTCGATGCGGCGCTGGCCGACCCGAGTGTCACCGGCATCCTGTTGGATGTCGATTCGCCGGGTGGCGAGGCGTCGGGCAGTTTCGAGCTCGCCCGCCGCGTGCGTGAAGCCGCTGCCGTGAAACCCATCTGGGCCGTGGCCAATGACGCCGCCTTCTCGGCCGCCTACGCCATCGCATCTTCCACCGAACGCATCGTCGTCACCGAAACCGGTGGCGTCGGCTCGATCGGCGTGATTGCGCTGCACATCGACCAGTCGGTGAAGGACGCCAACGAGGGCTACCGCTATACCGCCATCACGGCGGGCCGGCACAAGAATGATTTCTCGCCGCATGAGCCGCTCACCGACACGGCGAAGAGCGAGCTCCAGACTGAAGTCGATCGGCTCTACGACATCTTTGTCAGCCATGTGGCCGCCATGCGTGGGCTGCCGGAGATGGCAGTGCGTGCGACAGAGGCAGCCCTCTACTTCGGCCCGAACGCCACGGCGGCCGGTCTTGCCGATGCCGTCGGCACGCTGGAGGCAACGCTCACTGAATTCTCGATTTACCTCAGCTCCCGAGGCCGCAAGGCGCCCCCGACTCGGGCAGTGTCTCGAAACGGGGCGACGCATTCGCTGGAGAACGTTATGTCCGAAAAAGAAGTGCAAGTAGAAATGATCGGCGTGGATGAGGCGGCCGCTCAGTTGGCTGATCGGGTCGCCGAAGTCCGCCGCGAAGTCACCCAATCCGCCCAGGCCATAGCCGAGCTATGCCTGATCGCCGGCTGTCCCGACAAGGCTGCCGCATTCATTGCGGAAGGCAAGAGCGAGGCAGAGGTGCGCCGAGTGCTGTGTGAGGCCAAGGCCATCCGGTCGGAAGCCACGCCCATCCAATCGACCATCACACCTGAAGCCGGTACCGATGTGTCCCAGCGTCCCGAGTCTTCACCCGTGGTCGCTGCCGTTAAGAAACTCACCACCAAGGAGTAAGTCATGCCCGCCATCACTCAGAGCAAGAATCTCGGCGACCTGTTGAAGTATGAGGCGCCGAACCTCTATTCCCGCGAGGCCGTCACCGTCGCCGCCGGCCAGAACCTGCAACTCGGCACCGTGCTCGGCAGGAAAACCGCCGACGGCAAGCTGTATGCCCTGGCACCGGCCGCAACCGACGGTACCGAAGCGGCCGTGGGCGTACTCGCTGCAGACACCGATGCGACCCTGATTGATCGGGACGACGCCATCGCGGTGGCACGCCACGCCATCGTCGCGCGAGGCACCCTGATCTGGCCAGCCGGTATCACCGTGCCGCAGAAGGCGGCTGCGGAGGCACAGCTTATCGCCCTCGGCATTCTGGTGCGCGACGCAGCCTGATCCGACCCATCCCTTCGTTCCCAAGAAGCCCGCCATCCGGCGGGTTTCGTCATTCTGGAGATATGAAATGCAGAATCCCTTCGACAACCCCGGCTTCGCCATGGCGAGCCTTACCACAGCCATCAATCTCGTCCCCAACCGCTACGGTCGTATCGAGCAGTTGGGGCTCATCCCGGCCAAGCCGGTGCGCACCCGGCAGATCATCGTCGAGGAGTACGCCGGCCGCCTCAACCTCCTGCCCACCAAGCCGCCCGGCTCGCCGGGCACGGTGGGCGAGCGCGGCAACCGCAAGCTGCGCTCCTTCGTCATTCCCCACATCCCGCATGACGATGTGGTGCTGCCCGAAGAGGTGCAGGGCATCCGCGCTTTCGGCTCGGAGACCGAGATGGAGGCGATCGCCGGCGTCATGGCCCGGCACCTGGAGACCATGCGCAACAAGCACGCCATCACCCTGGAGCACCTGCGCATGGGTGCACTCAAGGGCCAGATCCTGGATGCCGACGGCAGCACCATCTACGACCTCTACACCGAGTTCGGCCTCACCCCCCAGGCGGTGAACTTCGACCTCGCCAACGCCAACAGCGAAATCAAGGGGCACTGCTACGACGTGCTCGCCGCCATCGAGGACGGCCTCATGGGCGAGTTCATGACCGGTGTGCATGTGCTCTGCTCGCCCGATTTCTTCCGGGCGCTCACCACCCACAAGGAGGTCAAGACGGCCTACGCCAACTGGCAGCAGGGCGCGATCCTGATCAACGACGTGCGCTCCGGTTTCACCTTCGCCGGCATCACCTTCGAGGAGTATCGCGGCCAGGCCAGCGACATCAACGGCACGGTGCGCAAGTTCATCGCCCCGGGTGAAGCGCATGCCTTCCCCCTGGGTACGATCGACACCTTCGCCACCTACTTCGCGCCGGCGGACTTCAACGAGACGGTGAATACCCTCGGCCAGCCCCTTTACGCCAAGCAGGAGCCGCGCAAGTTCGAACGCGGCACGGATCTGCACACCCAGTCCAACCCGCTGCCGATGTGCCACCGCCCCGGGGTTCTGGTGAAGCTGACGAGTGCCTGATGGTAGCCGTGGCTGATCTGTACGACGCGGCCGCCCGCGCTGGGCTGCTCACCCCCGTCAAGGTCGGCACCATGATCGTCGAGTGCGGTTTCCGCGCACCCGACGAGACGGTGCTCGACGGTCTGGCGCTCACACGCGATTACGAGATCGAGTACCCGACCGAGCGTCTGCTGCTCACCGTCGGGGATACGGTCGAGATCGCGGGCTACCCCTACCGCGTGCGCGAGGTCATTGCACTGCGGGACGGCAACGAGTGCCGAGCAAAGCTCGCGAGGTTGCCATGAATTCGGTGCGTGAACGGATTGTGCGCGAGGTGGTGGCACGGTGTGGGACGGCGTTGGCGCCTATCGTGGTGGTGCGTCAACCCACCACGGCCATCCCGCGCGAGCAGGCACCGGCCCTCGTCGTAATCGTCGAGTCCGATGCACCGGTGAAGCGCAGCAATGACCGCATGGAACGCGAGCTCGTCGTGCGGCTCGTAGGTCTCGCCCGCGATCCGACCGACGGCCATGCCGTGGCCGACGACCTGATCTGCCGTGCTCACGTCGCCCTGTTCGCGGACAGCACGCTCGGCAGTCTGGCACTCGGGGTCGCCGAGATGGATGCCGATTACCAAGCCGAGGACGCCGACATCGACGCCATCGCTATCCCGGCCATGTACCGCATCACCTACCGCACCCTCGTTTCCGATATCACTCAAGGAGGTTGACATGCCCAAGCTGAAACTTCTCATCACCCATACCCACGCCGGGGTGGCCTACTCCGCCGGCCACGTCCTCGACGTGGACGAGCATACCGCCCGCTGGTTGATCGACCACCGGATCGGCGAACCCGTCACCCAGCGCTCCGAGCCGGCACCGGATGCACTCGATGCCTCGGTGAAGATCGCCAAACCCCCCAAGGAGTAACCCACCATGTCCTACTACGCATCGTTCCAAGGCCGGGTCTATCTCGGCGAACGCAACGCCAATGGCGACCCGATCAATGTCCGTTCGCCCGGCAACGTCGCCGACCTGTCGCTGTCCCTCAAAACCGACGTGATCGAGCACTACGAGAGCCAGACCGGCCAGCGCGCTGTCGATCTGCGCTTGGTGAAGCAGAAGTCCGCTACCGTCGCTCTGACCATCGAGGAGTTCACCAAGGAGAACCTCGCTCTGGCCCTCTACGGCAATCACGAAACCGGCACCGGCGGCAGTGTCACCGATGAGCCAGTCGGAAGCGCCACCCCGGTCGTTGGCGATCGCTACTTCCTCGCCCATCCTAAGGTCTCGGCTTTGTCGGTGGTGGATTCAGCAGGTACGCCGGCTACGTTGACGCTGGGTACGCACTACACGGCGGATGTGGATTTCGGTGCCATCCAGTTCCTCGACACCACGGGTCTGACCGCACCTTTCAAAGCCAGCTACACCTTCGGCGCGGTGACCGAGATCGGCATCTTCACTCAGCCCCTGCCCGAGCGCTTCCTGCGTCTCGAAGGGGTGAACACCGCCGCCAATAACGCCAAGGTGCTGGTCGAGCTCTACCGCGTGGCGTTCGACCCGTTGAAGAAGTTCGACATCATCTCGAACGACCTCAACAAGTTCGAGATGGAAGGCTCGCTGCTGGCCGACTCCACCAAACCCTACGACGCAGTGCTCGGCCAGTTCGGTCGCATCGTCCAGCTCGGGTGATCGTCATGACTGACGATACCTTTGCCGCGCTGCCGCCGGTACCCGAGACCGTGATCATCGGCGGTGAAACCCTCGACATCACGCCGCTCAAGGTGGGCGAACTGCCGATCTTCGCCCGCACCGTCCGTCCCTTCGCCGGGAAGCTCACCGCCGATCCCGATTGGCTGCGCCTGCTGTCCGAGGATGGCGAGACAGTGATCCTGGCGCTGGCCATCGCCTGCCGCCGTCCGCCGGAGTGGGTTTCCTTGCTCGCCTTGGACGATGCCATCCGGCTTGCCGAGGCGGTGTTCGGAGCCAATGCGGATTTTTTTATCCGCCGCGTGGTGCCGGAAATCACGCGGGTCAGCCAGCGGATCGGAACGGTGATCCCTGGAGCGACGCCATCGCCCGGCTCCTCCGGGCCGGACACCGCTATCCCGATGTCCTGACCTACACGCTCGCGCAGCTGCGGGCGTTCCTGGTTGCCGCCGAACGCGCCGAGCGAGAAGACCTCGCGGGGCAGTTCGCCTTGCTGGTGACGGCCGTGCGCGGTGGCGGCAACGAAATCAAATCCCTCGTGCGAGAACTAAAGCCATGAAACTGTCGCTCATCACTTCGGGGCTGCTCGATCCGAAGCGGCTCGACAGTTGGGTGCCGGAGAAACGTCGGGCGATTCGCAAGGCCGTGGAAGCCGGCATGAAAACCGCCGGCAAGGTGATCGCCCAGGCAGCCCAGTCCCGGATGCAGTCGGTCTTCAAGGTGAGGAAGGCAGGATTCTTGAAGTCGATGCGGCACAAGCTCTACGCCGGCAGCCCCGAGAAATTCCCGGCGCTCCTGGTTGGCTCGCGCATCTCGTGGCTGGGCATCCACGTCCGTGGCGGCACGATTGGAGGAAAGATGTTGATTCCCTTGTTGCCTGAGCACCAGCGCATCGGGCGCAAGGCGTTCCGCCGCGTGATCGATGGCCTGATGCGCGCCGGCAACGCCTTCTTCATCGAGAAGAACGGCAAGGTGACCCTGATGGCCGAGAACATCAAGGACAACACCAGCGAACTGCGTCGCTTCAAACGGGCGGAACGGGGTCGCTCCGGTGCGAAGTCGATCAAGCGTGGCCAGGAAATTCCCATCGCCGTGCTGGTCCCGAGCGTGACCCTGCGTGGTCGCTTCGACCTGCCGGGCCTCGTGCGCTCGCAACTGCCGAAGCTCTCCACCGCCATCCTGCAACAACTGAACGCAAAAGGTCTGTAACCCTTGGCATCCGACCGCGCCCAAATTCTCATCACTGCCATCGACCAGACCAAGTCGGCGCTTGCCTCGGTCAAGGGCAACCTGGAAGGTTTGTCGGTCGCTGCGAGCAAGGTCAACGGCGTGCTGGCAGGCTTGGGTGCGGCCTTGTCGCTGGGGGCACTGGTTGCCGCCGGCAAGGCGGCGCTCGACACCGCCGACAACCTCTCCAAGCTCTCGCAGAAGACCGGCATCTCGGTCGAGTCGCTGTCGCTGCTGAAACCCATCGCCGAGCAGTCCGGCATTTCGCTGGAGGGACTAGCCAAGGGGATGCAGAAGCTGGCGACCGCGATGGTCGAGGCGGCGGGTGGATCGAAAGAGCAGGTCGAGGCATTCAGCCGGTTGGGCGTCTCGGTCAAAGATGCCGCCGGCCAACTGCGCCCGACCGAGGAGGTATTGCTCGACCTCGCCGACGCCTTCGCCGCGATGCCCGATGGTGCCGAGAAATCGGCGCTGGCGGTCAAGCTCTTCGGCAAGAGCGGCGTCGAGCTGATCCCGTTCCTCAACCAGGGGCGAGCTGGCATCGAGCAATTGAAGCAGAAGTTCAAGGAGCTGGGTCTCGAAATCAGTGGCGATACGGCCCGCGCCGCCGAGAAGTTCAACGACACGCTCGACACGGTGAAGCAGGCCCTCTCCGGCATCGCCATGAAAGTGGCCGAAGCCGCGCTGCCGGCCTTGCAGAAACTGGCCGACACCCTGGTGGCGCTCGCATCCCACGGCGAGGAGATCATGGCCGTGCTGCGTGTGCTTGGCGAGATCATCGTCGCTGTGTTGGCCGTCAAGGGCGTCACGGCGGTGGCTGCGCTGGGTAGCGCCTTGGCGGTACTGAAGGCGGCCTTCATGCGCTTCCTGCCGGTGCTCGCCGCCGTCGCCGTCTGGGAGATGGGGCGCGGCATCGTCAATATGGTGCAGGACATCCGCGAGACCAACCGTGCCATCGATGAGATGAACCGCCAGCGTCAGCAACTGGAGCAGCTGACCGCCGCGATGGAGGAACTGGCCAACACCGGCACGCTCTCCGTCAAAACCCAGATGATGCTGGCGGCGCAGGCCGCCGAGCGGTTGAAGGCGGCATTGCCAGGCACGGCAGATGCGCTGCGCGCCATTCAGGGCGCGGCGACCCAGGCCGGCGAGGCCATCCGGCAGGCGCTCGACGCCGAGACCAAGAAGGCCGCCGAGACGGTCAAGCAGCTATCTGCCAGCTATAAACAGGTGGCCGCCGACATCAAGGCGATCTGGGATGCCCGCGTTGCCGAGATCGAGTCGACCTACAAGCGGCAGGAAGCGGCAGCGCAGAATGCCGCGCGATCCGAGGCGGCTGCCATCCGCGAGTCGGCCCAAGCATTGCTCTCTGCCGAGCGCGAAAAACTCGCGGCAGTGGAAGCCGGTGCTCGGCAGATGGAGTCAGCATGGAATGCGACCTATGGTCAGGCCGTGGCGCTCGCCCGGGCTGCCGGCCAGGACGTGCAGGCCATCGAGAGGCAAGCGGTCGAGGCGCGCATCGCCATCTACTACCAACTGGAGTCGGCCTACCGCGCCACCGTCGACCGGCTGATCGCCGAGGAGCAGCGCCACCTGCAAGCAGCCAAAGCAGCCGACGAAGCGCGGCTCAACTTGCGGCTCTCGGTCGAAGATCGCATCCGCGAGCTTTCCCGCAAGGGGATGGACGAGTACGCGGCCTATCAGGATCGGCTGCGCCAGATCGACGAGAAGCAGGCGCAGGCCCGCGCGGCGCTCGCTGCCGGCAACTACGAACAGGCCCGCAAGCTCGCCGAGGAAGCGATTGCGCTGGCTGAGCGTACCGCTTCAGCCGTGACCAGGCAGGTCGAGCAGAACGGCAAGACCGTAACCCAAACCGTAGTGTCGGAGGGTCAGGCTGCTGCCACCGCCATCGGCGAGATCAAGGAGGCTGCCGGTATTGCCGATGCCGCTCTCAAGGGCTTGGGCGACGCGCACAAGCAAGCTGCCTCGGCTGCAGGTGCTGGTGCCGACGAGGCCAAGCGCGCACTCGCCTCGGTGTCCGATGAGCTGGACAAACTGCGCCAAGCTTTGCTCGCCCAGGACAAGATCAAGCTCGAGGTCGACATCGAGGCCGCAAAGACCGGCATCGAGAAACTCAAGGCGCTGACCGAGGCGCAGCAGCTCGTCGCCAAGATTCAGGCCGACACCAAGGAGGCGCAAGCCTCCCTGGAGAAACTCAAGTCCGATACGGACAACCTGCAGTTGCTCGCCAAGGTTGAGGCCGATACCACGCAGGTCATGGCCGACATCGACCGGCTCAAGGGCACGCTGGCCAGCGCCAATGTGGAAATCCCGGCACTGGTGTCCTTCGACCAGCCCCGGCAACAACTGGCGTCGTTCGCCCTGGATGCCAAGACCGTGCTGTCGGCACCGACCTCGGCCACGCATACCGTGCAGCCTGACCTCGGGCAGTACCGGGCGGCCGTGTCGGAACTGCTGCGACCGACGTCGAGCACACACACGATCTACGTCACCAAGGTCTACACCAATGCCCAGGGTGGCCTGATCCAGAAGCTGGCGGAAGGTGGGCAGGCTGTCGCCGAAGGGTTTCGGCGAATGTCGGGGCGCATTTTCGGGCCGGGCACCGAGACCTCGGATTCGGTGCCGGCGCTGCTCTCCCACGGCGAATTCGTGATCCGGGCGGCCAGCGTGCGCAAGTTCGGCGAGGCCTTCTTCGCTTCGCTCAACGCCGGATTCCTGCCGCCGCTTCCGCGCTTCGCGGTTGGCGGGGCCGTGGGCAACACGGTGAGCCAGGTGGCGATGATGGCTGGTGATAACAGCACGCCAGCCCGCGACGTGGTCGACTTGCGCTTCCACGTGGGCGGTAAGCCGCACACGGTGCAGTCCTCGCGCGAGACGGCGATGCAACTGGCGCAGGCGCTGCGCGAACTGTCGCGGGGGGCGTGATGAAGGAACCGTCGCCAACGACCCTGCCGGATGTCACACCGTCCCCCGGCGGTCCGGTCAAGGCCAACCTCAAGCAGGCGGTGCCCATCGAATTCTTCACCTGCACGTGGGAAAGCGCACAAGAGGAAGTACGCCAGCAGCGTGACTGCGATTGGTGGATCTACGACTGGTCGGGCGTGGATTTCTACTGGCTGTTCGGCAACAACTACTGGTGGATTCAGCCGCAGCCGGATCACAGTCCGCTGGCGCGCCGCTACTACGACCAGGTGATCAGCGAGCTCAACAACGCCACGAGTCAGGCTTACAGCCAGTGCGAGAGCCGCCATTACGGCTCGCAGTCGGAACCCGAGCCGGGTCTGCGCCTCACCGTATCGAGTCGCCTTAACCGGGGCGGGGTGAGGCGCGGCAGTAGCACTGAGCCCAGCGGAATCGAGGCGCAGCTGTCCGTGCCGCTCTCGGCCGGGACGAACCCGCCGCCTCCGACTCCCTGCCCGATGCTGCGGCGCGAGCTCTTCGCCAAACCGGCCGACTTCAGCTACGTGTTGCACGGGCCGGGCGGCGGGAATTTCCGCTGGGAGTGGCGCGACCAGCAGGTCGTGACGCCTGACCCGTATTTCGAGCTCTACGGTCGCACACTGAAGTTCTCCGGTAGCAGTGGCTCGCAGTTTCTCGGCAGCCTGCACCTCATCATCGACCGGCTCGCTGACCTGTGGGTACGCTTCGAGTCCCGGCCGATTCCAGGCGCTGTCGCGGATCGGGTCGATCCCGCGCAACCGCTGTCTTATCAGGTCAGCACCGGTGTCGGCTACTTCGGCATCGCCGCCGTGATCGAGGTCGCCCATCTGGAATCCGGGCAGATCTGGTACCAGAGCGTGCATGGCTCGAACTACTCGCCGGGCCAGATGACCACCTACAGCTGGTGGCCGAGCGGATGGGAACAGATGTCGATGGACGCCAACGGCATCATCCGGCATTACAACGTGGACTGGTTCTACTGGTTCAACACCATCGACCCCGCCAGCATTGGTCTGCCGACCACCGGCACCTACCGGATGCGCTACATCCTGCTGGCCTACGGCTACCAGACCTACAGCCGTTCGGTGAGCAGCAGCGCGCTGGGGCTCTCCGGCGACACGCGGATGTCGTGGAAGTCGATCTGGCTCTCGCACATGCCCTCGTTGATCACCTACACGCCCGGGATGGCTGACGGCATTATCCCGCCGTTCGAGGTGACCTACACGCGTAGTCCGGTGCTCTATCCGTGGCCGGCAAACGGAACCGGCATCTTGTTCGATGCCGTGTTCGACATGAAAAACATCACCACCTTCCGCTTTGTGATCAAGGTGGGCAACACCTTCGATTTCGCCGTCGGATTGGTGGTGCAAGCCTCGGGTTGGCAGGCGTGGGTGCATCTGGAGCCGGGCGAGACGAAATATCTGGCCGGCGGCGTCTCGATTTCCGGAATGGCCAACTGGAATGCCTACCCGCTGCATCCACAGTCGCCGAATTACGGATGGCAGGGCAACTGGGGTAGCAGCTACATCTCGATGTACAACGGCCAGTGCTCAATCACGTTCAGCCTGTTCCTGACGGCACCGAACAATCCGGAGACGACCCCGGCGAACCTGCCAGCCCTGAAGGCTACACAGCGCTGGTATTGGGACCTGTCCAGCTGGGGGCCGCAGTACGAACCCGAGTGGGGCGCGATCAAGAAGTACGCCCCTGACGGGCGCTACGATTACGAGTACGTGCTCCAGCAATACAACCTGAATGCGGTGGCGATCACGAGCATCAACCGTTCGATCACCAAGCCGAGCTACCAGCCGCTGATCAACCCGGCGACCTACTTCGTGACCGGCTACCAGACGACGATGTATGACTGGATCAGCCCGTGGCACAAACGCCCCTGGCCCGGCTACTCGGGATGGGGAAGCCTGAGCGCGCCGATCATGATCAACGGCGAACAGCGCACCTGGAACGGTTCGCAGTACGTCTGGGTGCCGGTGGAGGCGGTGGCGATCTCGCTCACCCGAGCGATGATGCAGCAGGTGGCAGCACAGCTCGGTGTCGTCGAGTACGTGATGATGGATGGCGACGACATTCGCTGGTTCGTGCCGGTCACCTACAGCCCGCCAACCTATCCCGAGTCGTTCTCGAATGTCTTGTGGATCGACCGCTTCTACACGCGGGGCGGGGCGCTGATCGACGATGCGGCGATGCGATCCGCCTTCCAGACGGTAATCGCCAACAACGCCGCCAGTTGGCCCAACCACCGAAACATCGTCATCCATCCTTCGGTGCGTTTCGGCAGTTTCCTCGACAACGGCGGCTTCGAAGTGGGCGACTACCTGCTCGGGCCGAACGGCGACATGGTCGAGGTCGGCAGCCTCGCCGATCTCGGCTCGGTCAGCACCCGCTTCCTGTACCACGTCCGACCCGAGTTCCAGTAGGAGACCAATGTGATCATCTTGGACGGCATTCAACTGCCGGCGGGCCTCCTTTGGTCCGACGAATGGACTGCAAGCCGTGTCGCCCAGACCGTGCGCCGCACCCTCGACGGGTCGGTGGTGGTGTTCTACGGCCAATTGCAGGCCGGCCTGCCCATCACCTTGGAATCGGAATCCGACGCCGGCTGGCTCACGCGCGCCCAGGTCGAGGCACTGGCCCTACGGGCGGCAAGCCCGGGCGGCGTCTACACCCTGACCCTGCGCGGTGAGTCGCGGCAGGTGATGTTCCGCCACCAGGACGCGCCTGCCTTCGAGGCCCGGCCCCTGGTGCCGGTAGCCAATCCGCAACCCGGCGATTTCTACCTCGCCACCCTGAAGCTCATGACCGTATGAGAGGAACCCATGCCCATTCTCGATAATGAAATCATCTGGCGGCCCGCCGCCCTGATGTCCGACGTCACGCCTGCCCAGAACGGCGGTCGGATGGCCTTCTCGCAACTGGTGTCCGGGGTGAAGAACAATCTTTTCCCTGACGTGTCGCAGTCCGAGCGACTGGCCGGTGCGGTGAAATGGCGCAAAGCCTTCATCCACGTGAACAGTGCGCAGGACACGGCGCTCCTGAACGTGCGCCTGTTCCTCGACAGCCTGACGCCTGCCGGCGACTTCGTGGTGTTCCAGCCAGGCACGCAGACCGACACCGAAGATCAGATCGCCGGTCGACCCTACGGCATCGGCACGCTCTACGCCCCTGTCGTCGGTGGCGCAACGCAGATCCAAGTGGCCTGCGAGCACAATGCCGAGTACGCGACGCTGCAACCGCTCCGGGTCGGCGACGTGGTGCGCGTCTCGGATCGGCCGAGTACCGGCGGTGCCGGCAACGAGGAATGGGTGACGATCAGCGGCGTGAGCTACGGCACCGATTTCGCCACGGTGGATGTCTCGCCCGCGCTCGTAAACAGTTACGCCACGTCGAACACGCTGGTATCCAGCGTGCTCGAACTGCCCAGCGCGGTAGCTGGTGTCACCGGGGTGTCGGTCACCAGTGCCGGAGGCAGCTTCAATTCCGCCACTGTCGGCAACCTCGTCGCCCACAACAAGGGGGCGGTGGAGGAGAACTGGTCGCTGACCTTCACGAGCGCCACCACCTTCACGGTGTCGGGCAACACGGTCGGCACCCTGGCCAGCCCGGGATCGGTCAGCGCCGACTACGCGCCGCTGAATCCGGCGACCGGTACGCCGTACTTCACCATCAAGGCCATCGCTTGGGCCGGTACGTTCCAGATGAACGACACGGTGACCTTTGCGACGCAGCCTGCCGCGATCCCGATCTGGTATCGCCGCCAGGTTCCGGCGGGGACGTTCAGCCTGGCGAACGACTTCACGTCGCTGGCCATTCACGGGGAGAGCGCGTGATGCCCCGGGTTGGTTTCAAGAAGACGTTGGCTGCCGGCACCTTCGACAAGGCCGCCGTGCAGGCCCTGTTCGGGCACCTCAAGACTTACGTTGCGAGTGCCGGCTTCAACGTACTGCTAGACACTGTCGACGGTATCGACTTCATCCGGCTGGGTTCGCTGGCAGGCACCGCAGACGATGACGTTCCGCACTGGGCGTTCAGTTTTCAGGATCAAGACCCCTACGGGGCGATCTTCGCTTACCCGGTCTATGGCAACGACTACCTCGACCAAAGCGCCTACGCGCACAGCTACACCGCCGTGCATTCCGCGTGGGTGGGCAATCCCTCGCCGGAGATTACGGTCTGGTTCGCCGCCGACGGCGCGGCCGGATGGTGGTGGCTGCATGCCAGCCAGGTGGACACCAACAGCACCACCGGCGTGTCGATGCGCTTCGCTGCTGCCGGCGCGACCTCGCGGCGCTATCCGTCCGACACCCACCAGGGGCTATGCGCCCGGTACGGCATCTGGGATGCCTGGGGCGATTGGGAGCCGGCCTACGCGAAGGACGAAACGGGTGTGATCGATATGTCTCCCTGGACGGGCACCTGGTCGCCCTTCGGCGAGGGGTGGGACTTCAACGGCAAGCGCCACGCCGGGTCACCCCTGCCAAAGATGGCCGTGCCGCAGTTCCCCAACCGGGACGGCGGCATCAGCGCCTGCATTCTCGGCGAGTTCAATGAGATTCTGATTCTCACCGACGGCTACGCCCAGGAGGAGGTTGTCGTGCCGGGCTGGATCGCGATGATCGGTGACGAGTGGGATCAGCCCTACGCCGTGCCGGCCCCGACCCAGTTTGATGACCCGGATGCCGGCCCGCTATGACCCTCGGCATCTCGCTCGCCCTCACGCTGGGGGCGGGGCTCTACGCGGATTCCGGCCCGACCGTTCTCAAGCGGCGGTTCGAGGCGGCCTGGGGCAAGACGGAAGTCTTCGTGGCCAATGCCACGCCGTGGGATCTGACCCGTGTGCGTGCATGGCAGCACGCAGAAATCTGGTCGATTCGATTCGCGCAGAACTTCCAGTCTCCCTACGGACTGCGGCTCGAGGGTGGAGGCCGGCATCCCTACGGGGACATGCGCCAGCACCGCCGGAACATTTCGGCTGCCTGGGGCGACGTGCATCAGACCAAGGGCCGCCACGTCATCTCGTACACCGATCTCGGTACTTGCCGGAAATCGATGCAGGCGGTTTACTGGCTCACCCAGCAGGTCGCAGCCAGGCAGGTGCTCGGCTACGACGTGACCAACGTCGATCCGGTCGCCAAGCGGCTGACGGCGTCCTGGTCGATCCTCGATGATGCCCGGCTGCAGGCGGTGGTGAACAGCCCGGAACTCGTCTGGCACGACCAGCGCATCCGCATCATCGAGGCGACCCTTTCCTGCGACGAGGAGAGCCCGGTCTGGATCGCGCGGGTCGAGATCGCGGCCATCACCGATTTCGCCGCCATCGGCATCGGCGACACAATCACCCTTGTCCTGGGGCTGGAAACCTTCGTGCTGGTGGTCGACGGCAAGACGCTGTCGCGTGCCTCGATCGCCCAACAACGGATGGAACTGACGGCAGTCTCGCCCGTGGCGCTGCTCGATTCGCCCTTCGCCGGTACGATCCGCTACTACGAGGCCGGGGCGGTTTCCGCACGTGCGGCGGTGGAATTTCTGGTAGGCCTGGTGGACTGGCAACTGCCCGACTGGATCATTCCGGCAGGCCGGCTGATGCTGGAAGGGGCGACGCCGCTGGCGGCCGCCCGCAACATTGTCGCTGCCATCGGCGGCATCGTCGAGAGCAACCCGGATGGCACGGTGGTCTGTCGCCGCCGGCACCCGGCCAGCATCCCGCAGTACGGTGCTGCTACAGTCGCGCACAGTCTGTTCGACGCCGACGTGATGTCGGCACAGGCGCAGATCGCCCCGATGCGCGGCTACAACCGGGTGACCATCGCCAACGAGGAAGGCGGTGCGGGTACGTCCGCCGACCGCATCGAGTACGTAGCCGACGCCGATGATGTCTATCGGGGCACGGTGCGCGCCTATCTCGCCAGCCAGCGTGCTGTGGTGCTGGCCCATACCGGGCATCCGTCCACGGTTATCGCGAGTCTCGGCGCAGTCACCCGCACCGAGATCGAGACGGTCGAATTCATCGGGGGGCAGGCAAGCACCCGCTACCCCGTTACGACCATTGTCGATCTTGCCTGGCAGCACACCGGGCTGGGCGACGTGAACGCCTCTGGCCAGAGCCTCACGGCGGCCACCAGCGGTTACAGCCTGCTCCGAATCACCTACACCACCACGTCACTCGACTGGCGCGTCGCACTTCCCATCGACGAGGAAGTCCAGTTCGTGCTGGTCGATGCTTGAGGACACATCATGGCCAATGCCACCATTCGCGTTCAATTCGGCAACCCGGACGGCTCGGGTTCGGACGGCCACTTGTCGGCTGAGGTCGACACTCGGCCCCAAGGCTTGAACGGCGGCCGCAGTTCCTTCAGTCCGGGCGAGACCGCCTACATCCTCGTCTACAAGTCCGACAACGTCAGCATCACCGACACCATCTGCTCGGCCGGATCGCTCTCGGCCCAGGGCAGCGCCGTGGTGACGGTGACCGAGGAACTAATGTTCGAAGATACCGATACGGCGCAGCTCGGCAAACCGGCGCGCTCCAGCCTCTCGCAATCGGTCTGGTATGGACGCAGCCTCGGCGGCCTCACGCTGCAATCCGACAAGGTCACGGTGAAGGCCTCGAGCAAGGGCGTGGCGGTAGCCAAGGTCACCTATGACGCCCTGGCGCTGGTCTATGCCCTGTCGTCACCGAGCACGCTCAACGGTGAGACGGATTTCTCGATCCTGGCCCTCATCAAGGGGACAGCATCGTGATCATCGAGGTCTACCGGGGCGACGGTGTGCGCGAGGGCTCCCCCATTCTTGAGCCGTTGCTCGCCGACGATGCGCTGATCCACCGGGGCGTGGCCGAGATGGATGCCAATGCCCACGCCTTCAACCGGGTCGAGATGGCGGTGGTCTTTCGGCCGGGGTTTCGCCTCGGGCAGATCGTCGAGGCGACCGACCCGTCCACGGCGAGCCCCTACCGCGCCAAGGTGACGGGCATCCAGATCACGGTGTCGGAGGCGGCCATTGAAACCAATCTCACCCTGGAGCAGCCACGATGACGTTTGCGCTGAAGGAACTCTCTCGACTACTCGCGCCGGAGCAGACGGTGGTGGGCGCGGTGGTCAGCATCAATGGTGCCGTGGTGCGCGTGGCCACCGAGCGGGGTGCGGTCACCGCCAGGACGCTCGATGCCGTGGCCGTCGGAGACCGGGTGCAGATCAAGAACGGCATCGCCACCAAGGCACCGGTGGCCAAGCAGGTGTTTCCCGTCTGACGACAATTGGAGGAATCGCAAATGAAGCAAGCGACGACATTTCTGGAGCGGGTGCGGCCCGCCATCGACGCCCTGCCCAATGGGCCCGACAAGGACAAGCTGCTGGCACTGGCCGAGGCTCAGGACACCATCGAGCGCGGTGATGTGCATCCGAAGCAGCGTGTGCTGGCCATGCGCCAGCTGCTGGGTGGTGCGGTCACGACCGGAGGGAAGGCGCTTCGCCGGCAGGCCAATGGTCGCGTCAAGAAGCCGTAGCACCGCATCTATTTTGATACCCGCGAACCCGCCCACGAGGCGGGTTTTGCATTTCTGGAGGACGAAAACATGGATTCCACCCAAATGGAGCGCCGGAAGATGGTGAGCATCCCGCAGGAAGAATTCGAGGCGATTCTGGAGCGCGCCGCCGAGCGCGGTGCCCGGCACGCGCTGGCCGACGTCGGTCTCGACGGGCCGGAGGCTGCACACGACATCCGCGAATTGCGTGGTCTGCTCGATGCCTTCAACGAGGCCAAGAAGACCGCCGGCCTGACCATCGTGAAGATGCTGGTCACCGGCCTGGTGATGGCGTTGCTGGCCGGCGCATTCCTGAAGCTCAAGCTGTTCGGAGGTGGGCAATGATCGAGACCCTGCTTGGCGGCCTCCTCGGCGGGGCCTTCCGGCTCGCACCGGAAATCCTGAAGTGGCTCGACCGCAAGGGCGAGCGCGGCCACGAACTTGCGATGCAAGACAAAGCGCTGGAGTTTGAGAAGCTGCGCGGTGCGCAGCGGATGGCCGAGATCGGCGCTGCCGCCGATGCCGCATGGAACACCGGTGCCATCGATGCCTTGCGCGAGGCCGTCGTGGCGCAGGGGCAGCGTTCTGGTGTGCGCTGGGCCGATGCTTTGTCGATCAGCGTGCGCCCGGTGATCACCTACTGGTTCATGGCGCTCTACTGCGCAGCCAAGACGGCGGCGTTTGCGGCTGCCGTCACTGCTGGCGCTGGTTGGGGCACGGCGATCCTGCACGCATGGACGGAGGCCGATCAGGCGCTGTGGGCCGGGGTGCTGAACTTCTGGTTCCTTGGGCGCGTGTTAGACCGGGTGCGGCCGTGATCGAGGTTCCGAAGGCTGCCATCGACCTTGCCAAGCGATTCGAAGGGTTCGAACGCAAGGTAAAGCGCGGCACGGAAATCACCGCCATCCCGTACGTTTGTCCCGCAGGCTTCTGGACGATTGGTTACGGTCATCTTTGCGATCCGAAGCACTTGCCGATCGTCGAGGCCGAAGCTGAGGTCTATCTGGCGTGCGACCTCAAATCGGCACTCACCGCCACGTTGCGCTACTGCCCGGTGCTGGCCACTGAGCCCGAGGGGCGACTCGCTGCTATCGTGGATTTCACTTTCAATCTGGGCGCTGGGAGACTTCAGGCGTCCACGCTGCGACGGCGGATCAATCAGCGGGACTGGCCGAGCACTGCGCAAGAGCTGCGTCGATGGATCTATGGCGGTGGGAAAGTGCTGCCCGGATTAGTGGCGAGACGTGAATCTGAAGTAGATGTGCTACTTCGCCGTCTGTGAGGGCATAAATAATCCAGCGAAAGAAAAGCAAGAGTTAAAGGGGGAAGCGCGAGCGAACTGCCGACTGCTCCCCCCGATCAAAGAAGGTCAAACTGGCTTGGCTCAGCAGCGTTTGCAGGTTGGTCTAGTTTCTCAATCGCTGCAAAAAGGCCGGTGAGCTTCGCTCGCCCAGTTGATCGACTCTTGTTGAGGCGCTGGCCGCCCATCTGAAGCAAACGGTCATTACCCGGTGCCTGGTCGAGCATGTTTTCATACAAAGCCACAAACAAAGGGCGACCAATTTTTAATGTTGCCATACCGGCGTTCAGCGTACCACCAGTTTCACCAGCCTCAATAACTATCATCGCTTTGCTCAACGCGATAATGAGTTGGTTCCGCTCCATTGCACGGAAACTCTTCCACGCGGCATCTGGATCGAACTGACTCACAACTAGAACTTTTTGCCAGTCCCACACGCTGTTGAAAGCACGCTTAACGCGGAAATGGTTGATTCCTTCTGGAAGCACAAGAATCGTGCTGCCTCCACCATCAAGTGCAGCCCTATGGGCTTCAAAGTCGACTCCTGCAGCATTCCCCGAGACGACATTGATACCCGCCTCGCCAACCTGACGGGCACAATCTCGTGCAGTTTCTAAACCTTTTTCACTTGCCTTGCGTGAGCCACAGAACCCGACACCCACATTTCCAAGCAATGAGATGTTCCCGACGCAATACAGCACCTCAGGGGCCTTCCCCTTAAGTGCATCAGCAACACTAGCCGGATATCCTGGCTCGCCTCTGATCAATGTAAACATCTTCGATTCTCCACCAAAAGTGGAGATCGGTTTGCTTTCGCTCATCACATAGCTCTTCTCTTAGACAATTGCCTTCTTGTCATTGGTTGTCCGTGTCTCGAAGCGTTTTTACGAGGCTGAGTCCATACACTTCAGAAGCGCCGTGCCTCTGAAGTGTCATTGCAACAAATTGAAGTGTTGTTCCTGACTGATATTTGTCATCGATCAGAATGACCTTCTTGCCTGCCAGATCAACACCATCTAAGGTCAACCCAGCGCTCTCCCAAGCTGCCCATTTTTCATCGAGAGCCACTTCTTTCACAGAGCCCTTAGTATTGCCAAACTTGAAGTTGGGCGTAATGTCGGGCTTCTTGGTCGCGACGGCTACAAGCTTCGCGATCCAAAGTGGGAGGTCGAACTCCTTGTCTGGCCTTGGCGGAACGGCAGCGATGAAATCGGCGTCCTTGTAGAAAGGCAACTCATTAATCGTGGCGACGGTTCGCTTGGCGAGTTCCTTGATGGCATCCTTGTCTCTATGTTGTTTGGCCCGATGCTCAAGTTCCCCCAGTTCCGTATGATCGTGAGACTGGTTATCAGGGAAATTGATGCCGAGCGCGATAGACAACGACAAGCAATCGCGTAAGAACACGCGAGATCCCTGAGAGGATTCCCAACCCTGAATCTTGGCTAGGTCTTCGTCATCATCTATGGAGTGCCAGTAATTACTGAATTGGGTACTGTGATTAAGCTGGCATCCAGTCATGGCTTCATAAATCGGCCGGATTGTCTCTTCAAACTTCACCGAAAACGACTTCGAACCATTTTTCTTCGCCATTTGAATACCAGAGTGATCGGCGAAACAACGACGGCGGGGCTCCAACGCGCGCATCTGTTGCACACGCTCCAATGTAATCTCATCCATTGAAGTCGGGTTTCTCAGTTTGCCGAAAAGGCGTTCCAGGTCGACCATGATTCTTTAGCTCCCCAAGGTATCAAGCACTATTCAATCGCCAAATCAACTCAAGCCCAGTGCCTTAAATGCTGCTTGCCGCACTTCTCCATAGAAAATCGGATCAACGTTTTCCAGGACGTCAGCACTGACATCGAAGAAACTGCGCTTATTCTCAATCGGGATCAGTACGCGTTTTGCTCCGTTGTCCATTGCCACTTGCAATGGCTCAGTGAGAGAGCGAACTGATTTGATGTTTCCTTGGATGCTCAAGTCGCCTAGCACTAGTAGCGCAGGCAATGGTGCTGCTTTTTTGAATGCAGAGACGAGAGCAACCGCAAATGCCACGCCAACCTCGGCGACCACGTGATTGCCGAGCAAGTCGATTGCCTCAATGTGGATATCGGATGTGTCAATCTCACGGGCGATGCCGAATGCCGTTTTGTTGGCTTTTAGGTAATTGAAAGAGCGCAGAATGGACTCCTTCATTTCGCCACTGATGCCACCTGCAGGTTTCAGCTTTCCGGTGCCACCAGAAACGCTTACCTCCAGGCGGTACAAACCGACTGTGCCGTCTCCGCTGACGGAAGCAGCATAGAGCGTCCCTGGCGGCAAGGGGTCAGCCGCGATAAGGTCACGTCCACCTTGCTCAGGAACACCGACAAAATTTTCCTGACCGGTTTCGTTGTCCTGGTAACTGAAATGCGTTTGGTGATACTCGAACGAACCCATCTTCTTGAGCTGCTCTTTCACTCGGCGGCGTCCCTCAATCGCGAGACCCAATATCTCCTCAAGATCAGACTTTGAGACCTCACCATGGGGGTGCAGCACCTTGACCAGTCCCGACACCGTGCGCCGCACCGCCTTGCGGTCACGCGCATTCAAATGAGCACCAAGCGAGAAATGTCGGTCGATGATCTCTGTGTAGTTATGCTTGCGTAGCTCCCTGAATGCCTCGGCCAGGTAGTCGACAACGAATCCGTAGTGACTCGTGAAATGTTCATTGTGCATCTTGGGTATCTCCCAACCGGGGAGATAAAAATGCAAGCGGTCGATGAACGCCATGTCATCGCGAATGACATCAGGCAGCGGCGCAAACAGATGCCCGTTCTGCACCATGACGTCGATGGGCTGTTGGGTATTGCCGAACATGGCCATGCTGGCATACCCCGCCATTGACTCCTGGCCACGCTGGAATTGACCAGACTCGCAATACGTCTTGAGCGTAGTGATGACCTCCTTGGGCATCTTCTGGAGGTCGGCCACCTCGTCAAAGCCGACTACATCCCAAATCATGACCATCCCTTTCTGCTTGCCATTCATATGGCCGAACAGATTTGCAACGGTCGTAGGGCCAGTTAGCAGCGCAGAGTAAGGCGAAAGCTCTTGCACCGCATAGCTCTTTCCTGTTCCGCGTGGGCCCAGTTCGATCAGGTTGTAATTTCTCTCGCACAGTGGGATCAGCCGCGCCAAGAACAAGAGCTTGGTGCGACGCTCCATCACTGATGGCTCGTAGCCCATACTGCGCAAAATGAAATCGAGCCATTCGTCAGTGGAAAACTGTGCACGTCCTTGGCGATATTCTTCGAGATTGAACGTCGCCAACTGAATCGGCGTCAGTTTGCTGATGCGAAAAGGGGCTTTGACGTCCGTCTCGTCCCACACCATATCGATCTGAGCCCAAATTCCACCAGTCAGCAGCCTGTCAAACTCGCGGACATATTGATCTGGAATGTGAACAAATTGATGCCCGAAATTTGTGACCTCAGCCCAGTAATTCGAATCGACCAAGCGGACTTTCACCTTGTCGATAAAGGTGTGCCGTCCTTTCTCTTTTACGCGGCTCTGCGCCTTGGTTGCCTCGTCCGGCCGAATGTAGTTTTCCGCCAAGGTGTCATTGACCAATTGCATGCCCATCTGGATCGCCATTTCGTCCGATGAGGCGCAGTACTTACCGAGCAGATATTCGAGTACAAAGACGGGCACATTTGCGCCAACTTTCACCTTGCGGACCAAATCTTTTCGAACAACTTTCCCGGCAAAAACACGGTTTGCCTTGTTATCCAGCTCATCACGCGGTGGTACTGATTCGCTCGCCATAATCACATTCCTAGTTTCACATCTATATCATTGGACTGTGCCATAACCGCGTCGGTATCAGGTGACTGAGCGATGATCCGCACTTTTGAAAACTCATCACGGGTCAGCATCATCCCGACATTAATTGGTTTGCCGGGTGTTAGATAAACGACCCCACGCGCGCCGTCGAACTTCGCATCAATTGCCATGCCGGCACGGCCAACCTCCTGTCCATCCGCTAAAAGGATCAGCCGAACGGGCACCTCGTCCTGGGCAAACAGGCTTGGCAACAATTCGACCTGCAGACCAAATGTTCGATTGGTCAGCTGTTCTGGATAGCCCTTCAGGCTGACCCCTACGGACTCTGCCAGCGGCACTGCTCCGGTAGACATTCGGAAGCTGATAACCGGCACAACCATCTCCTGGAGGCTGGTACCGCCGTGGTGGAAGTTCAGATCACCCCCTGCCCGGAACACCGCGACGCCTTTCGGGAAGATAAAGTCCAGACCCGAGCTGTAGCCAAGCGAAGCGCTGCTGACGCGTAGAGATGCCGCAGTGGTTTGGCCGCCATGGCCGATCCAACAGCGGCGATGCAAGTCGACGGTCTCCCCACCAGGGTTATCGATCTGCATGTCCTCTTCCTTGCGCAGACTGAACTGGTGGCCGTGATCGGCAGATATCACGAAATACTGCACCCCAAGTTTCGACAATTTGCGAACAGCACGCACCAGGTTGTCAATCACACTGTTCATCACTTGGCGTGCGGCCAGGGTATGGCCACCCTCGCCAAATGCGTCAATCTCCTGGGAGCGTACAGTCACTAGCTGGGCATCACCGAGCTTTTTCTGAACATCAGCCGGGCGCTTCTGCAGCAGGTCGTCCAGCGTGAAGTCAACAACATCTGGCCGCACAGCTTTGAGGTGCCGCAGGCGATCATTGACTTGTGCCATAGTGGTATCGCCAATGCGGGAGGCCAATTTTCCCTTGTGCTCCACCACGGAGAAACTGCTTGATGCCCCCGGCAGCAAGGCCGCCATACCAACCGGCGTGATCGAAGGGAGAGAAGCCACGGCGGGAACCAAGCTCAGCTCATCCGCTCCGTCCAGCCTGGAAACCAGGTCCGCAGCCATTTCATAGCGCATGGCATCGACAAAAAAGTAGGCTACGCGGCCACATGCTGTTTGTACACGTGTGGGATAGATATCCGTTTGGTGCAGCACACCACTCACGTTCCATCCGCAGTCAGTCAAGGCTTGAGTGAAGCCAGTGGCCATGTCATTCAGCAAGGTTTCGTAGATACGTCTCACTTGTCCCAAGGCTTGTTCCAACGGCGCCTCGGGCTCCTCGTTCATGCTGGCAAGCCAGGCTTCCAAGTGGCGCTGCGCGCGGTCCACTTCAAACCATGCACCTGTCTGCGCATAGCCTTCAACCCATTTCGTCGCGTTCGCACCCGCCTGTTTCAACAGGGGCCGAATGCGCGTGATCTCGCGGCCAAGATTGGCCATCAACTTGCAGGCCTCCCATTGCGCCAGGCGAGACAAATCGCGATCCAGCCAGAAGCTGTGATCCCTGCCGGCGACCAGCGTCATCGCCGGCTCATAATCACTGGCAGAAATTGCCCCAGCAGCCTGACGCAGCAGATGCTTTTCCTCAAAGCGGAAGGTGTCGATTGAACCCAGCGACGATGGATCAAGACTGAGTTGATCCAGTTGCAGCTCAGACTGAATCCGGTCCGCCCATTCAACGTAAGACGCAGCGTCATGGTGCCGAAATGCCTTGGCTGTTTCACTCACCGCCTTCTGAGACGCATCGGAGCTTGTTGCAGAGACTACTGCCAGTGCCGCTGGTGGGGTGCCCACCAGGTCATTGCGAAACTCGTTGATCAACACGTACCGACAGACTTGGTGGCGCGCTTTGCCTAGATCAGAGGCCTGATCAAGCTGCAACTCCAAGTAGGCGCCGGCCAGCTTGAAAAGCTCTGGCACAGCTCCTTTGCTGACGAGATCCTCATCATGAGCTTCAGATGCCAGCCATCGCGCTAACAACTCACTACTATTCCCTTCGCCCAACACCAGTTTGAGTACAGACGCAGAGCCACCGCCGTTCTGCTGCTTAAACAAACCCACCACATCTAGATAAGTGAGGTTCGTGGTGGCCAACATCTCGTCGATCTGGCCCTGCGTGTATAGCTTGGCCAGTTCCTCACGCGCCAGCCGCTCCAGCGAAATCTTCTGAGGCTGCAACAAGTCGCCAGCCTTCTCCAATTCCATCAGCGGGGTGCCAAGCCGACTGTGCGCCACTCCCGGAAGATAGATCAGCAAAGGCTCGGGCTTGTCGCCCGACACCAGCGAATCGACCTTCAGCTTGAGGCCAAACAAAGACCCACTGCTGATCGCCAAGTGCGCAACAACTCCGCCAATCTTCAGTTTCTCCAGCCCGTCATGCTCGGACGGAACTCGTTTGAGGGCCGCGATGAACTCCCCAAACTCACGATCGGTGTCGTACCACACCACCACTCGTTTTTCTTGCAGGCGGGGGGCCAAACGTGCCTCAAGAGCTTCCTGGAATTTATTCATTTTCTGCTTCCTCCCTGGTGCTCGCGTGGTAGCGGGTGCCGCGCTTTTCTCCGCTGCGGGTTACGTCACCACTGGCTAGCAGGGTGTTGATCGCTTTGTTCCAATCGCTATCGCTCAAGCCTGTTTCGGTTAGCACCTCGCTTTTGGATACCCCGCTTGACGCACTGGAGATTGCCTGTCGAACTGAGTCCAGTGTGGCGTCATCCAGTTCGATGGCAGCCGATAACACCACTCCTGCATCCGCCCTGGGCGATGCTGTCGCTCGGGTTCGGAAATTTGATGGGCGTCGAGTGGTTGAAGTTGAGCGCCCTGCGCTTCGTGGCTCTGGAGCACTCAACAGCGCCTCCAGTGCGGACTTCACAGCGGCTGAGCTGCGTTCAGCAATCAGGGCGTCCAACGTGGAGGCGGGGACGGGCAAAGGCCTCCATTTGCCCTTGTCACCCTCTACCCAAAACACGTCCTCCAAGCCGTGCGCGATTGCCAGGCTGTGATCTTTCCGGCATTTGGGTACAACCCGCTCTGGCCATAGATGCATTGCCAAGTGTGACCAGTCGAATTCCTCTGCAATCAGCTTCTCCCATGCCGACTGACACTCTTTTTGCCATGCGCGGTTATGAGAAACCAAACGCCAAAGCGGCGCGTGGTTAATCACTACGCCATCATCAAGATTGGGGTTCCAAAGAGGCGCAACTCGTTGCACCTCCTCGAACAAGGCTCGCAGTTCCTCAAGCAAACCCTCTTTCATCTCCAGTAACTTACGCTGACCGCTGGTGGGATTAGCCCCGGCGGATTGCTGCAACTCGTTTAGCTTGCCGGCCTCATGGTCGAGCTTCTCTTTAACCAGCCGAGTCACTTGGAAAAATGTGTCTCTAGTAAGCCCATGGTAATAAAGCCAAACCGAGTAGGAGGCAGATGGCGTCGCGAGCTGCCAATAGATGGGGGCCTTTCGTGACCCCGCCGAATATTCTGTTCGATGCAAATCAAAAAACCGGTATCGAATCCAGTCACGCAGGCCCTCACCGGCGCCAAGTCCGTTGAGAAACTGATCCATCATCGTCGACGAGGCATCTGCATAAATATCGGTGAATGCCGACGTTACAGCTCGCTCCACATGCTTGGGGTGCCCATCGTCGTCGATCAGAATCGCAGCGTCGGCGTGGGTTCTGTTTGAGTCAGCCGATCCAGAACCCAGCGGGATACTTGGCATCGGATCGGAAACGGTAATGAGGTCTAGATCCTTCGAAACATTTGGCTGCCAGCGACCAAATGCGAGACCCAAGGCATACGATGCGACGTGCCAATCGGGGCTCTTGAACGTTAAGCCGCCAGTTGCCTCTGATATCGCCTTGTCTGCCAGATCAACACCTGGGACGACTTGTTCATCGATCTCGCTACTGGTGTAACGCAGGGCGACGGCCGCATCGATTTCCGAGATGGACTCTTTGTAGCTTTGTGCTGCTGACTTGAGAGCCTGCGCAGGGCTTAGGAAGTAAGGGGAAGTCTCTCTTGCTGTTTCTAGTTGCCACATTGCCAAGGTGGCCTCGCGGCTTAACTCTGAAATGTGCGCTTTTTCCTCATCGGTAAAAGCCGCAACCGGGATATTCTTGATCTTCCCCGTGTTACCCGACAGGCCGGCACCTTGCTGGTATAGCATCCACCGTACGGAACGAGAGTTCAGCAATCCCAATAGGAAGTAGGTGTCATCTTCCTCCATTGGGAAAATGCCGGTGGATTTCGCCGAGATAATCTGACCTTTTGGCAAAATGCGTGCATTAAAACCAGCCCCCGTCGTATTCATTGTCGGGCCGACTAGACCTGCCCGCCACCAATAGCGTGAGCTCTGCGCGACCTGAGCGTCTGTATTGACACGTTGAATTCCGAATGACCTCAACTGATGCCCATCGAGACTTTTTTCCCAGCGGATTACGTAGGGAGTCGATGAGAAAAACGGCTGATATTCGCCTCCCTTCTGCCAGGGTTGCCAAATGTCACCTATATTGCTGGCAGGAACCTCCCACCAAGCCCGAATAAAGCGGGAGTCGTCAAAGGTTGTATTTCCCTTTGTCACCAGCGCGTAATCTGTCCCGAACTGCCGAGCATCCTCCCACGACTGGTGACCATGCCGGATAAGCTCAGGGGTCAGCACGAAATCCACCTTCGCGGAGACTGCGGCAGGGGTGATGACATCCGTTACTTGGAACCCTCGGGGTGAAACATCACCCAGCATCGGTTCCTGAATATTCCCTGCGCGATCAAGAACGAACGCGACGGTGGCCAACCCCATCTCATCGAAAGTTTGGCGATCAAGTGGGGCGAGTAAGACCAGTTTTTGTCGCTCAATAAAGTCCTGCCGAAGATTGCGCATCCGATACCCTGTAAGCAGGCCGTCTGCACAGACCACACCAACACGCCCCGAGCTGAGTTCGAGTGCTCGCTCAATGAACGCGCTGTACAAGTTGGTCCAGTTGTCCGGGTATGCCTTGCGAAGATATGTTCCGAACGGACCGCCTACTTCAGTGTATGGAGGGTTCAAGACGACTGCATCGTAGCGACGGCGACAGATGTCAATAAACTCAAAACCATGAGACGCATCTTCTGAGAACAAACGCCGCCGGACTCTTTCACCAGTACCGACAGCATCCGAATAGGCCCGCACGGCACCCAGCAGCTTTTCTTCTGCAGCGTGCCAAGCCTCCTCGTCACTCTGACGGAATAGGTCGCCGTGTTCACCGACTAGCGCTCGGATAGATTTCTGTATTGTGCGTTCGATTCGCAGCAAGGTACCTGCCTCTCCGGCAAGCTCCATCTCGCTCAAGATGCTTTGAAATAGACTAGCAACCGTCCGATCAAGGCCGCCCACAAAACTTACCGTCTCCTCGGACTGTCCTGCTACTGGCGCGGCAGCAACGATGTTGCACTTGGCAATCGCCTGCCGATCGGCAGGCGCAACGTTCAAATCGCGGAATGCACGTTGAGCACGCATCCAGAGTGCTAAGCCTGCAATCTGGACGCAGCGCGAATCGAGATCGACGCCATAGAGGTTGTGCCGCAATATTAGCCCAGGGAGCGCGCTGCAGAGGTCTTCGCGAGAAGGGTAGTCTGTGCGCAGTGAGAGGCCTGAAATTTCAGAAGCAGGACCATCCCCTTCATCCCATGCCTCCAGATAGATGGCAACGAACAATTCAAAGGCATATAGAAGAAAGTGCCCAGAGCCACAAGCCGGGTCGAGCACGCGAAGGTCGCGGGGGTCCTTGGGAGGGCGCGAGTAGCTCTCAGTGCCATTAGCCTGGAGCATGTGAATACATTGTTCTGTAATCCGCGTGCGCCCAGAACGCATCTCATACCAGATACGTCCCAGTGTGTTGTCCAGCAGTAGTCTCACGATATGATCTGGAGTGAAGTACTGGCTGCGCAAGGATATCTCGCGACCTGTTTCCGGAACCCGCCTGGCTCGCTTTGCCGACTCGCGCTCTTCCTGAGAGTTGAAGTATTGGTAAACCCAGCCAATGGTTTCGTCACCCGCCCAAACTGGCTTCAACTCGCTACTATTCAGTTGTTCTAACAGTAAGAGCAAGGCTGAGCGTCGAGGCCATAGTAGGCTTGCCACGTCCCGCCGATCGAAAAGCACCTGGACTTCTTGGCCAATCTCGTCGAACAAGGTTTCGATGTAAAGGCGGTAGCCCTTATCTGGCAGCTGAACCAACCCCGGAGCTAGAGCGGTGAATTCCTTAAAGCCGCTGGATTCATCGCCGCGAGTGATGCATTCTTGAACCAGCCCGCGCGCCTCTAGCATTTTGAGTGCAACAAAGCGGTTGAGCGCGGTAAATGCTGCCTCCCTCAGATATGCCGCTACTGCCTTCTCCGGGGCAAGATCATTGGTCTGCTTGTGCGCAATTACCGCGATAAGCTTCTCTCGAACGACACGCTGCGCAGCAGAAAGGTGCGGCCCCGGCACGGTCATTACGGTGCCATCGGCCAGGATGTCGAAAGTGCCTTCCAGCTGCTCGCTGAACTCTTTTTCCAGCAAACCCCGGATGGATTGGGTTGCTTTGCGCAGTTCGTCGCGTAGTGCTTTTTCCATTGCTTTCCCCTTACTGGATCAGCACTTTTTTGTCTTCAGCCAGCAATTTTTCAATGCGCTGGCGCAGTACCGACAAGGCTGCCTCCATCTGTTCAATGGTTTCCACGCGCCCCCCGAAAAACTCGTCAATGCGAATCGTCACCAACCGATTGCCGTCGATCAAAGTCAGCATCTGATGTACAGCGGTTTTAAGGTGCTGCGAGCAGGCCTCGGTTTCACTGCGCAAGAACGGAATCGCTGTCTGCGCACCTACTACGGTGGTGGATCGTGATTGCAATGGGTGGGCGATTTGGTTTTGCTGGTCCGCGTTCAACTCGCCCCAAGCTTCATTGGCTTTCAGTTCGGCTAAAGCTGCCACATAGGCCGCAGCGCGCGCCTCCACGGCTACAGAAAAACGCTGTTGGTAATCCTGCGCAAGTGCAGCGGCGTGCTGGTCGATGCTGGGCATCTCACGGTAAAAGGTCTCGCGCTGCAGTAGGTCGGTGAGCGCAGATGCCTTGTCGCGCAATGTTTCGGCCAGATCGGGTTCATCTTGCAGGAATGGCCATTGCTGACTCAATACCAGTTTGGCGCGAGCGATATCTTGCAGCTGCGGCTCTGCCAGGGCTCCACTTAGCTCAGCTGCACGACGAATCGCTTCCTTGATGGCTTTGTAGTTGGCATTGAAGGTGAGGATGGCATCGTCTTCGCCCGCAGTGCGGATAGCGCGCATCTGGTTGATGGCGTCCTCTAGCACTTCATGCCCGGGGAGTTGCTGCCCAAGCAAGAGCTTGTGCGCATCGGCAACCTTGTTCTCTGCCTGGCCGATGGCCTTACGCAAGGTTTCGGCAATCACACTGCCTTGAAGCTCTGGCAACTGCTGGCCGAAGACGTCGCGGTAAGCGGCTTCTGCTTCCAGCCATTGGGTGATGTCAGTGCCAGAGACACGCTTTTGAAACGCGCAGGCTTTGAAGTTGTTGTTGCTGGTGAAAGCGTCGCGGGCTTCAACGGACAGGGCCGACTCAATGACAGCCCCTTTGCTGGTGGCCCGCAGCTTGCCGGCACGAACCAAGGTGACCACAAACAGGCGAACGACGTCGAAGCTCCAGCCGAAAGGCTCTTTGGCGAGCTCATCGGCCAGGTAGCGACCACTCGCCGTTTCTCCGTAATTAGTGCGGTTCTCGATGCGGTCGATCACTTCCTTGAGCGGGCCAGTGTCGGCATTGAAAACGGGTTGGCCCTTTTCGTCGCGCAGCAGCTTGAGCTTGTTGAATAGTGTCGGCAGGCCGCGAAGGTTATCGTTGGTCAGCAGCGCGTCGAGGTCTTTGCTGCTAGGTTGGGCGGCACCTTCTTCAAAACGGTCGAAAACATCAGGCAGAACCTGTGCCAGCACTTTGCCAGCCGTCTGGCTCACACTGGTCGCGGTATGGTCGGGACTGCGGTCGTTACCTCGGAAATAGATGACCCCGGCCAGCATTGCGTCCTTGAGCAAGCGGCGCAGTTCACCCTCGTGGGTGCGCATGCGCTGCTTCTCTTCCGCCACCAGGGAAGTTTCGTCTTTGGTTTTGGCGCTGCGCTCCTTGCGGGCCAAGATTTCGCGGGAGCGATAGATCTCCACCGTTTCGCGATCGATCTTCTCATCCATGCCCGCCACCCAGAACACAGATTTACGCTCAGTCTGGCTTCGGCTACGAGCATCTTGTGCTTGCTGATCGTAGTCTTTGGCAGCATCGGCTAGAGTGACCAGGAATGGAATGTCTTCTTCCAGCTGGGTGCGCCCATTCAAACTCAGCCCGGCCTTGAAAGTTTTTGCGTCCAGCAGATTGTGGCTGGGCCGAGGCTCCCATAGGCCGCTGATCATGTCGGTGTGTAAACGATTGACGTCGCCAGGGCTGGGTTTGAAGCCCGCGCGGGTGACTTCCCAATCGTCTTCCGTTGGTGACGGAATGCGGTATTGATTCTCGGCAAGGCGAACTTGATGGGTGTCCACCAGCGACTGCAATGCATCGCGAACTTGAGTCAGCATGCTGTCACTGCTGACGCCGGGGTGAAGCGCTGCCGCGATGTTTTCTGCCGTGCGATGAATACTTTTGACGAACTGCAGTAGGCAAATGGCCTTGGCCACTGGCTGCGCCAACTGATGCGGCACCTTTTGCTTGATGTCGTCGATCTTGCCACGCAATTCGCTGGGCAAATTACCCATCACCAAGTCGTAAATCTGGTCGATACGTGCCAATTCACCAACGGGCTTTTCGGCGAGGCCCACCTTTTCATGAATCAGGAGTTGCTGGGCGAGTTTGATAATCGTCCGATTCGCACCGCCCACATGCTTGCTGGCACCACCTTGCATGCGCAAACCAGAAACGACATTGATGATGAGATCAATGTGATACGGCAGCAGCGGATAGAGGTCCATGAAGCGGTCCGCAGACAGCTCTGGCAACGTAATGTCAGCCGACAACCGGGTGTTGGTGGCCAGGCGCCCACTGTTGGCGGTATATAGGTCACGCAGCAGTTTTTCCGCTGTCGCCTTCTTGGCCAGCACACGCTTGCTGGTCACCTCGGAGATGTCCGATGGTTCCAGATGGACCTGCAGGGTGAAGCGATCCATCAGCCTGGCCAGCTCAACCCGTTTGTCGTCAAGGCCCCCCACCAGTTCGGTCAGCTTTTCCTGTGACGTGACGATCACCCAGATCTTGCCACGTGCAACACGCCCCATGCTTTGGATGATGGCCTGAAGGTCCAGCATCTTCTGCACGTCTTTGGAAACGAACTGGCCAACCTCGTCCACGACGAACACCAGATGACGGTCAGGCCTACGACGGGTCATTAGCTCTTTGCATCGTTCTGCCAAACGCCCTGGGTTGATATCAGCACGGTCCTGCACAGCCTGAATCCAAGTGTCCTGTGCGGAATAGCGTTCCGGGTACAGGGCGTGCATGACGGCGCTGGCCTCACCCAATGAGAAAGAGATCAGGTCTTTGTTCGCGTCCCAGTCCTGCTCGAACAACTCACGGTACTTGAGCTCAAAATCCTTGAGCTGACCTTTTTGTTCTAGCGCAATTTCAAGCTCGGCCAGGTCGAGGTCATTGGCGTACCCAAGACTCTTGAGGAAGAGCCGGTACATGATCTCGGTGAGCATCTGGTTGCCGCTCTTGATGCCACGGTCGGTAGAAACATCAAACACCACCGCATCTGTGGGAATTTTTTCGCTGATTTGGGTGAGCAGAACCTCAATCTTGCTGTCACCGGCGCGCTTGGCCAGAAGCTTTGCGGCCGTTTCGCCTTGGATCGTTCGGTTCTGCAATGCCAGCCCTAGCATCTTTGCGAAGCTGGATTTGCCTGAACCAAAAAAGCCGGAAACCCAAATACCAATACCCTCATGCGGCTTGTTGGGTGTCTCGTTGTATTGATCCAGAATCTCGCGAAAATGGTCACGAATAGTATTGGTAACAATGTACTCACCAATTTCTTCGCGGATCACCTGCTCATCCGTCTGATCAACCTTGATCACCTCTTCAATGCGGCGGTAGATGTCGCCTGCAAACAGGTCCTTAATTTGCTGAGTCATTTGGCCCGGTCCTTATTCTTCAAAATATTTTGGGTCGATAGTTGTGCTCGGCATCGAGCACTCCCATGAAACGCAGGCCAGCAGGCCCCTCTAGATCGCCTGGATAGAACAGAACGCTGGGCACATGAATCTTGCCCTTGAGCTGCTCTAATAATGAGGATGTCCGGTAGAACGGGAACAGCGCACCGGCACGGGTGATCAGCACCACATCAATGCAGGGATCAGCACCTTGCGGAATTTGCTCTGCCACCAGTTGATCTAGCGGCTGTCGCACACTCAAGATCTCCAGCATTGTGTCGGCCATCTTCTCTAGACCGGTCAACTTCTCAGCCATCTCAATTTTCTTAAGCGACAGCCCCTCTCGTTTCAGACATTCGTCTAGGCACTGCGCCAGGGAGATGACCGTTACACGTTTGCCAATTTGTTCCAAACGAGTCTTCAGCAGGGTCAGTTCCCCGCGCAGATCGAACTCATCCTCCGGTGAGTACTGAAAAATGGCGTAAGGCATATCGTGATAGCTGCTGATATTGGCACGAGGGTCGGGCTCGCGCAGAACAGGCTCCAGCCTGTTGATCAGGCGGTTTTTCCAATCACTCATGCAAGCATCTCCTTGGCGTAATCACGCGCTGTCGCACAGGGAAGGGTTAGCTGGGCGAGCGAACCAGCCACTTCGTAGTGCAGTTTGTGAAACTGATGCAGGCGAAAGAGCTCTCGCTCAACTTCATCCACACTCATCAAAAACATCCGCCAATCGGGCGAATGGACAATGGCTCTGGCATTGGGCTGCGTATCTGCAATCGCATGTAACAGATAAACAAATGCCGCCTCAGGCAGGTGATATGGGGTGAACTCACGGACAGTAACCCCTTTCATCAAGCCGAATTCCATGGCGATCTTGAGCAGCCCAGAGGCAAGGCGAGTCAAGGTCGAATGGCTCCATGGTTTGGCAACGACACCGCTCTCGTGCAACCCTTCCAGGTATGGGTAGATTTCCTCTGCACGGATACGCAAGGCACCGGCCTGAAACTGGGGGAACAACCAGTTGGCAAGAAAATCTCTGACCAAGAACTCATCGCGAGTCATATGCCACAACATCAGCGGCTTCCATACCTCGTATGCCAGGCCGCCTTGCGCAAGCTCGGCCAGTGCGCGATCGCGGCCGTTCGGATCGAATCGCCTGTTGAAAACCTTGCAGACCTTTTCCAGCCAACTGGCACTTCGGGCTCCGATGGAATTCGACGACTGGATACGTAACAGGTTTTCCTGCTTGCTGACGTCAAAGTTCCAATAACGCATCGCCGCATACGTTTCTTCGATCATCGTCCCTTTGAGAATGGTGTCGCTCGACACAACTCCCGCGCGGCTCGCCAATTGATTAACCACCACTACCCCCGAGCAAAACGTAGGGAATGGCGGGTTTTCCTTGTTCTCCCAACGAAAACGTGGCTGCCAAAACGGTGATTAATTCGTCGTCCAACACTTCTTTATGTGCAAGTAGCACAGCACGCCCCTCGGCAGATCTGCGGAGGCGGCCAAGAACTTCCTCTTGGTCAGGTGAGATCAGTTGCAGCTGCCGAAGCGCCGAGAGGAGGTCCGATGGCGGAGTCTCCAGCTTTTTGAAAAACTCGCCCCATGCATTTATCTCTTCCAGCCACCGTCCCCATCGGGAGTCGAACTGGTCTTCGATCTCTGCTGGCAAGCTCCATAACGTTGTAGCCCCAGGATGCTGAAAAACCTCTTCGCAGCGGCTCCGCGCCACTGCCAACACTACCCCGGCCTGAGCAAAGATGTGCGTGCGGGGAAAGCCCCTGCTCATCAATAAAGCGCCCTTGGGCCCCAATAAACCACCCGTGTTCCACCAGCGTGCGGAGTCCATTTCCCCGTAGCGGGCAACGACCAAGCGGAGCTTGAGTAGGCGATCGAGATCAATTTTTGAATTGTTATCGGTCATTATTCATATCCATTTCCAAGAGTTCCGCGGCCCACCGTCATCGGATTTCTTCTTGATTTACGCCAGCATCCTGGGTTCGCATCGAAACATATCCGGGCGCAAGTAATGCGTTTTTCACGCCATACAATGCCAAATGATCTTTGAGCCAGAGTCGATACTCGTGGCCTCGCAGATTATGATCGGGCGAACAATCCACGCTCCACTGGCGCAGAATGTAGCCGGCAGTAGCCGCACGCAGCTTCATGCGCAGCACGCCGCCATTCATGCCGTAGTCCATCTCGGTAATTTCAGGGCGGGGCTGATCGGGGTGCGGCACAAGCTCAATTTCAACGATTCGCGTCCATTGGATGTCTTGGTCGCTGCGTTCATGGGCCTTAATCGGCTCAGCCTTCATTACGACAGGCTGCTTGATCCGTGTAATAACGAAATCCCGAAACTCCTGCGACTTCCGGTCGAAGGCGCGAACGTGCCAGCGCAGGCCGTTGTCGATTAGCGCAAAGGGAACGATCTCCCGCCCGGTGCGGCCACTGGAGATGGAGTGGTACTCGATGCCGAGTGGACACTCCTGGTGAATCGCACGGGTCACGCTCGCCAGCACATCCAGGTCTGGGTGGGTGAGCCGTGACGGGCTCTCGCTGGCCACCCACGCTTTGAGCCGCATTGGCTCACCATCACCAAAGCCTTGGGTCAGCCACGACATCACTCGCTCCGGGGGATAGTCGAAGACGGTCCGGAAATCTGGCCCCAGGACGTAGGCCTTGCCTTTGGGGTCGTAGTCAATGTTGCCCGGGGACAATTCCTTATAGAGCGCCAAATCCCGGGTTGCCGCTGCGGACTGGATACCAAACCGCGCCACCAAGTCCTGCCGACGTATCTCCCCCACAAAGCGCACACGCAGCTCTATGAACGCGAGCCGGTCGCGTTGGGGCTGGGTCAGTTCTGCAAGTTGGTCTTTGGGCATTCTTGAGTGCTCTATCGGGTTAACGAATGCTTGTGCGAGTTGTTGCGGGAAGTATATAAGCTGTTCTAGAATGTGGCAATGCAATGTTTTTGATTCTTGTATACGTTGCATTGTGATTACCACATGACAGGCAACGCCTGCACTTTGGAGCACGGGAGTGAAAGCAGACAAAGCCATCGCGACGTACCGGCGCATGCGGGCGCAACCGCTGTGGCGCCTGCTTGCCTCGAACACTGGGCCCACTGTCATTGGCCTGCTTCAAACCCATCTCTACGAGAGCGAGCAAAGCCTTCCCGCCTCCATTTTTCACGAACGAATCGGAAGGGATATGGAGGAGCTGCGCGCCCTAGGCGAAGACTTCCCCCAAACGGCACAAGCTTACGTCGCCAGCTGGCTCGCCGATGGTTACCTGGAACGACGCTTCCCGGCTGGCGCGTCAGAGGAGGAATATGAACTCTCCACAGCTGCCGTCGAAGCCATTCGATTTATCTCTGGCCTGGCGCAGCCGCACTCAGCCGCGACCGAGAGCCGCCTGACGCTCGTTATCGAAGCGCTGGCCCGGCTTGCAGAGGACACCGACACCGACAAATTCCGCCGCATAGACCGGCTCATGGCCGAGCAAGCACGTATCGACAAGGAGATAGATGCCATCCAGAAGGGGCAGATGCGTGTGCTGCCTCATGCAACGGCGCTGGAGCGCACGCGGGAGATCATCACGCTGGCCGACGATCTTGCAGGCGACTTCCGACATGTCCGCGATCAGTTCGATCAACTGAATCGAGATCTTCGTGAGCGCATCATGGACAACGATGGCAATCGTGGTGACGTGCTGGATTCGCTGTTCGCCGGAATCGATCTGATCTCAGAAAGCGAGGCAGGACGAACTTTTTCCGCTTTCTGGCGCTTGCTTACGGATCCAGAGCAGGCGGCCACGCTTGATCAGGCCCTTGAGAACGTCATGACGCGGGAATTTGTGGGGCAGCTCGAAGCCAAGGAACGGCGATTCCTTCTTCGGCTGACGCGGACCCTTCTCGAGCAGGGCGGAATGGTCCATGAAGTGCTTCAGACTTTCGCCCGTAGCCTGAAGCATTTCGTCCAGAGCCGTGAATACCTCGAGCAGCGCCGACTCAATTACCTTCTGAAAGATGCCCAGCGTGCAGCGCTCACCCTGAAGGACGAGGTCAGGGCCACGGAAACCCTCCAGTACACACTCGAACTCACGAGCAGCCGTTTGCGCTCGTTGTCCCAATGGGTACTGTATGACCCATCCCTACAAGCTTTGCCCGGCCAAATGGCGGAAGGGGATGCCCCACCAATCGACCTGGAGTCTGTAAGCGAACTGGTGGCTCAATCCGAGATCGACTTCCGCACACTGAAAGCCGATGTGCTGGCAGTCCTGGAGCAACGATCCCAGGCATCCATTGCTGACGTTCTGGAGCGGTTCCCTGCAGCCCAGGGGCTGGGAAGCGTGGTTGGTCTGCTTGCGTTGGGTAGTCGGCATGGATTCAGGGCCGATCACAGCGAAACCGTGGGCTGGGTTGGTGGCGACGACGAGCGTCGTAGCGCCCGAATTCCAAAGATCTTCTTTTTGAGGGAGCGGGCCAATGAACTGGTCTGAGAATGACGAAGCTGCTTTGCCAGACGAAGAACAAGCGCCAGATGCACCGCAAGCCTCTGCCAACACCCTTTTCATGGGGGACAGCGGCGAATTGGCACTGGATACCCGGCGAGCCCTGGTGCAACTCCTTGCGGGGCCATCGCTCGACGGACGCCGACATCCGAAGCTCTGGCCTATCTTGGTGCGAGACGAAGCCCTGATACGTCGCCGCCTTGCCGAACTGTTTCTCGAACTGGTCATCGACCGAGACGTACAAGTGGCTTTCACGCGTCAGGCAGATACCGGCGACCTTGAGGTGCCTCTCCTGTTGCGTCGCGCCCAGCTGACGTTCATTGACTCCATTCTGCTGCTCCACCTTCGCCAGCGATTGACCCAGGCGGACTCGCAGGGGGATCGTGCCGTGGTGTCGACAGATGAGATCACGGAGTTTCTATCCCTCTATGAGCGTGCCTCCAACACCGACCGTGCAGGATTCGTGAAACGGGTTCATGCCTCCATCGAGAAGATCAAGAAACACAGCATCCTCCAGAAGATTCGCTCAAGTGAAGATCGCTTCGAGATTTCGCCGACGCTGAAGCTCCTCTTCTCAGCAGAGGAAATACAAGCGCTGACCCACTTGTATCAGCGCATGGCTGCCGGAGAGACGCCAGCGCAACTGGCTCAGACTGAACCCGATGAGGAGGCCGACCAATGATCTCGGAACCCCAAACCGCCTCCTTGTTCGCCCGGGAACAGTTCCGGATGACTCGCCTGCAGGTTTACAACTGGGGCACATTTTCTGGCTTGCATGACGTACCGATCAGCGAGCGAGGCTTTCTGTTTGTCGGTCGATCAGGGGCTGGGAAATCGACACTTCTCGATGCTTTTTCGGCGTTGCTGGTGCCACCTCGCTGGATCGACTTCAACGCTGCCGCACGCGAGGCTGACCGCAGCGGCCGTGACCGAAACCTCGTCACTTACGTACGCGGCGCGTGGGCCGAACAGAAGGATGGCGAGTCGGGTGAGATCGCTACCCGCTACTTGCGCTCGGGGACAACATGGTCAGCCTTGGCACTGACCTACCAGAACGCATTGGGCCAGTCTGTGGTGCTTGTTCAGGTGTTCTGGCTGCGCGGCAATGCTAATGGCAGCAGCGACGTCAAACGCCACTACCTTGTCCTGGAGCGGCCCTTTGACCTGCGCGAGCTGGAGGACTTCGGCCAGTCCAACTTCGACATCCGAAAGCTCAAGCAGTCTTTCCCCGAGGCGTTTGCTCGCGACGAGTTTCGTCCCTATTGCGAACGATTCTGCCGTCTGCTCGGCATCGAGAGCGAAATGGCGCTGCGTTTGCTGCACAAAACCCAGTCGGCCAAGAATCTCGGCGACCTCAATACCTTCCTGCGCGATTTCATGCTGGACAAGCCAGAAACCTTCGAGGTGGCCGATCGCTTGGTCAGCGAGTTTGGCGAACTCAATGCTGCCCACCAGGCGGTAGTGACGGCTCGCGAACAGGTTCAAACGCTTGCGCCAGCGCGGGAACAGTATCAGCGCAGGGACTCGTTGATGCTGCAGCGCAATGGGCTGGATGAGCTTCGGCTGGGCGTTGATGGCTACCGGGAGACCCGCCGCATTGAACTCCTCAAGCAGCATATCGAATCCCTACAGGTGCAAGCCAGCGGCTCGGAAGGTGAAGTAAGTCGACGTCAGAGCATTCTGGAAAACCATGCCACAACCTTGCGCGATCTGGAGCGACAGCACCGTGAAGCAGGCGGTGATCAGATCGAGCAATGGGAGGCAGAAAAATCAAGTCTGGAGGGCCAGCGCACAGATCGACTGCGCAAACGCGGTCAGGCCGAAGAGGCGTGCAAGAAGCTTGGTTGGAGCCTGCCAGATTCGCCACAGCCCTTCGCTGAGCTGTTGGGCAACGCGCGCCAGGAAGTCGAATACTGGGAGCAGCGAAGCAACGAGAACCGTGAAGAACAGTTCCGCTTGGCGGGTCAAAAGAAGGACGCCGAGACAGTGTTTACGCAAGCGGTGAAGGAAGTGCAGGCGCTCCAGCGCCAGCCATCGAACATTCCAGCCGACATGCTGGAAATGCGTCGAGACATCGCCGCTGCCATCGGAGTCTCGGAGTCGGCACTACCATTTGTCGGCGAGCTCATTGAGGTGAAGCCTGACGAGGCCGAGTGGCAGGGCGCCATTGAGCGCGTACTGCACGGATTTGCGCTCTCACTCCTTGTGGACGAGCGCCAGTATTCGGCGCTGGCCAATCACATCAACAACACTCACCTTGGGCAGCGTCTGGTGTACTACCGGACTGGTCGCCCGGAGACCTGGCAGGCTAAGCCCATCGGAGCCAATTCGCTCGTCCTCAAACTGAACGTCAAAGAGGGTACGTATTCCGATTGGCTACAGGCCGAGCTACGGCAACGCTTCGATTACGCGTGCGTCGACTCCATTCAATCGTTCAGGAGCGCTGATCGCGCCATCACCCGTGAGGGCCAGGTCAAGCACAGCAAAACCCGCCATGAGAAAGACGACCGCAGAAGTGTCGGCGACCGACGAAACTGGGTGCTCGGATTCGATAACCGGGAGAAGCTTGCGCTCTTTCAAACCCAGGCTCAGGAGCTGGCTGCCACGATTACGCGCCTCGGAGGAGAGATCGACACCCTTGCCGACCAGGACAAGAATCGTGCGGCCCGAGCGATGCAGTGCCAGACCCTGGTGAATCTCCAGTGGCAGGAAATAGATTTACTCCCATTGCTGGACCGCATTTCCACCATTGAGCGGCAGATCCGCGAAGCGCGGGAGGGCAATACCACCCTGCTGCAAATCAGTGAGCAGATCGAGAAGCAAAAGAAACTCGTTGATGATGCTGATAAGTATCTTCGACAGGCAACGCGTGCGCACGATTCGATTCTTGACCAGATCAAGGCCAGTACACAGAAACTGGAATCCCTCCTGCAGGACGCGTCTATCGTTCCATTGACGCCCCATCAGGTCTCGGGCCTCAACGAGCGCTTCGCCAAGCAGTCAGATGCAGTCCGGCTCGACAACCTCGACAAGGTGACAACTTCTGTAGAACGCGCACTCAATGCGGAGATCGAAGAGATCAATCGTGGGATTGGCGTCAGCGAGAGGGAAATAGAAGCGCGATTCGCCGATTTCAAACGCCAGTGGCCCATGGACGCTGGTGACATGGACGCGAGCCTCGCCAGCGCGCCAGACTTTTTCGCCAAGTTGGTTCGGTTGGAGACGGATGGCCTGCCCGCCTATGAGCAACGATTCTTCGAATTACTGCAGAATCAAAGCCACCAGAATCTGGCAGCGCTCTCTACCTACCTGAACGACGCACGAAAGGCCATCCTTGAACGGATGGATCTGGTTAACGACAGCCTCAGCCAGGTGCCATTCAACCAAAGCACCAATCAACGCACCTATCTCCACATTGACGCCAGCGACCGGCAACTTGCTGACGTCAAGGAGTTCAAGCAGGAGATCCAGCAGGCGCTTAGCCATGCATGGAGCGAGGATCGCGAGTTTGCAGAGGCTCGGTTTTTGGCACTCCGCCGGCTTGTTGATCGACTTGCCAGTCAGGACCCCGAGCAAAAACGCTGGCGCGAGTCTGTGCTGGACGTTCGACAGCATGTTGAGTTCATCGGACGAGAAATTGATGAAAGCGGCGTCGAGGTCGAGATCTACCGCAGCGGTGCTGGCAAGTCGGGAGGCCAACGCCAGAAACTGGCCACCACATGTTTGGCTGCAGCCCTACGGTACCAATTGGGAGGAAACGACCACGGTGTGCCGATGTACGCACCAGTCGTGCTCGATGAGGCATTTGACAAGGCTGACAACGAATTCACTGCCTTGGCGATGAACATCTTTACCAATTTCGGTTTTCAGATGATCGTCGCTACGCCGCTGAAGTCCGTCATGACCCTCGAACCGTTCATCGGTGGCGCCTGCTTCATTGATATCAGCGACCGGCGCGTGTCAGGGGTCTTGCTGATCGAGTACGACGGTGATCGTCAGCGGTTGAAGCTGCCGGAGCACGCTCGAGAGGAGGCTAGAGTTGAAGCTTCCTGATGATGTCCGACAGTTTCTCGTCCGTCGCTTTCAGAGCAAACACCGCGAGTGGTTGATTGGTGATGCTGGCGAGAGCCAATGGCCACTGGAAGTCCCGCTCGGCATACCGACGGAACAGGCTACGCTGAGGCAAGTCGACGGCGTTCGCGCCTGGGTGAATGCATGGCAGCAATGGCAAGGAATTGGCACCCTGTCCTGGTGTGAGCGCCGGTGGAAAGCGCTTGGCGTCCAGCGACTGCCAGAGAAACTGGCGCTACGCGGCCCTGAAGATGTTGCCATGTGGATTGGTGAATCCGCACGGTGGGAGCGAGCCCTGTCCCGCTACCAGACGCTCACTGCTCGCTGGTCGATA
>CAMTWC010000058.1:0-26969 GCA_947085345.1 uncultured Gammaproteobacteria bacterium | reverse complement strand
TGTCCTCGACGAACAGCCCGGCCAGTTCCGCATCGAGCTCCTCCGCCAGGGCGGCAGCGGCCGTCAGCGCAGCGGTGTTGCGCGGCGACTCGTCCAGCGCCACCCAGATCCTGAGGCCTGCAGGCCGCTCATTCGTCGTTTTGCTCATGGCCGCCGCCACTGGATTCGGCTTTCTTCGCAAACTTGCGCCGCAGTTCGGCCAGATGCTTGAGCCGTTGCGCCACGCGCTGGTCGAGGCTGCCCTCGGCCTCGGGCGTGCCAACCGGGATGCCGGTCAGCAGTTCGAGCGCCTCATCCACCGTTGCCACGGCATAAATATGAAAGCGCCCCGCCGCCGCGGCCTCCACCACGTCGCGACGCAGCATCAGGTGCGCCACGTTGGATGCGGGAATCAACACGCCCTGGCTGCCGGTCAGGCCGCGCTGGTTGCAGATGTCGAAATAGCCCTCGATTTTTTCGTTCACCGCGCCGATCGCCTGCACCCGGCCGAACTGGTCGACCGAGCCGGTCACCGCCAGCGACTGCCGGATCGGCACATTCGCCAGCGAGGACAAGAGCGCGCACAACTCCGCCACCGACGCGCTGTCGCCTTCGACCTGGCCATAGGTCTGCTCGAACACCAGGCTGGCAGCCAGCGACAGCGGCTGCTCGGCGGCATAGCGCGAAGCGAGGAAGGACGACAGGATGAGCACGCCCTTGGAGTGGATCGAGCCGCCCAGCTTGGCCTCGCGCTGGATGTCGACCAGTTCGCCGTCACCCAGCCGGGTATTGGCGGTGATGCGCGACGGCTGGGCGAAGCTGAAATCGCCGAGCTGGAAAACCGACAGGCCGTTGACCTGCCCCACCCGCTCGCCGTCGGTGTCGATGTGCAGGATGCCGCGCAGGATGGCTTCATGCGAGCGTTCGCGCAGGCGGTCGGAGCGCTTGATCTGCGCCTCGATCGCCCGCTCGACGTCGGCGCGCGTCACCACCTCCCGCTTGTCCTGCGCCGCCCAGTAATCGGCCTCGCGCACCAGGTCGGCCAGGCTCTCCATGTGGGTGGAGAGTTTTTCCGCATCCTCGGCCCGCCGCGCGCTGTGCTCGATCACCCGTGCCACCGCGCCGCGATCGAACGGCTGCAGCCTGTCCCGGCGCACCAGGGTGCCGATCAGCCGCGCGTAGAGCAGGTCGTTGTCCGCACTGCGCGCCACTTCGTCCTCGAAATCCGCTGCCACCTTGAACAGTTCGCCGAAATCCGGATCGTACTGGGCGAGCAGGTAATACAGCAGGCGGTTGCCGAACAGGATCACCTTGGTGTTAAGCGGAATCGGCTCCGGCTCCAGCGACACGGTGCTGACCAGGCTAACCATCTGGCCAAGCGACTCGATACGGATTTCGTGGGTGGACAGCGCGCGCTTCAGGCCTTCCCAGGCAAACGGCTGGGTCAGCAGCTTGAAGGCGTCCAGCAGCAGGTAGCCGCCGTTGGCCTGGTGCAGCGCCCCCGGCTTGATCAGCAGGAAGTTGGTGACCAGCGCGCCGAGCTGGGCAACGTGCTCGACCCGTCCGATCAGGTTCTGGTAGGTGGGGTGATCCTCGTAGACCACCGGCGCGCCTTCGGTCCCATCCCGACCCACCAGCAGGTTGACGCGAAAGCGGCTGAAATTGGGCAGTTCGCTGGTGAGGGCGGCAAGCGCGGACATGCCTTCCCTGGGATGGCGGAATTCATCCATGCTCTCAATGACGTTTTGCTGCACCTCGTTCAGATAGCCGCACACCGCCGGGTAATCCGCATAGTCGCGGCGCAGGTCGTCGATCAGGTGGCCGACGGCGAACAGCACCACTTCCTCGTTGAGCTTGCGCACCCGCTCGATCCGTTCGCGCCGCCACTGATGGACCTGGCGGATCACCTTCTCCAGCTGCTCCTGCAGGCTGGCGATCGTTTCCTCGACACGCGTCTTCTCCTCCGGCGACAGCTTGTCGAAGTCGTCCGGGCTCATCACCTCGCCGTCCTTGGTCGGCGCGAAGGAAAAACCGTTCGGCGTGCGCAGCAGGGTGATGCCGTGCTTGGTGGCCTCGTCGCCCACCTCGCCGAATGCCTGCGTCTGGCGTTCGCCGTATTCCTCGTCGATCTGGCTCAGGCGGCGGCGGTATTCCTCGCCCTCGAACGCGGCCGGAATCGTGGCCTGGAGTTCCGCCACCAGTTGCTGCATGTCGGCATGGAAGCGTATGCCCATGCCGGCAGGCAGTTGAATCGCGCGCGGCTTGTGCGGCTGTGCAAAATTGTGGACATAGCACCAGTCGGGGGGCTTGGCCTTCCCGCCCACCCGCCGATCGAGCAACTGGCGGACCAGAAAGCGCTTGCCGCTGCCGGGCGGCCCCATGACGTAGAGGTTGTAACCCGCATGGCGCATGCCGATGCCGAAATGCGCCGCGTCGATGGCGCGCATCTGGCCGATGCCTTCGGAGAGGTCGTCGAGCTCGGCGGTGGTCGTGAAGGTGAAGTGCCCGGTATCGCAGTGGCGATACAGACGGTCCGGGGAAAGCGGCTGGATTGTCGTCATCTTTTCAATCTAGTCATTCCAGGGCGTGTTAACACTAATTTCCTAATTTCGCGGGCGTGAAATTAGTGTTAACACGCCCTGGCAAAGTAATGCGCTGCGGTCGACTTCGGCAGCGAGTTCGTGCAGCGCAGGGGCGATCTCCACCCGGTAGTCGAATGCGTCCAGGCGGCGCAGCGGCTCCGGCAACCGGGCCAGGCTCCGGGCCACGTGGCGGCGAACGTCCGCCAGGGACGGAGGTGGCGCCAGTCGGCGTCCACCCCGCATCACCGGAATGAGCAGGGGTTCGCCCGGCTGCGGGTCGGATTCCAGCGTCACGACATCCGCGGCCATGCGGTCGTCGGCATCATGCCTGCGGTAAACCTGCTTGCGTCCGGGCCAGGTGGCCTTGCCTTCGGAGCGCTTGCGGCGCGCGCGGCCGGCATATTCCTGCAGCTTGTAGGCGCAATCGAGATAGGGCATGTCGCTCGACGTGTCCAGGCGGGTGCCGATACCGAAGCCGTCCACCGGCACGCCGGCGGCGAGCATGTCGCGCAGCACAAATTCATCCAGGTCGCCGCTGGCGAAGATGATGACGTGCTCGAGCCCGCCGGCGTCGAGGATGGTCCGCACCTGGCGGGCGTGCCCGGCAAGGTCGCCGGAATCGATGCGAACCCCCTTGATGCGGATGCCGGCGCGCGTCAATTTCGGGGCCAGCGCCACCACCTTGTGCGCTGCCGCCTCGGTGTCCCAGGTGTCGATCAGCAGCACCACGTTTTCAGGTTGCGCACGGGCGAAATGCTCGAAGGCCAGCGCCTCGTCGTCGTGCGCCTGGATGAAGGAATGCGCCATGGTGCCGAACAGCGGAATGCCGAACCGCTGGCCGGCCAGCACCGTCGAGGTGCCGGAAAAGCCGGCGATGTAGCTGGCGCGCGCCGCCAGCAGCCCCGCCTCCGCCCCGTGCGCGCGGCGCAGCCCGAAATCCACCAGCAGCTTGTCCGGCGCCATCAGCACCGAACGCGCGGCCTTCGAGGCGATCACGGTCTGCAGATGCAGCAGGTTGATCAGCCGCGTTTCCACCAGCTGCGCCTGCGCGATCGGCGCGGTCACGCGCAGGATCGGCTCGTTGGGAAAGAACAGCGTGCCTTCAGGCATCGCGTGCACGTCGCCGGTGAAGCGCAGCGTTTCCAGCGTAGCGAGGAAATCCGGGCTGAAGCGGCCGGTGGACGCCAGCCATTCCAGTTCTTCCTGGGTGAAATGCAGCTGCTCCAGAAATTCCAGCGATTGTTCGAGCCCCGCCGCCAACAGAAAACCGCGCCCGGGGCGCAGCCTGCGCACGAAGAACTCGAACACCGCGGTGTCTTCCATCCCGGCGTCGTGATAGCCCTGCAGCATGGTGAGCTGATAGAGGTCGGTCAGCAGGGCGCCGCTTGCAGAATTCATGCGGCCATCCCGTTCATAGAGATGCGCAGCGCGCCGAGGCGCGTCATCTCTGCTTCGGCACGCTGCCCGTCGCCGGGCTGGACGTCCACCGCGCGGATCGCGTCGGTCAGCAGCAGCACCTCGTAGCCAAGCTGCAGCGCGTCGCGCACGGTGTTGAGCACGCAATAGTCGGTGGCGAGCCCGCCGACAAACAGCCGGCGGACGCCAGCGGCGCGCAGCCGCCGGTCCAGATCGGTGCCTTCGAAACCGGAATAGGCATCCCGGTCCGCCGAGGTCGCCTTGGAAATCATGGTGGCGGCAGGCGGCAGGCTGAGCGCTGCGGCGAATTCCGCGCCGCGCGTGTGGGCGACACAGTGCGGCGGCCACGGCCCGCCCTGTGCACGGAAGGAGCAATGCCGCTCGGGATGCCAGTCGCGCGTGGCATAAACCGGCAGATGCTGAGCCTCGAACGCACCGATATACCAGTTCAGCGCCGGCACCACCCTGTCGCCGTGCGGCACCGCCAGACTGCCGCCCGGCAGGAAATCGTTCTGCACGTCGACCACCAGCAGCGCGTCGCCCGGCTGAAGTTTCCAACGCGCCCGATCCGGCGACTCCATGACGGTGACGGTTTTCATGTGGACGTCTTTCCGATACAGCAAGTTAGTTAGGGCAGCGTTCTAATGCAGCTCCTCGTCTTCATCATGATGGAAGACCAGTTCCCCCAGTTCGACCTTGACGGGTTCTCCCAATGGCTTCTCGGTTACATCCACCGCCTGAAACAGCCACTGGCCATCCTCCAGCCAGCAGTAGCCAAACCGCTCCCTGTAAAAACACTCCTTGAGTTGCATGATTTTGCCTTTCTGGTGGACCGTCGCTTTTTTTGAGTCTGGCATATTATGAAAATGATGCCAGCGCCCTAAGGAAACCATTCGATGATCCGGGAAGAACTTTGCCTGTTCGCCCTTGACGCCAGCCGCGCCTATGGCGAACGGGTAGCGACAGCGCTGGGGATCACGCTGGCCCGCCATGAGGAGCGCGAATTCGAGGACGGCGAGCACAAGGCGCGCTCGCTGGAAAACGTGCGCGGCCGGGACGTGTACGTGATCCACTCGCTCTACGGCGAGCCGGGTATGAGCGCCAACGACAAGCTGATCCGCCTGCTGTTCTTCATTGGCGCGCTGAAGGATGCCTCGGCTGCGCAGGTCACCGCCGTCTGCCCCTATCTCGCCTATTCCCGCAAGGACCGCCGCACCAAGCCGCGCGACCCGCTCGGCAGCCGCTACGTCGCCCAGCTGTTCGAAGCGGTGGGTACCGACCGCGTGGTCACCCTCGACGTGCACAACCTGGCCGCCTACCAGAACGCCTTCCGCATCCCGGCCGAGCATCTGGAAGCGCGCGGACTGTTCGTCGCCTGGTTCGCGGCACGGCTGCAGGACGAAGCCATCGTGGTGGTGTCGCCGGACGCGGGCGGGGTCAAGCGGGCGGATGCCTTTCGCGCTTCCCTCACGCACACACTCGGCCGCCCCGTCGGTTCCGCTTTCATGGAAAAGCGGCGCAGCGAAGGCGTGGTGTCCGGCGAGGCAGTGGTGGGCGAGGTCGGAGGCAGGACCGCGATCATCATCGACGACCTCGTCAGCAGCGGAACCACCCTGGCGCGGGCCGCCGCCGCCTGCAAAACGCTGGGAGCGAAGCGGGTGTTCGCCGCAGCCAGCCACGGCGTGTTTGCCGGCACGGCGGCCGAGGTGCTGGCCGACCCGTCCCTGGAGAAAGTGCTGGTTGCCGACACGATTCCGCCGTTCCGGCTGCCGCCGGACTTGCTGGCCCATCGGGTCGAGGTGCTGGATTCGGCGCCCCTGTTCGCCGAAGCCATCCGCCGCCTGCACAGCGGCGGTTCGCTGGTCGAGCTGCTGCAGGACTGAGCGTCAGCCTGTTGCCGCTTCGGCATGCCGCTGCGCCAGTTCGAGATAGTCCCCGGCCGTTGCAACCCATTTCCCGGGCGGATGCCTGCCGTCGTCGCGCAGGTGCCAGAGGGCGAGTTTGGCGCGCAGCACCGCCCGGCAACTCTGATAGAAGTGAATCAGCGCCTCGGGCGGAGCATCGCCGCTCGCCTCGCGATACGCTTCCAGCAGCCAGCGCCCCACCTGCGGCGCGTGCAGCCGCTCGCATTCCAGCGCCAGGTAGCCCAGTTCGTCGGCCGGATCAAGGAGGCGGAATTCGCGCTTGAACTCCAGGCAATCGATGACGACCGGTTTCGCCAACAGACACACGTGCTCCGGCCGCAGGTCGCCGTGGCCCTCGACGATGCGGCCCTGCATCACGCGTCGGTCGAACCATTCCGCATGACTTTGCAGGAAACTCAACTGGAGGTGGGCGAGGTGTTCCAATAGTCCGGGGGCGAGGCCGAATTCAGGGCTGGCCAGTTCGTGCAGGTTGTCCTCGATCCGCCCGGCCAGGCTTCGCCGATATGCCTCGGGCACGATGGCTTCCGCAGCCGCCTCAGCATAGAAGCGGGCGAGACGGCGGCCCAGCCGACCGATTTCCGCCTGCTCGACGGTCCCGCCGCGCAGCAGACAGTCGAGCATGCGATCCGTCGGCAGCCGCAGCATCTGCACCAGCCCGTCCACCGCCTCCCCTGCCCCGCCCAGGCGCAGGCGCCCTTCCGCATCGCGCACCAGCGGCATCACCCCGAGGTAGACCTCGGCGGCCAGACGCCGGTTGAGGCGCACCTCCTGCTCGCAGTCCAGGCGCCGCGCCTCGGCCGTGCTGAAGTCGAGGTAGGGGTAGCGCACCGGCTTCTTCAGCTTGTAGGCATGGGTGTCGGTGAGGAAGACCCAGGACATGTGGGTTTCCACCGCCTCCACCCGCGCAGGCGCTTCAGGGTAGGCGTCCGGCCGTCCGAGAAAGCCGAGCTTGGCCTCGAGGGCGACGTCCCGCACTGATCGGGTTGAATCTGGGGAGCGGCTTTTGTCCATCCTTGAATAATAAGCGAGCCACGCGAACGAGCCTGCTGCCCCGTCCGGACGCCAGGCCGGAAGACCATCTGCTATACATTGAAATAGGCAGTGAGATTCAAGAATTGATAGTTCGCCAATGTGGCATCAAACAACCAGGAAAGGCCATGACGCGAAATCCCATCGATGTTGCCAGCCGTGTCAGCCCGCGCCTGTCGGCACTGCTCAGAGGCCGGGTCGACAATCCGGAGTGCGAGCAACCCGTCACGCTCATGGCGGTACGCCGCTTTCTCGCCGACCTGTTGCCAGCCGACTTCAATGAAGCCGAGCGACTGCATCACTTCGATGTCGACGCATCGCTGCTTGACGAACTGGATGCCCTTGTCGAGGAGTTCGGCGCCACCGCGCTTGCCATCGATTTTGTGCAGACCAGCGCCAGCGAACCGCTCTCGCGCGTGATCGAGTGGGTGGTCAACGACGAGAATCGCGAGAATCCTCCCACGCTTGCTACAGTCAGGGACGCCCTTCTGGCCGGTCTGGGCGCGCGGCTGGTAGGCGACGGCATGATAGAGGAGGATGAGGACGACACGCTGCAGTCGGAAATCGAAGCGCTGATCGAGCATTTTGGCGCTGACACCCTCGCCGAAACCTTGCTGCGCTACGAGTAGCGAGCCCACCGCCTGAGGGACATTCAGCATGTTGGGAAAGCGGCGATCGAGACGTGTTCTGGCGATATTCCTGGTGGTGCTGGGCGGCGTGCTGATGTACCTGGCACCCGAAATGTGGGCCGGGCTGGTGGTGCTGGTGATCGGGGTGCTCGTTGAGCTGGCTGGAATTGCACTGGAACGTAAAGCCTAGCCGGCTGTCATTTCGATCGATTGCCTGCTGGAGACACCAGAGGTTTTTATGAGAGCACTGATTGTCAGCGCGGACCATTTCGAGGATTCCGAACTGTTGTTCCCGTTCTACCGGCTGCAGGAGGAAGGCCTGCAGGTCGACATCGCCTCCATTGCCAGGGGGAAAATCAATGGCAAGCACGGCTACGAGCTTGCCGTCGACAAGGCACTGCGGGATGTCGATCCGAACGACTACGACCTGCTCGTTCTCCCCGGCGGCAAGGCGCCAGCGGCGCTCCGCAAGGAAGCGGCCGCCATCGCGATCGCGCAGGCGTTCATGCGCAGCGACAAACCGGTTGCCGCCATCTGCCACGGGCCGCAAATCCTGATCACGGCGGGCGTCATGCAGGGGCGGCACGCCACCTGCTACCGCTCGGTTGCCGAGGAACTTAAAGCATCGGGCGCCATGTATGAAGACAGCGAGGTGGTGGTGGATGGCAAGCTGGTCACGTCCAGGCAACCCTCCGACCTCCCCGCCTTCATGCGTGAAACGGTCAGGCTGTTGGGAAAGAGCGCCCGGTAGACCACTCATCGCGCTTTGCGCGTCCTAATATGAATGTCAAGAATGGCTTTTAGAAACTGACCCGCCCCACGATGCTGGTGTAACAACATGAAAAAAATACGGCTTGCCATCATCGGTTTGGGGAGACTGGGGCGCAAATGCGTCGAGGCCATCGTTTCCGATCAGACCACAGAATTGGCGGGAGTAGTGCGGCGCCCCGAAAGCGCCCCCGCCGCCTGGTTAAAAGCCCCTGCCGTGACCCATATCAGCGAACTGAATCAAGTGGATGCCGCACTCATCTGCGCGCCGGTCGATGCGGTGATGGGGATTGCTCAAGGCCTGCTGCAAAGCCGCATTCCCGTGGTCGAGTGCGCCCGCCTCCACGACGAACCCTTCCTCGAACACAAGTCTGAAATCCACCGGACCGCGCTGAATCACAAGGTGCCGGCCATCGTCGGCGCGGGGTGCGATCCCGGCGCCCTCTCCCTCTTCCGCTGCCAGTTCGCGCTGCTGGCACCCCGCGGGCATACGGAAACCAGCCTGCACACCGGGACCAGCCTGCACCACACCCTGGCCGCGGCAGGCATCAAGGGGGTGAGGAAGGCGCTGGCGACAGAACTCCGGTCCGGGGAAGGTACCCTCCAGCGTTACGTCTATGTCGAACTGGAGCCCTCGGCTGACGCGGCCGCAGTGGAGGAAGCCATCGTCAATGACCCGCTGTTTCTCGATGAACAGACGCAGGTATTTGCAGTCCCCAGCATTGCCGCGCTGGAAGAAACCAACCACGGCGTGATGCTGGAACGCCGCGCCGCAGCGGGTGAGGCAAGCCATGCCTCGTTCCTGCTGGAGGCCCGCTACGACGAGGCGGGGCTGGCTGCGCGGATGATGCTTGCCGCCGCGCGCTCATTGCCGTTCCTGAGGGCAGGCGCCTATTCCCTGCTCGATCTGCCGCCGGGGGCGCTATGGGGAGAACAGCGTCCTGTCGCGGAAAAAGAGTGGATGTAAGCAAACAATTTTTGTTGTCATTAATAAGGAGTACTAAATGAAAACCCAATTCACTGGCTTCCACCCTGTCCGGCGCGACCGCATGGTCCAGGAAACGCGACACGACACCTACAAGGCCAAGCACAAACTGCCGGAACCCACGGTATGCCCGCAATGCGGCGCCGTGTTCCACGAGGGTCGCTGGCAATGGCTGTCGAAGCCCGCCCAGGCCCACGAGGAGATGTGCCCGGCCTGCCACCGCATTCATGACGAATTCCCGGCCGGCTATGTGACCGTGGGCGGCCCGTTCTTCAAGGAACACCGAGAGGAATTGCTGCATCTGGCCAGGAACGAGGAAGCCCGCGCCAAGGCAGAGCACCCATTGAAGCGCATCATGAAGATCGAGGACCAGGATGACGGCATCCAGATCACCACGACCGACATCCATCTCGCCCGCGGCATCGGCGAAGCGCTGCACCATGCCTACCAGGGCGAACTGGAGTATCACTACAACGAGCAGGAAAACCTGCTGCGCGTGGTGTGGGAGCGATAGTCCCTCGCAGTCCCGTTACCTGCCAGCAAGCAGCGCGGCTGTGGCAGGCACAGGTGGACAACGCCATCCTGTCAAGCAAACAAAGGTAACCTTCAGGCGAGGCCTGCTTCCATGCATCCGATCACCTTGCGCTTGCCGCTCAAGATGCTGCCGCAGCCAGACGAGACGACCTGCGGCCCGACCTGCCTGCATGCCGTCTACAGCTACTGGGGCGGTGACGAGCAGCTTGCCGGGGTGATAGCCCGCACCCAGAAGCTGGAGCACGGCGGCACCTTCGCGATCTTTCTGGCTTGCGACGCCCTGCGCCTGGGCTACCAGGCCACCATTTACACCTACAACCTGACGGTGTTCGACCCCACCTGGTTCGTGCCGGGCGTGGACATCGCCGAGCGGCTCGAACGCCAGCGCAAGGCGAAGCCGCACGACGTCAGGCTGCAGCATGTCACCGAGGGTTATCTGGAGTTCCTGCGACAGGGCGGGCGGCTGCGCCTGACCGATCTCTCGCGCCCCCTGATTCGCGGCCTGCTGCGCCGCAATCTGCCCATCATCACCGGCCTGAGTTCCACCTACCTGTATCGCGCGGCAAGGGAATACGGACCGAACGACGAGCCTGACGACGTACGCGGCCTGCCGGCCGGACACTTCGTCGTGATCGCGGGCTACGACCGCAAAAAGCGCAGCGTGCTGGTGGCCGACCCCTATTGGCGGCACCCCTACAGCCCGTCGCACGAATACTGGGTCAGCATCGATCGCGTGATTGGCGCGGTGCTGCTCGGCATCGTCACCCATGACGCCAATCTGCTGGTGATTTACCCGCCGCGTTCGGCACCGAAGGAGGCGCCGTGAGCATCCTCATCGTCGTCGACAATCCGCGCGACTGGCCGCTCGACCTTCCCGGCGTGGGGGTTGTTCCGGCGCGCGCCTACCTGACCGACCCTGCCTATGGCGAGGGACGTTCGGTCAAGGCATTCAATCTGTGCCGGTCCTATCGTTACCAGAGCCTCGGTTACTACGTCTCCCTGCTGGCCGAGGCGCGTGGCCACAAGCCGCTGCCCAGGGTGAGCACAATGGAGGACCTGCAGTCGCAGAACCTGGTGCGGCTGCTCACCGAGGACCTGGACGGCCTGGTGCAGAAGTCGCTCGCGCCGATCAAGTCGGACACATTCGAACTCAGCATCTACTTCGGCCGCAACGTGGCGAGCCGCCACGATGCCCTGAGCCATCAACTCTTCAGCCGCCTGCAGGCGCCCTTGCTGCGCGCCCATTTCGAGCGACACCGCGACCAGTGGCGCCTGCGCAGCGTGCGCGCCATCGCCGCCAGCGACATCCCGGCGCAGCATCACGATTTCGTGGTGGAGGCCGCCACGGCGTATTTCATGGGCCATCGGCGGCGCACGCACAAGCGTCCTGCGCCGCGTTTCGACCTTGCCATCCTGCACGACCCCGACAACCCGGAGCCGCCCTCCAACGCCCGTGCCATGCAGCACTTTGAGAAGGCCGCAGCGGAGGTTGGGCTGCAGGTGGAATTCATCACTCGCGCCGACCTGGGGCGGCTGCCCGAGTTCGACGCCCTGTTCATCCGCGACACCACCTATGCCAACCACTACACCTACCGCTTCTCGCGACGGGCAACCGCAGAAGGCCTGGTGGTGATCGACAACCCGGACTCCATCCTCAGGTGCAACAACAAGGTCTATCTCGCTGAACTGCTCACCCGCCACAACATTCCCGCGCCCCGCACGTTGATGGTGCATCACGACAACGTGGGGCAGATCATTTCCAGTCTCGGGCTCCCATGCGTGCTCAAGCAGCCGGACAGCTCATTCTCGGTCGGGGTGGCCAAGGTGGAATCGGAGTCGGAATTGTTCGAAAAAGTGGACGCGTTGCTGCAAAAGTCGGAACTGATTATCGCGCAGGAATGGCTTCCCACCGAATTCGACTGGCGCGTCGGCATCCTCGACCGCCGCCCCCTGTTCGTGTGCAAGTACTTCATGGCCGCCGGGCACTGGCAAATCGTCAAGCGCGAGCCCGGACGCAGGGGCTATGAAGAAGGCCCGGTACAGGCCGTGGCGGTGGCCGAAGCGCCGGAAGACGTGGTGAAAATCGCGCTCCAGGCAGCCAACCTGATTGGCGACGGCCTCTACGGCGTGGACATCAAACAGGTGGGCAACCGCTGCTATGTCATCGAGGTCAACGACAACCCCAGCGTCGATGCCGGCAACGAGGACGGCGTGCTGAAGGACGCGCTCTACCGCGAGATCATGGGCTCGTTCGTGCGCCGCATCGAAGCGCGCAAGCGGGTGGTTTCCCGGTGACTGCCGCCCCCGCGCTGCATGCCTTCGCCGGCTACGGCATCGAGCTGGAATACATGATCGTGGATCGGCAAACACTCTCGGTGATGCCGATAGCCGACAGCCTGCTGCGTGCCGCTGCGGGTGAAAGCGCATCGGAAGTCGGGCGGGGGCGCTTCGGCTGGTCGAACGAGATCGTGCTGCACCTGGTCGAGCTCAAGAACGCCCGCCCCGACCCCGCGCTCGAACCCCTGGCCGCGGGTTTCCAGGCTGAAGTAAACAGCATCAATAGGCTGCTGCAGCCCCTGGGGGCGCGGCTCATGCCTGGCGCCATGCACCCGTGGATGAACCCCGCCGCCGAAACGCGTTTGTGGCCCCACGACGATGCGCCGATCTACCAGGCTTACGACCGCATCTTCGGTTGCAAGAAACACGGCCAGGCCAACCTGCAGAGCATGCAGCTCAACCTGCCCTTTGCCGACGACGGCGAATTCGCCCGCCTACATGCCGCGGTGCGGCTGCTGCTGCCCATCCTGCCGTCACTCGCCGCGAGCTCGCCCATCGCCGACGGCAGGCCCAGCGGCTTTCTCGACACCCGCATGGAAGCCTACCGCGCAGCCGTCAGCAGGGTCCCGTCGGTGATCGGCCAGGTGATCCCGGATACGGCCAGCAGCCGCGCCGGGTACGAGGGCCGGATCCTGGCGCCGATGTACCGGGACATCGCCCCGCTCGACCAGGAAGGCGTGCTGCAGCACGAATGGCTCAACGCGCGCGGCGCGATCCCGCGCTTCGATCGCAACGCCATCGAGATCCGCGTGATCGACGTGCAGGAGTGCCCGCAGGCCGACCTCGCCATCGCTGCCGCTGCCGCCGCCGTCATCCGGGCGCTTTACGATGCCAGGTGGTCGCCGCTTGCCACGCAGCAGGCCATCGGCACCGACGCCCTGGCGAAGATCCTGCACGTCTGCACCCGCGATGCCGAGCATGCGGTGATCGGCGATGCAGGCTATCTGCAGTTGCTGGGCTTTCCCGAGCGGCACTGCCGGGCCGGCGAACTCTGGCGCCATCTCATCGAAACGACTTCGCTGGACCGCTCCGCGCACTGGCGCGAGCCGCTGCGCGTGATCCTTGAACACGGGCCGCTCGCCCGCCGCATCCTGCGCGCGCTTGGCCCGGCGTACGGTCAGGCGCACCTGCACGAGGTCTACCGGGCCTTGTGCGACTGCCTCGAAGCCGGACGGATGTTCGTGGACTGATGCCATGGCAAAACCAGACCACATCCTGATCACCTGCGAGCATGGCGGCAACCGCATCCCGGCCCGCTACCGCCCCCTGTTTGCGGGTTTCGAGGCCTTGCTGCAAAGCCACCGCGGCTACGACCCCGGTGCGCTGACCCTGGCCCGCGAACTGGCCAAGGCGCTGGCCGCGCCTTGGTTCGTCTCCACCACCAGCCGCCTGCTGATCGACTTCAACCGCTCCATCGGTCATCCGTTCCTGTACTCCGGGGTCACCCGGAGCGCACCGGCGGGTGTCCGCCGCGCGATCCTGAAAAAGCATTACCTGCCCTACCGCAACCGGGTCGAGGCGCATATCGCCGCAGCAATTGCGGGCGGCAGCCGGGTGATTCACCTCTCCTCGCACAGCTTCACCCCCGTGCTCGACGGCAAAGTCCGCAATGCCGACATCGGCCTGCTCTACGATCCGGCGCGGCACGGCGAAGCCGAACTGTGCCGCCGCTGGCAGGCCCGGCTCAAGGCATCGGCGCCTGCATGGAAGGTGCGCCGCAATTACCCCTACACAGGCAGATCGGACGGCTTGACCGCCCACCTGCGCCGCCGCTTCCCGGCTGACGTATATATCGGCATCGAGCTGGAAATCAATCACAAGCACGTTTTGCCGGGCAGGCGCCAATGGCGGGCATTGCGGCGCCAGGTGATCGAGGCCTTGCTTCAGGCAATGCCGGAAGCCTGTCCATCGCCCCCCCACCCCTGCGGGACAGGAGCATGAGTGCGCTTCCCATTTCCACCCGCCTGCTGCTGAGCTATCTGCTGGTGGCCGTATTGCCGCTGGGCGAGTGGGCGCTGGACCCTGAGCATACCGGAAGCGCCGGGTGCGACCGGACATGCGGGTCGCCATTTAAATGGGATATTGCTATCCTTGATTGAAGGCACATCGTTGATTGAAGGCACATCGTTCAACCTTACTTGCGCAGGAGGCTCAATGCCCGTACTCAGCCCTTCCCAGCTTGACCAGCTCGTCAAGAAACTGAACCAGGATTACCAGGCCTTGCGACGCGAAATACGCGAAGAACTGGAAAACTCGGGTAACCAGCATCGCATCGAACTGCTCAACGAAGAGCCCGGCGACAGCGGCGACGAATCGCTGGCCAACGCGCTGGCGGATTTCAACCTGGCAATACTGGATCGCCATATTGATGGGATGCGCGACATCGAAGCCGCGTTGCAGCGCGTCAAGAACGGGGAATACGGCGTCTGCATCGACTGCGGAGACGATGTCGGCTTCACCCGCCTGATGGCCTACCCCACCGCCAAGCGCTGCATCGTGTGCCAGGAACAGCGCGAAAAACAGTACGCCCAGGAAGGCCACCCTAAAATGTAAGCGGAAGCAGGACCGATCTGCTTCATCCCAACCCAACGGAGTCACCATGAAAACCCCGCTTCAAATCACCTTCCGCGACATGCCCCATTCCGACGCGCTCGACACGCACATCCGCGACAAGGCGCACAAGCTCGAACAGCTCTTTGCCGACATCGTCAGCTGCCGGGTCGTGGTCGAACAGCCTGCCAGGCATCACCAGCAGGGCAAGCCTTTCAACGTCCGCATCGACCTCGGCGTGCCCGGTTCGGAAATCGTGGTCGACAAGCAGGCCAACGAGGATGTCTACGTTGCGCTGCGCGACGCCTTCGACGCCGCAAAGCGGCAACTGGAAGACTACGCGCGCCAGTTGTAAGGACACGTTCATGGCCGGACAGGCAGGCATGGACGCGATGCCTGAAGCGATGGGCGATATGCCCGAGTTGATCCGCAGCCTGCATGACCCGGCCTGCTTCGACCATGCGGCCGGCCCGGTACGGGTGATCGAGACCCACATCTCCTGGGTTCTGCTCACCGGCGAATTCGCCTACAAGATCAAGAAGCCGCTTGATCTCGGCTTCCTCGACTTCAGCAGCCTCGACAAGCGCCTGCACGCCTGCTGCGACGAAGTGCAGCTCAACCGCCGGCTCGCGCCGGCCATCTATCTCGACGTCGTCCCCATCAACGGCACCCCGGCCGCCCCGCGCCTCAACGGCAGCGGCGAGACCTTCGAGTACGCCGTGAAGATGCGCCAGTTCCCGCCCGATGCCACGCTCGACCGGCTCGACGCAGAGGGCGGCATGACCGCGCAACACGTCGAAGCCATCGCCGCCACCCTCGCCCGCTTCCATCTCGAAGGCTGCGCGCGCGCCGCGGCAGACAGCCCGTGGGGCAGCCCGGAGAAAATCTGGCAGCCGGTGGCGCAGAACTTTGCGCAGATCGCGCCGCGCCTCGACGACCCGGCCGACCGCCAAGCCCTCGACGCCCTGCAGCGCTGGAGCGAAGCCGAGCACGCCCGGCTCGCCCCGCTGATGGCCGCGCGCAAGCGCGACGGATTCGTGCGCGAATGCCACGGCGACCTGCATCTGGGCAACCTCGCCTGGGTCGACGACCAGTTGCTGGTGTTCGACTGCATCGAATTCAATCCCGAACTGCGCTGGATCGACATCCAGTCCGAGATCGCGTTCGCCTACATGGACCTGCTGCAGCGCGGCCATGCGGATTGGGCCTGGCTCTTCCTCAACGCCTGGCTGGAGCAGACCGGCGACTATGCGGGGATCGCGCTGCTGCGCTATTACGCCGTCTACCGCGCGCTGGTGCGCGCCAAGGTGGCGGCCATTCGCAGCACGCAGACCGTAGGCCCCGAACGCGATGCTGCGCCCGCCGAAGTACGCGCGCTGCTGAACCTGGCAACGACGCTGACACAGATCCCGCCCCCGCGTCTCGACATCACCCACGGCCTGTCGGGCTCCGGCAAGACCACCGTCACCCGCACCCTGATGCAGACCCCGGGCGCCATCCGCCTGCGCTCCGACGTCGAGCGCAAGCGCCTCGCCGGACTCGACGCCCTGGCAAAAAGCGGCTCCGGCGTCGGAGAAAATTTATACGCGGCCGATGCCACGCGCCGCACCTATGAACATCTTGCCCGGCTGGCGGGAGACGTGCTGGACGCCGGCTGGCCGGTAATCGTCGACGCCACCTTCACCGCGCGCTGGCAGCGCAACCTGCTGCGTGAAACCGCACGCGTGCGCGTCATCGAATTCCGCATCCTCGATTTCCCCGTCCCCCTCGCCACCCTGCGCGAGCGCATCGTCGAGCGATCGCACGCAGGCAACGACGCCTCGGAAGCCGACCTCGCCGTGCTGCAGCATCAGCTCGACACCGAAGAGCCGCTCGCTGCCGACGAGCAGGCCGACATCGTCAGCATCGACGCGTAGTTTGCGGGCTTGTGCAGATCCGGTGTGAAACTGCGCTGGCAAGAACCGTCAGTAGTTGCCCTCTCGTGGTCGGTGCCAGACCCCACCCGGATGCCAGCGCGGCGAACGGCGCACGGGGAATGCACCGGGGCTTGACACCGGCCCCTCCTGCCAAAAAGTTTCCGCTGCGTGTCGGGAGAGGGCGGTTGGCCGGCGGATGCGCACCCATGACGGTCCCAGATGAGCCTGCAACGCCAGATGCGGCGAGAAGACAAGCAGGAGGAGGGCCGCCAGGGCGAACAGGCCGGTGAGCCGGCTGACGTAATCGGCCAGGTCCATGACCCGCAGGTCGTTGTGGGCGATGTGGGCCATCTCGTGGGCCAGCACACCGGCCAACTCGCGCGGCGTCAGGCTGAAGAGCGGGCCGTCGCTGAGCGCAATGGCCGAAGCGCGGCGGCTGCCCCACAGCGAAAGCTGTTGACCACCGCGCTGGGCACGTAGTACGGCACGGGTATGACGGGCAGACTGGCCCGTTCGGCGAGGATCCGGATCATGCGCCACAACTCGGGCCCCGCCTGCGGGGCGATCGGTCGGGCACGGTAGAGGGCAGGCGTCAGTCGGGAGACCGCCACCGGCTCGATGAGCAGGGCGACGAAACAGGCCGCCAGGACGATCCACAGCCCCGCCTCGCCTAACAGCAGGCTCCCCGCCAAAGCGCTGATGCCCAGCAGGATCTAAAGAGTATCTGATAGTAGTCCTTGAATTGCATGGGCCTTCCTTCTGTTCGAGTGGTGGCAACGTGATAGGCGCGCGTGCAGTCAAGGCATTGAAAACGCCCATTCAAAGCCTACATTGAAGCGTGTGTGTTGAGTGCGGCTCTTGGTTCATCGTGTGGAGGACTGGCCGTCATGCAGTATCGCTCACCGTTCCCCAACGACGGCCACCCCACTTGATCTTTAGCCCTAAATCCTTGTCATTGCGCCAGCGCGCCACCATCAACCTGTTGCCTACTATCTGCTGCGCCATGTCGAAAAACTTGCCGCACGCACCTTGAGACTCAATCGACGATATTGGGGTGTTTTTGGCGGCATTTTCCAGCCAGATCGTCCGCGCATCCCGCTGCAGCCCTATCCCACTGCGGACACCGGCCACCATCCTTGCCAAGACAGGGCATGCCCCCCATACTGGCCGCACGAATTGGTCTTTTTGGTTTGTCTCCCCCTGCCCCTAGCGGGCATCTTGTTGGCTCTCCTCATTGGCAGTTGCGCCGCCCAAGCCCGGCGCAACTGCCACGACCCCACGGCGATTTTCGCCCCATCCAACCGCGCTGGCGCTCGACCTTGTCGCGCCATCGCCCAACCATAAGGAATCAAACCATGGCGAAAGAAGAACTCGTAGAAATGGAAGGCGTCGTTAACGAAGTGCTGCCGCAAACCCGTTTCCGCGTCACGCTCGATAACGGCTTCGAAATTACCGCCTACGCCTCCGGCAAAATGCGCAAGCACCGCATCCGCATCCTGGCCGGCGACAAAGTCACCATCGAAATGTCGCCCTACGACCTGACCAAAGGCCGCATCAACTTCCGTCACAAGGACACCAACGCCCAGCCGCGGCCCGTTCCCCAGAAAAGATACTGAAATACACGGGAAAGCCTGGCAAAAGGCTATTTCAGCTGCTCTCAGCGACGGCAAACCCATGCCGGTTTCAGCCTGGCCTGCGCATGCCTCAGACCCGCCCCGGCGATTCGAGATTTTCCGATTGCCGGCTGAAAATTGACTAGACTGGAAAAAGTCGAAGCGTGGCCCACACCACGCCATCCGGTTTATTCAGAGGGGAGCACTGGAATGAAAATCCGCACTGTTTCATGGCTTATGGCCTGCGCTGCGCTGTTGACAGGCTGCGCCACCGAAGGCTACGTCAACGAACAAATCGCCAGCCTGAACAAACGCGTGGATGACCAGGCCGCCAGCCGGCACCAGGCGCTCGAAAACCGCATCAACAGCCAGCAGGCCATGCTCGATGGCGCATCGCGAACCGCACAGGAGGCGCTCGCTCGCGCCGATGCTGCCGGCAAACTGGCCGCCGGCAAGTTCCTGTACGAAGTCACCCTGACCAGCCAGGTTGCCCGATTCGAATTTGATGACAGCACGCTGTCGCCCGACATGAAAGCAGCGCTCGACGCCTTTGCCACCCAGCTCAAGACCGACAACAGGAACGTGTACATCGAAATCCAGGGCCACACCGACAGCATCGGTTCCGATGCGGTCAATCTGGCACTTGGCCTGGCCCGCGCCGAAGCCGTGCGCCGCTACCTGGCGATGCAGGGCGGCATTGCCTTACACCGCATGAGCGTCATTTCCTACGGCGAATCGGCGCCGGTTGCCAGCAACATGAACCGGGCCGGCCGGGCCGAGAACCGCCGCGTCACCCTGGTCGTGATGAAATAAAACCAACCCAGGCGCAAATAAAAACCCGGCAGATTCCGGGTTTTTATATTGCCCCACTTTCTTGATCGCCAACAGGCGACATCACGCGCTGATGCGCACCTCCGTTCCCACCTTCACCAGATCGAACAGCTCCGCCACGTCCGCATTCTTCATGCGGACGCAGCCGTGCGAGGCCGGCGTGCCGATCCTGTGTTCCTCGTGGGTGCCGTGGATATAGATATAGCGCTTGTGGGTGTCCACCGTGCCGCCCTTGTTCCTGCCCGGCTCCAACCCTTCCAGCCACAGAATGCGCGTCAGGATCCAGTCGCGCCCCGGATGGGCAGCGTCCAGTTCCGGCGTCCAGATTTCGCCCGTCCACTCGCGTGCCTTGAAGGCAGCGCCCAGCGGCATGCCCGCGCCGATCTTCTCCGCAATGCGGTGCCGCCCGCGCGGCGTGCAATAGCTGCCGTTCTGCTCCCCGGGCCCGTTGGCCGCAGTGGACACCGGATACTGGCGGATCAGCATGTCGCCCTCTGGATACGGCTCCCACAGGTACAGCTGCTGCAGGCGCAGGTCCACCTCGATCACCAGCTCGCTCACTGCACCGCCTCCTTCTTCTGCAGCCGGCGCGCCTCGAAAAAGCCCGAAATCATCGCCGCGCATTCGTCCGCCAGCACCCCACCGGTGATGTCGCAATGGAAGTTGAGCCGCGGCTCGGCAAAAATGTCCACAATGCTGCCGTGCGCGCCCGTCTTGTATTCCTTCGCGCCGTACACCACCCGCGCCACCCGCGCATGCAGTATCGCCCCCGCGCACATCACGCACGGCTCCATCGTCACATACAGCGTGCAGCCCACCAGCCGGTAATTGCCCAGCCGCCCCGCCGCATCCCGCAGCGCCATCACCTCGGCGTGCGCAGTGGGATCAAAACTGGAAATCGGCTGGTTGTACCCGCGCCCGACAATCTCGCCGCCGCACACCACCAGCGCCCCCACCGGCACCTCGCCCGCTGCTGCGCCCTGGCGGGCCAGTTCCAGCGCGGCGCGCATATAGTCTTCGTCTTCAGTCATGCCTTGTTTATCAAAATGCATTACGCTAATGTAACGTAATACGTTTAGGAGGATGTATGAATACGGTCACCGTATCACCCAAATTTCAGATCGTCATACCGCGCGACCTTCGCCGACTGCTCAACATCCAGCCCGGCCAGAAGCTCAAGGCACGCCTGCAAGGCGACCACATCGAACTGATCCCCGAGCAGCCGATCACCGCTGCCCGCGGATTTTTGGCCGGCATCGACACCCAGGTCGAGCGCGAGAACGACCGCGTATGAATGTCGTCGACGCCTGCGGCTGGCTGGAATATTTCGCCAACGGCAACAATGCCACCTTTTTTGCCTCCGCGCTGGAGGATACCGAATCCCTTCTCGTTCCCAGCCTGTGCGTGTTCGAAGTTTGCAAGCGCGTGGCGTTGCAGCGCGGCGAAGCGGCTGCCCGCCAGGCAGCCGAATTCATGGCGCAGGGAACGCTGCTGCCGCTCAACGCCGACACCGCGCTGGCCGCCTCGCTCTACTCCGAAAAACATCAGTTGCCCATGGCCGACAGCATCATCCTGTGCGCCGCCCTCGAACACAAGGCAACCCTTTGGACACAGGATATCGACCTCAAAGGCCATAAGGGCGTGAAGTACCAGGCCAAGCCGGCCTGACCCGGCCTCAACGATCCAGCGGGCTCGTCACCCCGCGCCCGCCCTTGTTCAATACATGCGTGTAGATCATCGTCGTCGCCACATCCTTGTGGCCCAGCAGTTCCTGTACCGTTCGGATATCGTACCCACCAGTCAGCAGGTGCGTGGCAAAAGAATGACGAAGCGTATGCGGCGTTGCCGGTTTGACAATAGCCGCATCGCGCACCGCCTGGCGAATGGCGCGCTGGATCGCCTGATCCTGCACGTGATGTCTGCGCACCACACCAGAACGCGGATCGACCGACCGGTTCTTTGAAGGGAAGACATACTGCCAGCCCCACTCACGCCCCGCATTCGGATACTTTCGATCCAGCGCATAGGGCAAATACACCTCGCCATACCCCTCCGCCACATCCTGCGCGTGCAATGCGCGCACCTGTTCCAAATGGGCCTTGAGTGGCTCCGCCAGCACAGCGGGCAGCATCGTCACCCTGTCCTTGAAGCCTTTGCCCTCTCGAACCAGAATCTCGCCCCGCGTAAATTCCACATCCTTGATCCTCAGCCGCAGCGCTTCCATGATTCTGAGCCCCGATCCATACAGCAACCCCCCCCCACAAGCCAGTGCGTACCCGACAGCCGGGACAGGACCGCTTGCACCTCATCCTGGGTAAGCACCACCGGCAGCCGTTTGGGCGCCTTGGCCTGTTCCACGTTTTGCAGCCAAGGCAAATTCTGCTCCAGCACCTCGCGATATAAAAACAGCAAAGCCGCCCTGGCCTGATTCTGCGTTGCAGCGGCCACCTTGCCCCGCACCGCCAGGTGCGTCAGAAAAGCCTCCACTTCGCGCGCGCCCATTTCAGCGGGGTGACGCTTGTCAAAGTGCAGCACAAAGCGTTTAATCCAGTCCACATAAGCCTCCTCGGTGCGGATGCTGTAATGCTTCAGCCGAATCTTTCCCCGCACCTGATCCAGAAGACGTGGCGACTGGGCTAATGACGTATTTCCGCTCATGTTAGGACGCCCTAAAAATGAATAAGAAACTGTTTTCTAGTACATTTTCAGAAACAGAACCACGAATGACGGCTTATAAAGCGTCATTTAGGATGGACACTTTACGTTGGGCTTCATAAATCGGCTATACCGAAACGAGGGAACAAAATGAAAGTGCGAGAACTTCGGGAGCAGTTGAGCAAACTTGATCCAGAGCTAGAGGTCGTTTGTTACAGCGAAGACGAAAAACTTTTGACTCAAGGCCGCGGTTTTATTCTCTTCGATGTTACGGCTATAAACACTACCGAGGCTGAGCAACTTCGCCTCGATGATGGAACTCCGTATCTAAAGTTTGGGAAGAGTCCGGCAGCATCGGCAATTGCTACTTTGGAAGTCACAACGGTCTTCTAGGAACAATCGCTTGTGAAAGGTCGGTGCAAACAAGCAGCCCAACAAGGCGCTCAAGCCGACTCGCTACGTCGGCGCTTCGCGCCGACTTCGCTCGCGGCTTAGCTCCGCGTTGGGCATCTTGGATCGCACGAGCAATAGGAGAAGAAAGAAAAGATGGCACTCACAAAGTGTAAGGAATGCGGCGCAGAAGTAAGCTCGAAGGCAGAAGCCTGCCCTAAGTGCGGCGCGCGCGTTGCCGCGAAACCAATGGGCTGCGGTACGCTCATCGGAATAGTCATTCTTGGGGCAGTGATTATCTCCGCTTTCTCAAGCATCTTTTCTTCGAACTCTACAAGCGGAACCTCGTCGGCTCCGCCAACTGCGTCCTCTGCTTCAAATGGTCAAGCTGTTTCAACACCAGCGCCGCCGCAGCCGGGTTCTCAGTGGGATTACCACCATAGCGATGACTCAATGGGTAAGGGCGTCATCCATCAGGCTCACGTTTCAAGCTCAAATACTGTGAATTTTGACTTCCCCTACTCAGGAAAGCAGCATGCAATGCTTTCGCTGAGAACCCACCCACGCCATGGCAAAGACGTCATATTCCGCATTGAGAAAGGCCAAATACTCTGTCGCTCTTATGAGGACTGCATCGTGCTTGTGCGGTTCGACGACGAGGCGCCAATAAACTACTCAGCGGTCGGGGCTGCCGACAACAGCACCGAGACAATTTTCATCCGTAACTACGACCGATTCATAGGAAAGATGCTTAAGGCGAAAAGAGCGCGTATTTCAGTGAACATTTACCAGCAAGGCGCCCCAGTGTTTGATTTTGATGTGAGCAGTTTCGATCAAAACAAGTACCGGCCTAAGAAATAGATGCCCAACCCATCATTCCACCGGACGCTGCGCGATAAAGCCGCGCAGCGCCGGTGAATTCAAACGTTAGCCACTATGAATATCGATTTCGCCTCATCGGAGCATGCTGAACAAATCGCTGCGTTACACGCGGCAAGTTGGGCTGCAACATACAGCGATGTCCTGAGCCCGTATTATCTGGAGCGCGTAGTCCCGACGGAGCGCCTGGCAATCTGGCAGGAACGTTTTGAAAATCCGAAAGCAAATCAATTTGCTTTGGTCGCCCTAGAGGCTGGGGTAGTGGTTGCGTTTGCCTGTGCATTCGTTGGGGAGCATTCAGATTGGGGCTCATATCTCGATAACTTACACGTCAAGCCATCTCATCAGGGTCGCGGCATTGGCAGTAGTTTGCTTTTGCAGATAGCCGCCATCTGTGAGCAAAGATGCTCGGGCCAAGGCTTGTACCTTTCAGTGAACCAGTCCAACTTACGCGCACAGAAGTTTTATTTGGCGCTTGGCGCTCAAAATTCTCAAGCAGCGGTTTGGAATGCGCCCGATGGCACCAGTGTCCCAACTTTTCGGTTCAGTTGGGCATCCGCAGCCACTCTTGCGGAAAACGCGGCTAACTCTGCATTCGAGAGGGACGCGCCAAAAGCGGCGCGCCCCTCAATTTGAACGTTAGCCATTTTATAGTCTATGACTCCCGCTGAAACTCTAATGCATACCACTGTCCGGCTTGAGTGCTCGCTGGTTGGAAATCGTGCGTCCACCGGAACAGGGTTCTTCTTCTCGTTCAAGATCGATGACAAAACCCACGTGCCAGTTATTGTCACTAATAAACACGTAATCAAAGATTCAAAAGTCGGCACATTCGTTTTGACAAAGAGCAACGAACAGGGTGAGCCAATTCTTGGCTCAACTGAACGAATTGTCCTCGACAATTTTGAAAGCCTCTGGATAAAGCATCCTGAGGAAAACGTCGACCTAGCGATTTTCCCAATAGCCCCCCTTTATCACGAAGCCGAAGCGAAAGGGATCAAATTCTTCGCCCCACCGATTGGCGAAGACCTACTGATCACACCCGAGAAACTTGCCGATCTTTCTGGTCTTGAAAACATAACCATGATTGGATATCCGAACGGCATTTGGGATGAAAAGAACAACATGCCAATCGTACGGCGTGGAATTACAGCCACGAACCCGAAGAACGACTACAACGGGCTTCCAATATTCGTGATTGATTGTGCTTGTTTTCCAGGGTCAAGCGGAAGCCCGGTGCTAATCTTCGACCAAGGCGGCTACCTTGATGCAAAAGGTAATCTAAACCTTGGTGGCGGTCGCATCATTCTGCTTGGCGTCTTGTTTGCTGGCCCTCAACATGTTGCTGAGGGAGAAATCCAAACCATCGAAGTGCCGCTTGCCCAAATCCCTATCAGTTTGTCCAAGATTCCAAACAATCTGGGTTTTGTTGTTAAAGCTCACAAAATTGCAGACTTCAGAAAGATGCTTATACCCAATGGCTAACGAATAAGGTTAGATCGTGCGAAGCCACGATCTGAACCGTTTGTTGGACGAGCCCGGTCCTGAGCGCCGACCGGGTCGCACAGAAAACATGTCTTTTGGAAGTGCCCTGGTTTGCAGCTTTACCGGGAAGGCAGGGGTTTCCCCGCCCGCTTTCATGCCTGCCCTTGCGGTAGCCAATGCCCGTTTTGCTCGTTGGCCGGCCTATGCGGGGGCGATTTGCCCCGAGTCAAGGCGAGCGAGCGCCTCAGCTTGCGGGTGCCGACTCCCGATACCTGCCGAAGGGCGTGGCGCTTACACGGTCAATACGCCCCCTCGGGGGCAATCGGCACCGGTATCCCCCCGGAGAACCGGGGCAAAATTCGCGTTTTCACAATCACCATAACCGACCCGCAGCAGTCGCACACGATGGGTGCGCGTTGTTTGACCCATGCCAGTGCCCGGCCGGGAGCGAACTTCAGTAGCAGATGCAGCAAGGCGATCAGGCGCTTGCAGTTGGGGTGCAGAAAGCCGAAGTTGCGCGCGCGGCGGAAGCCCTTGGGCAGCACATGCTGCAACACCAGCCAGAGGAACTGCGCGCCGGACACGGTGCGCCGTTCCATCTTCCCGGTCTTGGCGTTGCGATAACGGAAGGCGACCTGGCCGTCGGCACAGGCGAGGATGTCTTTCTCGGCGATGACGCCCCGGTAAAGATAGCGCCCCAGATAGATGAGCGCCTTCTCGCCCGTGCCGACGGATTTGCAATCCACCACCCACGCCGTGGGGTAATGATCTGGCAAGGTCAATCCAGCCGCTTCGATGCCAGCCAGCATCTTCGCCCGGAAGACCTTGGCCAGCGCCTTGTGGTTGAACAGATAGCCACCCTTGGCGCGGCGCCGTTTGGTTCGCCATTGCTTCTTCTCGCTATTGACCGCCGCTGCCGGCATGACCAGATGGACATGCGGGTACTTGCAGGGCTAAAACTAAGCCGTAATGCGTCAGCTTTTCTCGTAAGTCACTTCAACAGGAATTTGCTAAATGACATTAGTGTATTCGTTCAGCTGTTTGGTGTCGTTTACCTCTACTGAGCCAGCCGTCAGGGCTAACCCATCCATCAACGCGGACTGGCTTACAGCGGGCTTCGCCCGCCTCCAGCCAGCCGGTTATGTCAGACGTTATACCCCTCGGTCGCCGTCTCACCAGAGCCGACTTTCCACCCATGCGTCTCCGTCAGAAGTGATCAACCAATACCACTTCATCCGCCGAAAGTTGCCCGCTCCTCGGCCACGGTTCCCGGGCGCCCTTGCCAACGGCTACAAACATCGCGATGGCATGACCTTCGGGCAGTCGAATCAGTTTTGCAACTTCGTCAAAATCCGACAAATCCATTGGGCATGAGTCGTACCCCATTGCCTTGGCGGCGAGCATCAAGGTCTGGGCGGCAATGCCACATGACCGCATTGCTTCATCGCGCTGCACCTGTGGTCTTTCACCGTAATACTCTCCGATGGCAGTTACGATGCCTTCCCGAACGTCATCCGGGGCATTCTGCCAATAGCGATTGGGGTTCTTTTCCCATGCGTGAAGGTCGGCGCAAATGATCACCAACAACGATGCATCCGTGATTTGCGGCTGCATCCACGAAACTGCACGGATTGCCTCGCGCAACTCCGGGTTTCGCACCAGAACGAACCGCCAGTGCTGGATATTGAATGCTGTCGGGGACAACAGAGTCAACGACATGAGATCTTCAATTTCACGGTCTGTCATTGTGTGGTTGGCATCAAATTGCTTGATCGCACGCCTTGTCTTGATCGCAGTTCTTACATCCATTTTCTTCTCCTGGTTGATTGTGCGGCCGTTGCCAGAAGTCATACTATCGAAGCAGTTCTGATTATGTAAGAATGCACATTCTTGTCATGTAGTGACACTTTGTATACTGTGAGAATGCATGAGACATAAACGTTACGACTGCGATTTCGGATGCCCGGTTGAAGCCTGTGTCGAGGTCGTCGGTGGCAAATGGAAGGGGGTCATCCTGTTTCACTTGCTCGGCGGAACCAAACGCTTCAATGAGTTACAGCGGTTGATGCCTGCGGTAACGCAGAGAATGCTTACCCGGCAGTTACGGGAACTGGAGGCCGATCATGTCGTGGATCGCAAGGTGTATCCAGAAGTCCCGCCCAAAGTTGAGTACTCGCTTACAGAGTTCGGCAAGACGCTGGAACCGGTGTTAAAGACCCTTCAGGGCTGGGGCGTGAAGTATCTGGAACAAATCACCCAAATCAGAAAGGAGCGCGCATAACATGGCGCTCCAGTGGGACGCTGCGCGATAAAGCCGCGCAGCGCCGGTGACTTCTACGTTACCGTGAAAGCCCCAGCCCGTGAGGACGAGTTGAACCCTCCCGCCGATCAGCAGGATTGCCAGGGCCGCTGGGCCCGACCCCTCGAAGTCAGCGGCGAGTCAAGCGCTGGCGGTGGTCGGCGCGC
>CAMTWC010000057.1:0-7396 GCA_947085345.1 uncultured Gammaproteobacteria bacterium | reverse complement strand
GTTCCGCGCAAGCCAGCGTGCGAACCCCCTTGTCGCCACCGTAACGCGCAACGTACCGGGCGAAGGCCGTCCATGGCAGGAAATCCATGAGTTGGGCGAACAGCGTCTTGCCGGTGTTCATGGCGGCCTCCGGGCCAAAGCCCGAAAGGCTGCCAGAATTGGCCATCACCGTTCAAATCGACACCACCCTTCATCGCTCTGAAATCGGCGTCAGACATGGCTCTCAGCAATTCGACCACTCATTTAACCGGACAGCAGTGATTTGCAATATAGAAAATCCCCCGGACGCGCGAATTGCACAGAATCCGGTTTGGTCGAGCGTAGCAAAGTACGTGGGCCGATGCCGCCGCACGGCGGAGGCGGGTTAATGCCCGGGCTGAAACAGCCTGGCCACGTCCTCCGCCAGGCTGGCCAGGGGACGCTCGCGCTTTGCGTCACGAATCAGCGCTGCGTCCGCGCACCCCTGGCTTCTGAATGCCTGGATGACATAGCGCTTCACGCCCCGCGCCGACAAGTCCTGTGCCAGATCCACGACATCGGCGTCTGCCAGCAGGGCCGGATGCACGGTGGTGCGGATTTCGTGGGCGACGCCCAAAGCCAGCACGGATTCGAGGCTGGACCGCGCGCGGTCGCCGCTGCCGTCGATGCCGGTGATGCGCGGGTAATCGGTGAATGGCGCCTTCGCGTCCAGCCCCACCCAGTCCACCAACGGCAGCAGCGCCGCCAGCCGCCGCGGATAGGCGCCGCCGGTGTGCAGGCCGATCTTGAATCCGAGCGCGCGCACTTCGCGCATCGCCTCCGGAAGCGCCGCCTGCAGCGTTGGCTCGCCACCGGAAAACACAACGCCGTCGAGCAGGCCCTGGCGGCGACGCAGAAACGCCATCACGTCTTCCCAGGGGATTTCGTTTTCGCCGCGCGCGGGAATCAGTCCGGGGTTGTGGCAATAGCCGCAGCGCCAGGGGCAGCCTTGGCAGAACACCACCGCGGCCAGCATGCCGGGCCAGTCGGTGGTGGACAGCGAGGTCAGGCCGCCGATGCGGAGCATGACGGAATCACCAGTTTGAGCGTATGCATGGATGCGGCGGATAAAACCTTGAATCCGTCGCCCCGGCGAACGCCGGCATCCGGTCGTATTTCTGGATCCGGGTCGCAGCCCGGAATGACGAACGGGTTGGCATGGCGAGACTCAATTCGAGCAGCGGCCTTCGACGAAAAACCGCCGCTCGCGGTGCTCGCTCTTTTTCCCCTTGTTGAAGCTTGTCACCGGGCGGTGGTAGCCCATCACGCGGGTCCACACTTCGCAGCGGGTGCGCTCCTCGTCCTTCAAAACGGCGGGGGCGGCTTGGGTCGGAACAGTCATGTCGTTCATCTCAATCTCCTTGGTTTATGCGGCAACAGCGCGCTTGCGGGACAGGGCTTCCTCGTCGCACGCGGGGCAGAACTCGTGCTCGCCGGCGAGGTAGCCGTGTTTCGGGCAAATGGAAAAAGTGGGCGTGATGGTGATGTAGGGCAGGCGGAAGCGCGTCAACGCGCGGCGCACCAGGTTCTTGCAGGCTTCCGCCGACGAGATGTGCTCCGACATGTAGAGGTGCAGCACGGTGCCGCCGGTGTACTTGCGCTGTAGCTCGTCCTGCCGCTCCAGCGCCTCGAACGCATCGTCCGTAAAGCCCACCGGCAGCTGCGACGAGTTGGTGTAGTAGGGCGCGTCGTCGGTGCCCGCCTGCAGGATGCCCGGATAGCGCCTGGCGTCCTCCTTGGCGAAGCGGTAGGTGGTGCCTTCGGCCGGGGTGGCTTCGAGGTTGTATAGGTGGCCGGTCTCTTCCTGGAACGCGGCGATGCGGGTGCGGATATGGTCGAGCAGGCGCAGCGCGAAAGCGTGGCCCCATTCGGTGGTGATGTCGTGTTCGTCCACCGTGAAGTTGCGGATCATTTCGTTGACGCCGTTCACGCCGATGGTCGAGAAGTGGTTGCGCAGGGTGCCGAGATAGCGTTTGGTGTAGGGGAAGAGGCCGTTGTCCATCAGCCGCTGGATTTCCTTGCGCTTGATTTCCAGCCCATTCCTCGCCATGTCGAGCAGCGCATCGAGACGGCGCAGCAGGCCCGCTTCGTCGCCCTGATATTCATAGCCCAGGCGCGCGCAGTTGACCGTCACCACGCCGACCGAGCCGGTCTGCTCGGCCGAGCCGAACAGGCCGTTGCCGCGCTTCAGCAATTCGCGCAGATCGAGTTGCAGGCGACAGCACATGGAGCGAATGTGGTTCGGCTTCATCTCCGAATTGATGAAGTTCTGGAAATAGGGCAGGCCGTAGCGCGCGGTCATGGCGAACAGCCGCTCGGCGTTTTCCGATCCCCAGGGAAAATCCGGCGTCATGTTGTAGGTGGGAATGGGGAAGGTGAACACGCGGCCCTTGGCGTCGCCGGTGGTCATCACCTCGATGTAGGCGCGGTTGATCATGTCCATCTCGGCCTGCAGCTCGCCGTAGGTGAAGGGCATTTCCCTGCCGCCGATCACCGGCACCTGTTCGCGCAGATCCTCGGGGCAGGTCCAGTCGAAGGTGAGGTTGGTGAACGGCGTCTGCGTGCCCCAGCGCGACGGCACATTGAGGTTGTAGATCAGTTCCTGGATGCACTGGCGCACCGCTTCGTAGCGCATGCCGTCGTTGCGGATGAAGGGCGCCATGTAGGTGTCGAACGAGGAGAAGGCCTGCGCGCCGGCCCATTCGTTCTGCAGCGTGCCGAGAAAATTGACGATCTGCCCGACCGCACTCGACATGTGCCTGGGCGGCCCCGCCTCGACCTTGCCCGGCACGCCGTTGAGGCCCTCATGCAGCAGGGTGCGCAGCGACCAGCCGGCGCAGTAGCCGGCCAGCATGTCGAGATCGTGGATGTGGAGCGCGCCGTCGCGGTGCGCCTCGCCGAGCTCGGGCGGGTAGACGTGGTTGAGCCAGTAATTGGCCACCACCTTGCCCGACACGTTGAGGATGAGGCCGCCCAGGCTGTAGCCCTGGTTGGCGTTGGCGTTGACGCGCCAGTCCTGGCGCGACAGGTATTCGTTGACCGAGGCTTCGACGTCGACCAGCGTCTTGCGGTCCTCGCGCAGCTTCTTGTGGGATTCGCGATAGGCGATGTAGGCGCGCGCGGTGGCAAGGTGGTTGGCGGCGATCAGGCTCTGCTCGACGATGTCCTGGATGCGCTCGATGTCGGGCGGCGAACCGCTCAGGCTGTGGACCAGCACCTTCACCACCTGGGCGGTCAGCAGATCCGCCTCGGCTTCGCTGAATTCGCCAGTGGCCTGTCCCGCGCGCAGCAGCGCCGATTGAATCTTGGTCGCGTCGAAAGGCATCCGCCGCCCGTCGCGCTTGACCACCTCGCGCGGCAGTATTGTCACCACCGTGTCCATCCCCGCCTCTGTCATGGTCGCCTCCTTGGTTATCAACATATTGTGTCTACAGATGAATAACCATACAACATATTGAATAAATTGCAAGATGATTTTAGGATATGCTAGTCTTGTTGCACTTTGAGGTCAGCCAAAACAGGAGGCAATCGATGAGCACGATTCTGGATTTCCTGGGAAGCGACCACCGCGCCTGCGACGATCTGTTCGCTTCCGCCGAAGCCGCCGTGGCGCAAAAAAACTGGGACAGCGCGCGCAGCCTGTTCGACCAATTCCAGGCGGCGATGGCACGCCACTTGGCGATGGAAGAGGACGTCCTGTTCCCCGCATTCGAATCCCGCACAGGCATGAGTTCGGGCCCGACCCTGGTCATGCGCATGGAGCACTCGCAGATGCGCGACCTGCTGCAGGAAATGGCCAACGCCGTTGCGGCGGGCAATCAGAACGGCTACCTTGGCCTGTCGGAAACGCTCAACATGCTGATGCAGCAGCACAATCTGAAGGAAGAGAACATGCTTTACCCCATGTCCGACCGGGCGTTGGGCGACGAACGCGACCGCGTGATCCGCGACATGGAAGCCAGCGCGCCGTAACGACTTGCACACCCCAGCGAACCGCATGAGCGCGCCCATGCGCGAAATCCTCGTCGACGCACGCGGGCTGGAACCGCCGGAGCCGATGGAAAAGGTGATGCAGATGCTGGCCCTGCTGCGCCCCGGCCAGTCGATCCGGCTGCTGCTGCACCGCGAGCCGTTCCCGCTCTACCCCATCCTCGCCGAACGAGGCTATCGCCATGACACCACGATGGAAGCCGACGGCAGCTACGTCATCCTGATCACTCAAGCCAACGCGGCAACGGGCAATGGCGCCTAGCAACATCCTTCACAAGCCGTCACCCCGGCGAAAGCCGGGGTCCAGTCGCTTGAATCCAATGGATTCAAGCGTACGCCGGAATGACAAAACCCTACATACTCAAGGCATCCCCAGGGCAATCGACACGCCATGAGCCAGCAAGCCGGCCTCTCCTTCGAACAGGCGCCGCCGTTCTCGCTGCCGCTGCGCTTCTTTCTCACCGCACCGCTGTTCCTCCTTGCCGCCGCCGGCCTGATCGTGCTGTCGCCCGATGCGCTGGCTTCGCGCTGGACGCCGCAGGCACTTGCGCTGACTCACGCGCTCACGCTGGGCTTCCTCGCCATGGTCATGCTGGGGGCATTGATGCAGATGCTGCCGGTGGTGGCGGGGGCGCCCCTGCCTGCCCCCCGTCTGGTGGCATGGATCAGCCACGTGTCGCTTGCGTTGGGAACCATCGCCCTGTTGGCCGGATTTCTGACTGCCAAGCCGGCCGCTTTCGGCATCGGCATCGTTCTGCTGGGCGGCGGCTTCGCAGTTTTTCTCGCGGCCGCAGCAATCAGCCTCGCGCGCGCCGTGGCCGGCGTCACGGTCAACGGCATTCGACTCGCGGTGCTGAGCCTGGCAGTCACCCTGCTGCTCGGACTGGCGCTTGCCCTGCTGCGCGCCGGCTGGTGGGCCCCGCCTGCGGTCGAGTCCGCCATCGCCGCACACGTGAGCTTCGGCCTCATCGGCTGGGTGCTGCTGCTGGTGATCGGCGTCGCCTGGCAGGTTGTGCCGATGTTTCAGCTCACGCCGCCTTATCCGCCCCGGCTCAGCCGCTGGCTGGCCGGCGCGCTGTTCGCCTTGCTGCTGCTCCACGCCGCCGCGCCGCTGTTGCCGCACGCCGCCGTTCATCTTGTCGATGCCAGCCTCGCCGGCGGCATCCTGCTATTCGCCATCGCCACTCTGCGCCTGCAATTCCGCCGGCGCAGAAAACTGCCCGACGTCACCCTCGACACTTGGCGCCTTGGCATGGCCAGCCTGATCGCCTGCGTGGTCATCTGGCTCGTGGCCCAGTTCAGCACGGCCTGGGCAGACAGCGACACCTACCCTCTGCTGCTGGGAGTCCTCTTCATCGGCGGCTTTGCGGTCAGCGTGGTGAACAGCATGCTCTACAAGATCGTGCCCTTCCTCGCGTGGTTCCACCTGCAGTCGCAACTGCAGGCCAAAGCGGGCAGCATTCCCACCATGAAGGACATGATTGCCGAGCGCTGGATGCGCTGGCAGTTCCGCCTTCATTTCGTGGCCTGCGTGCTGCTGGTCGCAGCCCCGTTCTGGCCGCAGTTGGACATTGCAGCGGGCAGTGTGCTGGCGCTGTCTGCGCTGTTGCTATGGGTCAACCTGCTGTCAGCGCTGCGGCGGTTTACCGGCCACGGCGGTGGGTTTTCCTAGGGGCCCCGGCATTATAGAGAGAGCGGCTCTTGCGACCCGGAACGGTCTTTTTAGCCTGCCGCATCTACCGTCCGGTAATCGGTCTTACGCAAAGCTTTCCATAAGGCCGATAAGCAGACGGTCGCAATTGTCAGCGCCACAATGCTGAAGTCGCGCATCAGTTCGTCGACCATCACCCCCGGGGCGACGCGCTGGAAATAGAGTCCAGGTCATCCAATCATATGGAATCGGCGGCGCATCAAGCCGGCAAGGCACCCCGCCACAAGACCAGCACGCTGGCTGGCCTTGTGGCGGGGTGTGCCGGCGTCAGGCCGCCGCCAGCGCCTGCTTGCGGTATTTGTTGAGATCGCGCACGTTCTCGAAAGTCTGCCCCAGCAGATTCGACAGGTTGCGCAGGATGCCGCCGACGACGCGGTTTTCCCATGTGTCGTCGAAGCGGATCTGCTCGTCGAGCCAGTGTTCCAGCCATTCCGGATTGGGCAGGCGCGACTGGATGGTGTCTTTGGGGAACAGGGCTTCGTTGACGTGCAGGTTGGTGGGGTGCAGCGCCTTGTCGGAGCGCTTGCTCGACGCCATGAGGAAGCCGATCTTGGCGAAGGCGGCGGCGACGCTCTGTCCGCCCTGCTTCAGCGCGCGCTTCATGTACTGCAGGTAGGCGCCGCCGTGGCGGCCCTCGTCGCGCGAGATGGTTTCGTAGATATGCTTGATGACTGGTTCGGTGTGCCATTCCGAGGCGCACTTGTACCACTGGGTGAGGCGCACTTCGCCGCAGAAATGCAGCATCAGGGTTTCCATCGGCGGCGCCGGGTCGAACGGGAAGCGGATGGCGTGCAGTTCTTCTTCTGTGGGCGCGAATTCGGGCTTGAAGCGGCGCAGGTATTCCATCAGCACCAGGGCGTGCTTCTGCTCCTCGTAGAACCAGATCGACATGAAGGCGGAGAAGTCGCTGTCGTGGACGAAGTCGCGCAGGAACATTTCCGTCGCGGGCAGCGCCGCCCACTCGGTGATGGCGTTCATCTTGATGGTCAATGCCTGCTCGTCGGTGAGCTTGCTGGCATCGAACGCGTCCCAGGGAATGTCGGTTTCCATGTTCCAGCGGGCGCGTTCGAGGGATTTGAAAAGGTCGATGTAAAGCATGTCGGTTGTGTGGGTGCGGGGTGTCGGAATCTTCCCCAAACCATTGTTGATGGAACGAGTGACATTTTAGTGTCAATTCGACCCCGGCCAGCAAGCCATCATCCGCTGCCCGCGCGACGGCCCGCAGCGCCGCTATGAGCGCCGTATTCTCTCGAGAGGGGGAGTGGCATAATCAAAACTCCATTCCGGTCCCCAAGAACGATGAATACCGACGACACCCTCATTGCCCTGCCCGATACTTTTACCCTGAGCGATGGCGAACTGATTGCCCTGCAGGTTCAGGCCGCGCAGGCTTTGGGCTTGCCGGACATCCATTTTCGCGATCGTTTGCCCAATGGCGCCGCTGCGCCCGAGCTTGCGACCATTCCGGCGGGCGCGTTTGAATACGGCGCAGCGCCAGAGGAGGCGGCTCCCGATCAGGATCGTCCGCGCCGATCCGCAATGATCGAGCGCGACTTTGCCATGGGGGTGGATCCGGTCACCACCGAAGAATTCGAGGCTTACGCCCGCGCCACCGGCTGGCAGCCGCGAGAGGAACTGCAGTGGCTGTCGGGTCGCATGCCGGTGATCAATGTGCGG
>CAMTWC010000056.1:0-3922 GCA_947085345.1 uncultured Gammaproteobacteria bacterium | reverse complement strand
TGCCCCTCAAGCCCCAAAATCTTCGCCGGGATGACCGCCCCCATATGCTGTACCTGCTCGCGTCGTCAGAAAACCGCGTAGATACAGCATTTCAGGGGTGTCGGTCATCCCATTTCTCCGTAGGATTTACCGGAAGAGCCGAAGAAGTGATACAGGCTGCCCTTGCCAAGCCCCGTCCTTTTGGTGATCTCGGACAGGCTTGCCCCCGCAAAGCCGTGCTCCCGGAAAAGCTCCGCCAACACCAGGATCGCATCGCCCCGATCAGCAATCCTGCGTGCCACGATCTAGAACAGGCCCATTTCCGTCAGCCCGGGATGATCATCGGACCTAGCAGCCTGTCGGACTTGAGGCCGCGCTGAGCGTGGATTGACCATCCTGATTCAAATTTGCACGCTTTTTAATCACTTTTCGATCCTCAATCCAACATTTCACGCGCATTCCGCGCCTTTTTGCCTGTTTTCACGTTCGCGGGACGGATTGCGGGTGCAATACGGCCAGCCGTTTCAAATTCCAGGCCAGACAAACCAGCGTCCATTCGTTGCCGACGTTGATCAAACCCCGCAGCATGAACTGCCTGAACTTCATCACCGACTTGATGATGCCGAACACCGGCTCCACCGTCTGCTTGCGTAGTGCGTAGCGCTTCTTGCCCGCCTGGGTCTTGAGCGTATGCTTCATCGTATCGACCGCGCCGGCATCCGCCGCCAGCGGCGCAGGCTCGGTGAAGCGTTCTTTCCAGTGCGGGTGGTGGCACGCCCGACCGACGGCAATCAGCGGTTCAATCCCGGCCTGGTGGCAGGTGTCAACGTTGTCTGCACTGAAATAGCCGGTGTCGGCCAGGAGAGTGGCCGGGGCATTCAGTCCAGCGGGTAGCGCGCGGAGCTTGTCGATCATCGGTTCGACCTGCTGTTTGTCGTTGGCCGCTTGCGTGATTTCCGAGACCACGATCAGCATGGTTTCGGTATCGACCATCGCCTGGGCGTTGTAGCACTGCTCGAAGCCGCCGCCCGCCACTTTCATGATCCGCGATTCGTCGTCGGTGAGGTTGACTTGATCCTCGGCACGCGGCGCTTCGCTCGGCGGCGCGGGCGGCTTGCCGGGTGGCTTTCGGCCAGTCTTCGCCGCGTTCTCTTCGCGCGCCTTCAGTTTGGCATCGAACTCGGCCTTCTCGCGCACGTAGCGTTCTTTGGCACGCGCTTCGATCTTGGCTTTGGCCTTTGCTATGGCGGCAAGCTGGTCTTCGCGGCGGGCGATCTCGGCGGGGACGGAAAGCCCTTCGGGCAACTCGCTCTGGTCGGCGGATTCGGCCAGGGCGAGCAGTTCCTGAACTTCCTGCCTGAGTTGGGTTTCGAGCTTGCCCGCGTGTTCATAGGAGAGCGCGCTGTGACGGCTGGCGTTGGCGTGGAGCTTGGTACCGTCGAGGCTGACGCTGCCGAATTGACTGAGCCGGTTGGCCTGGGCGATTTGCAGGACTTGTACGAAGAGCGACTGGAACTGTTCACCAAAGCGGCGACGGAAAGTGGCGAGGGTGTCGTGGTCGGGGTGGCGGTTGCAGGCAAGGTAGCGAAAGGCAACCGAGTCGTAGGTGGCCATCTCAATGCGGCGGCTGGAGAACACGCCGGTGGCGTAGCCGTAGATGAGCAGGCTCATCAGGCTGGCGGGATGGTAGGCGTCGCTGCCGCGACTGGCGTAGGCGCGTTCGATGCTGGAGAGGTCGAGACTTTCAATGACGTTGGCGATGTAGCGCGCCAGGTGGGTCTCGGGCAGCCAGTCTTGTACGGAGGGCGGAAAAAGGTAGACGCTATCTCGGTCTATCGGAAGGAAACGCGCCATGCTCATCCACTGTGAAATGAATGGACGGATTTTACCGGATCAGGGGGTAAGTCCGACAGGCTGCTAGTGCCCTGTTCACACAGAAATTTCCGCTCGGACACCTGGATCGAGACATCATTGATGCTGGCCTCGCGCCGGCGCATCAAGCCACGCTCGTCGAATTCCCACAGCTCGTTTCCGTGCGAACGGAGCCAGTTGCCGGAATCATCGCGCCATTCGTACTTGAAACGGACCGCGATCCGGTTTTCGTGGAAGCTCCACAATTCCTTGATCAGGCGGTAGTCCAGCTCGCGCGCCCATTCCATTTGCGTTCGAGAAAGGCCACGATGGCTTCGCGACCCTGCAGGAATTCGCCTCGGTTGCGCCAGCGGCTGCCCTCCGTATAGGCGAGGGACACCTTTTGCGGGTCGTACGTGTTCCAGGCATTTTCGGCCGTGCGAACCTTCTGCGCGGCGGCCTCCAGCGTGAACGGGGGCGGGGGCGGACGTTCGGACGTCGTCATGTGGCGTCTCCGTGTTGTGTACCAATCAGTACAGGGTAGACCAGGCCACACGGATTTTCAAGGGCACACCCTGGCTGCGGCGTCCAGCGACAGCAGGGCGGCCGAAGTGCATAAGCGATTTCTATCAGCGCAATTGAAATTAGGTCTTGGACAACACGCGTTGTGCTCTCCATAGTTTGAACCGTCGACAGTTTTTCAGGGCGCCTCGCGCAACATCAAGCTGCTCGCCATGCTTACACCCGGATTCCCACAATGAAAATCGAGCTGGCCCCACCCTACCGTGACACCGACCTGGGCCATGAAGCGGAGACGCTGCTGGGGCCCTGCGTGCAATGCGGTCAATGCACATTCACCTGCCCGACCTTCCGCCTGCTCGACGACGAGTGGGATGGCCCGCGCGGCCGCATCTATCTGATCAAGCAAATGCTCGAGGGCAAGGAGCCCGACGAGGCCACCTTGCTCCCGGCCTATTCCCTGAAAACGCTGGAGGGGAAATCACTCGAAGCCAATCTGCAGCTGCATCTCGATCGCTGCCTCAGCTGCCGATCCTGCGAAACCAGCTGCCCGCAGGGGGTTCGCTACGGGCGCCTGCTCGATATCGGGCGGGAACTGGTCGAAAAGGCCGTGCCACGCCCCCTGAAGGAAAAACTGGTGCGCCGGGCGCTGCGCACCGTGGTTCCCTACCGCTACCGCTTCACCGCATTGCTGCGCACCGGGCAAGCCCTGCGCCGTTTCCTGCCGGCCGGCCTGCGTTCCAGAGTTCCGCAACGCCGGCCGGCCGGCGTCTGGCCGGACCGCACGCACGCCCGCAGCATGGTGGCCTGGCAAGGGTGCGTGCAACCGGCTCTGGCACCGGACATCAATGCTGCCGCGGCGCGCGTGCTGGATCGTTTCGGCATCCGTCTGATTGCGGCGAACGGCGGCTGCTGCGGCGCCCTCAGCCATCACATGGCTGCGACGGATGAGGCGCGCGACTTCATGCGCAGGAATATCGACGCCTTGTGGCCGCATATCGAAGCGGGCGCGAAAGCCATCGTCATCACCGCCAGCGGTTGCGGTGCGCACTTTCGCGATTATGGCCAACTGCTGCATGACGACCCGAAATACCGCGACAAGGCAAAGCGCGTCTCCGACATGGCCCGGGACATCGCGGAGATTGTCGCTGCGGAATGGCGGGATGGGCTGCTGCAGAATTCGCCTGCACCGCAACGCATCGTCTTCCAGTCTTCCTGCAGCTTGCAGCATGGCGAAAAACTGAACGGGGTGGTCGAGATGCTGCTGAAGCGCGCCGGATTCAAGCTAATGCCCGTGACCTATTCCTTCATGTGCTGCGGTGCGGCGGGCACCTATTCGCTCCTGCAACGGACACTTTCGGAATCGCTGCGTGAGCGCAAGTTGGAAACGCTCATGACAAGCCGCCCGGTGGCCATTGCAACGGCCAATATCGGCTGCCTGACGCACCTGGCCTCGGCTTCCCCGGTGCCGGTCCACCACTGGATCGAGATGCTGGATGCAAGGTTTTCGGACGGCAATCCACGATGACGTTCCAGCTTCGAAATGCCGCGATAGATCGGAAGAGCACACGTC
>CAMTWC010000055.1:0-72859 GCA_947085345.1 uncultured Gammaproteobacteria bacterium | reverse complement strand
GCTGCAGGCGGATCAGCGGCAACGCGGTGTCGCCCAGGATGCCGACGGTGAACTCGGCGCCATCGATGAATTTTTCCGCCAGCACCAGCGCATCGTGTTCGGCGGCGGTTTCATACGCGGCCGCAAGCATGCCGGGCTCGGTCACCTTGCTCATGCCGATGCTGGATCCTTCGCGTGCGGGCTTGACGAAAATCGGCAGGCCGAGCTTCTTCTCCACCGCGGCAAAATCGCTGGCGGCATCGAGGATGGCCCAGTCGGCAGTCGGCAAGCCGGCGGCGCGCCACAAGAGCTTGGTGCGCCATTTGTCCATGCCGATGGCCGAGGCCATCACGCCGCTGCCGGTGTAGGGGATGTTCAACAGTTCGAGCGCGCCCTGCATGCAGCCGTCCTCGCCGTAGCGTCCGTGCAGCGCAATAAACACGCGGTCGAATTCCCCGCCGATGAGATCGCCAAGGTTGCGGTTGGCCGGATCGAAGGCGTGGGCATCGACGCCCTGCCGGGTCAGCGCCGCCAGCACCGCTGCGCCGCTGTTGAGCGACACGGGCCGCTCGGCCGAGGTGCCGCCCAGCATCACCGCGACCTTGCCATACGACTTTTCACGGGCTTCAGCCCGTAGAAAATCGGAGTCCCCTTGTGGGGCGAACTTCTTCGCGGAATCCAATTCACTCACTGCCGTTCTCCAATAATTCGCACTTCGCGGATCAGCTGCACATTGGTGCGCGCCTCCACGGTGTCTTCAACATGTTCGATCAGGCGCTCGATGTCGGTCGCCGTGGCGTGGCCCAGATTGACGATGAAATTGGCGTGTTTCAGCGACACCTGCGCGTCGCCGATGCGAAAGCCCTTCAATCCGCACGCCTCGATCAGCCGCGCCGCGTGATTGCCGGGGGGATTGCGGAACACCGAGCCGGCGTTTGGCAGGTTCAGCGGCTGCGAAGCGATGCGCTTTTTCAGCATTTCCTTGATCGTTTCGCGCGAGGCCGCACCGTCGCCGTGGACCAGCCTGAACCAGCCGCCGATGAACCACTCCTCGTGCGGATGTTTCAGCGCCACGTGGCGGTAGCCGATCACGTATTCGTCCGGCCGCCGCTCGTTCAACTGTCCATCGCGATCCAGCGTCTGCACCTGCACCAGCTTGTGCCAGGTTTCGCCGCCGTAGCAGCCGGCGTTCATCGCCATCGCGCCGCCGACGGTGCCGGGAATGCCGGCCCAGAACTCGCCGCCGACCAGGTCGTGGTTGGCGGCAAAGCGCGCCAGCTTGGGCGCGGCGACGCCCGCCTGGGCGTACACCAGGGCGCTGTCGGCATCCTCCGGCGCGGGCGGCAGGCCGTGGGTGCGACTCTCGATCGCCAGATTCTTCAGCACGCCATGCAGCAGGATTACCACCCCCCTGACGCCGCCGTCGCGCACCAGCAGATTGCTGCCCAGCCCGACCATGTGGATGGCCTCGTGCGCGGGAACCGAGCGCACCAGCCAGGTCAGGTCTTCCAGGTCGGCCGGAATATAGGCGCGCTGCGCTGCGCCGCCGGCGCGCCAGGACACGTGCTTGTTCATCGGCTCGTTGTAGAGGAAGCGCCCGCGCAGCACCGGCGCCGCGCCGCCGCCGAGGTCCATCTCGCTCATCCGGTAGTCATGCCGCATGGCTGCCCCCTAAAGGGGATTGCGATCCACTAGACGCTGAAGCGCCTGTGGAATCGTGTGCTCCCAGGGCTGGCGCCACCTGGCCGATGCTGCCGGCGCCCATCACCAGCACCACGTCGTTCGCCTGCGCGAGATCGCGCACCGCCGCGGGGACGTTGGCGACGTTTTCAACGAACACCGGTTCGACCTTGCCCGCCACCCGCACGGCACGTGAGAGCGCGCGGCCATCGGCGGCGACGATCGGCGCCTCGCCCGCGGGATAGACTTCGGTCAGCACCAGCACGTCGGTCTCCGACAGCACTTTGACGAAATCCTCGAAGCAGTCGCGGGTGCGGGTATAGCGGTGCGGCTGGAACACCAGCACCAGCCGCCGCCCCGGGAAGGCGCCGCGCGCGGCCGCCAGCGTGGCCGCCATTTCCACCGGATGGTGGCCGTAGTCGTCGATCAGGGTGTAGCGGCCGCCATCCCTGGCGGGTAATTCGCCGTAGCGCTGGAAGCGCCGGCCGACGCCGTGGAATTCGGCCAGCGCCTTGACGATGGCGGCGTCGCTGGCGTCGACCTCGGTCGCCACCGCGATGGCAGCCAGCGCGTTCAGCACGTTGTGCATGCCGGGATGGTTCAGCACCACGTCGAGATCGGCCATGCCCTCGCGCTTGACGGTGAAATGCATCCGGCCGTGTTCGAAGCGCGGATTCACCCCGCGCACCTGGGCCGATTCGTCGAAGCCGTAGGTGGTGATCGGCTTGGTGATGCGCGGCAGGATTTCGCGCACGTGCGGGTCGTCGATGCACAGCACCGCCATGCCGTAGAAGGGCAGGCGCTGGCAGAAGTCGACGAAGGCCTGCTTCAGCCGCTCGAAATCATGGCCGTAGGTCTCCATGTGATCGGCGTCGATGTTGGTGACGATCGCGATCACCGGCGTGAGATACAGGAAGGAGGCATCGGATTCGTCGGCCTCGGCCACCAGAAAGTCGCCCTGCCCCAGCCGCGCGTTGGTGCCGGCCGCGGTGAGCTTGCCGCCGATGACGTAGGTCGGATCCATGCCGGCTTCGCCGAGGATGCTGGCAACCAGGCTGGTGGTGGTGGTCTTGCCGTGGGTGCCGGCAATCGCGATGCCCTGCCGCAGCCGCATCAGTTCGGCCAGCATCAGCGCGCGCGGCACGATGGGGATTTTCTTCTCGCGTGCGGCGATGACTTCGGGATTGGATTCCTGCACCGCCGTCGAGGTCACGACCGCGTCGGCCCCGGCGATATTTTCGGCAGCGTGGCCGCGCAGGATGCGCGCGCCCAGACCCGCCAACCGCTGCGTCACCGCATTGTCGGCGAGGTCGGAACCCGACACCGCATAGCCGAGGTTCAGCAGCACTTCGGCGATGCCGCTCATGCCGACGCCGCCGATGCCGACAAAGTGGATATGACGGACCGCGTGCTTCATTGAGCATCTCCGGTGAGGAGTGAGGGGGAAGGAATGAGGTAGCTCATGCTTTCTTTCCTGACCCCTGACCCCTGACCCCTGACCCCTCAGCAAGTGCCTCGCAAATATCGGCGACCTGTCGGGTCGCGTCGGGTTTCGCCAGGGTGCGCGCCTTGTCCGACATGGCCGCCAGGGTGGCGCGATCGAGTCCGGCGATCAGGGCCGCCAGTTTCTCTGCCGTCAGATCGCGCTGCTGCATCAGCCAGGCTGCGCCCGCCTCGGAGAGGAATTCGGCATTGCCGGTCTGGTGGTCGTCCACCGCGAAAGGGAAGGGCACCAGCAGCGCGGGGACGCCGGCGCAGGCCAGCTCGGCCACGGTCATCGCGCCGGCGCGGCAGATGGCGAAGTCGCAGGCCCGATACTCGGCGGCCATGTCCTCGATGTAGTCGCGCACCTCGGCCTCGACCCCGGCAGCGGCATAGTTCGCGCGAAGCATCTCCAGATGCTGGCGGCCGGACTGGTGTACCACCTGCGGACGTTTTTCCGCGGGCAGCAGGGCGAGTGCCTTCGGCACCAGGTCGTTCAAGGCCTGCGCGCCAAGGCTGCCGCCGACCACCAGCAGACGCAGCGGACCGCTGCGGTCGGCGCGACTGGCCGCTGATGCAGTGGTGATGCCGGTACGCACCGGGTTGCCCACCCATTCGGCCGCCACACGGCGGCAGGGGATGGGCTTGTCATTCGCATGGGTGAACGCCCTGGGGAAGGCGATGAGCACGCGGTCGGCGAGGCAGGCCAGCACGCGGTTGGTCAGCCCCCCGACCGAGTTCTGTTCGTGGATGACCAGCGGCCGGTTGAGGAGGCTCGCCATCATGCCGCCGGGAAAGGCGGTGTAGCCGCCCATGCCGAGCACCACGTCGGGGCGGCGCTTGAGAATGGCGACGAGGCTCTGCCAGAAGGCGACCAGCAGCATCGCCGGCAACAGCAGTTTCTTCAGCACGCCCTTGCCGCGCATGCCACCCATGCTTACCCACACCATGTCGATCCCGGCTGCCGGCACCACCCGCGCTTCGAGGCCGGCGCGGGTGCCAAGCCAGAACACGTCCCAGCCGCGCGTGCGCAGGGCGTCGGCCACCGCCAGCGCGGGATAGACGTGGCCGCCGGTGCCGCCGGCCATCACCATGAGGGTGCGGTTCAATCGGCTTGGGTTCAGCGTTTGCTCCCTCTCCCCTGGCGGGACTGCGGAAGGGTCGCTGCGCAGCAGCGGGGCACCCGCCGGCGTACCCCTTGCGGGTGTAGGGTTGGAGAGAGGGGAAGGTGGCCGCACAGCCATGACACCCGGCATCAGAACGTTTTTCCCCGCATCATCTGCCGGTGCTCCCAGTCGATGCGCAGCAGCACGGCGACCGCCAGGCAGTTGGCGACGATGCCGCTGCCGCCGAAGGACAGGAAGGGCAGGGTGAGGCCCTTGGTCGGCAGCAGGCCGACGTTCACCCCCATGTTGATCAGCGCCTGCACGCCAAGCCAGATGCCGATGCCCTGCGCCACCAGCGCGCAGAAATTGCGCTCGAGCCGGGCGGCGCGATGGCCGATCAGGAAGGCCTTGACGATGAGCCAGGCGAACAGGCCGATCACCACTGCCACGCCGATGAAGCCGAATTCCTCGGCGATCACCGCCAGCAGGAAATCGGTATGCGCTTCCGGCAGGTAGAACAGCTTCTCGACGCTGCCGCCCAGGCCGAGGCCGAGCCATTCGCCGCGGCCGAAGGCGATCAGGGCATGCGACAGCTGGTAACCCTTGCCGTAGGGGTCGGCAAACGGATCCATGAATCCAAGCACGCGCTGCAGGCGATAGGGCGAGGCCAGGATCAGGAGGACGAAGCCCACCAGCAGCACCACCACCAGCCCGGCGAAGACTTTCCAGTTGAGCCCGCCGAGGAACAGAATGCCCATGGCGATCGACACGATGACGACGAAAGCGCCGAAGTCCGGTTCGCGCAGCAGCAGGGCGCCGGCCAGCATCATCACCGCGGCCATCGGCAAAAAACCCTTCTTGAAGTCGTGCATGAAGGCGGCCTTGCGCGTGGTGTAGTCGGCGGCGTACAGCACGGCGAGGAACTTCATCAGCTCGGACGGCTGCAGGTTGGCGAAACCGAGCGGAATCCAGCGGCGGCTGCCGTTGACCTCGCGCCCGATGCCCGGGATCAGCACGACCACCAGCAGCAGCAGGCCGGCCAGAAAGAGATAGGGCGCGGCCTGCTGCCACACCCGCATCGGCACCTGGAAGGCGGTCATGCCGACACCCACCCCAATGGCGATGAAGATGCCCTGCCGCAGCAAATAATATTCGCCGTTGTGGCCGGTGTATTTGGCCGCCTCGGCGATCGCGAGCGAGGCGGAATACACCATCACCAGGCCGATCGCCAGCAGGCCGAGCGCCAACCACAAGAGGCCGAAGTCGAGCTCTGCAGTGGGTTTGGGCACGCGCGCAGAATAAAGCATCGTCAAGTCGCCCTTTCCGCCGCCAGCTTTTTCACGGCTTCGACAAAGACGTCGGCGCGGTGGATGTAGTTGCGGAACATATCGAAGCTGGCACACGCGGGCGACAGCAGGACGGCATCGCCGGGCTGGGCCAGGCGCTGCGCCGCCTCGACGGCGTCGGGCAGGCTGCCGGCGCGGTAGGTGTCGATGCCGCTACCCGCGAGCGCGGCGGCGATCAGCGGCGCATCGCGCCCGATCAGCAGCACCGCGCGCGCGTTGGCCTCGACCGCCGTCTTGAGCGGGCTGAAGTCCTGGCCCTTGCCGTCGCCGCCGAGGATCACCACGGCTTTCCTGCTGCCCATGCCGTAGAGCGCGGCCTCGGTGGCGCCGACATTGGTGCCCTTGGAATCGTCGTAATACGTCACGCCGTCGATCTCGGCGACTTTCTCCACCCGGTGCGGCAGGCCCTTGAAATGCATCAGGCCGCGCAGCAGGGCTTCCATCGGCAGCCCGAGCGCGCGCGTCAGGGCAAGTGCCGCCAGGGCGTTGGCGGCGTTATGCAGGCCGGCCACCGGCAGGGCGGACAGCGGCATCAGCATGTCGCCGCCCAGGCAGAGTTCGTCTTCGCACAGGCCGAAATTCTCATCCTGCGGGCAGCGGTCGAGGCCGAAGCTGACCATTCGTCGTCCGGGCATGGCCATGGCCAGCGAGCGCGCGTCGTCGCGGTTGAGCACCTGGACGCCGCCGCCGCTGAAAATCCGCGCCTTGGCCGCTGCGTAGGTTTCCATGTCGGGGTAGCGGTCCATATGGTCTTCCGACAGGTTGAGCACGGTGGCCGCATCGGCATTCAGGCCGGGCGTCGTTTCGAGCTGGAACGACGACAGCTCCAATACCCACACCTGGGGCACGGGCGCGAATCCCTGCTCGATATCCAGCAGCGCATCCAGCACCGGCAGGCCGATGTTCCCCGCCACGCAGGTGGTCAACCCGGCCATGCGGCACATGTCGCCGCACATCGCGGTGACGGTGCTCTTGCCGTTGCTGCCGGTGATGGCGATCACCCGCATCGGATGCGCTCGCTGGGCATTGAGCGCGGCGATGGCGCGGGCGAACAGCTCGACGTCGCCCACTACCTCGACCCCCGCGGCGACGGCGCGCGCCACCGCCGGGTCGGCGAGTGGCACGCCGGGGCTAACCACCAGCATGTCGGCCGCCTGTAGCCGCGCATCGTCGAACGGCCCGGTATAAAGCGGCACCTGCGGCAGCAGTTCGGCGAGGCGTTGCGCATGCGGCGGCGCCTCGCGGCTGTCGGCCACGCTCACCTGCGCGCCGCGAGCGGTCAGCCAGCGCGCGCACGACAGGCCGGTGTCGCCGAGCCCGAGCACCAGAACCTGCTTGCCGGAAAGGTTCAGGCTGTCGAGATTCATCTCAGCTTCAGGCTCGACAGGCCGATCAGCACCAGCATCATGCTGATGATCCAGAATCGCACCACCACCTGATTTTCCTTCCAACCCTTGAGCTCGTAGTGGTGGTGGATCGGTGCCATGCGGAACACGCGCTTGCCGGTGAGCTTGAACGAGGCGACCTGCACCATCACCGACAGGGTTTCCACCACGAACACGCCGCACATGATGAAGAGCACGATTTCCTGGCGCACGATGACGGCGACCACGCCGAGCGCCGCACCCAGCGCCAGCGCGCCAACGTCGCCCATGAAGACTTCGGCCGGGTAGGCGTTGAACCACAGGAAGGCGAGACCTGCCCCCGCCATGGCGGCGCAGAAGATCGCCAGCTCGCCCGCGCCCGGCACGAAGGGCACGCCGAGGTATTTGGAGAACACCGCATTGCCAGCGACGTAGGCGAAGATCGCCAGGGCGGAGGCCACCATCACGGTCGGCAGGATCGCCAGGCCGTCGAGGCCGTCGGTCAGGTTGACCGCGTTGCTGGAGCCGACGACGACGAAGTAGGTGAGCGCGATGAAGGCAGCCGCCGACAGGGTCAGCGTGGCATGCTTGAAGAAGGGGATGATGAGCTCGGTGTGCGCCGGCAGGCTGGCGTTGTTCCACAGGTAGACCGCGACCGCCAGCCCGATCACCGACTGCCAGAAATACTTCCAGCGCGAGGGCAGGCCACGCGAGTTCTTTTCGACCACCTTGCGCCAGTCGTCGACCCAGCCGATGAGGCCGAAGCCGACCAGAGTGAGCAGCGCCACCCAGACATAGTCATTGGACAGGTCGGCCCACAGCAGCGTGGTGATGGCGACCGACACCAGGATCAGCACGCCGCCCATGGTCGGCGTGCCGGCCTTGACCAGGTGGGTCTGCGGGCCGTCGCTGCGCACCGACTGGCCGATTTTCAGCGCGGTGAGCTTGCGGATCACGGCGGGCCCGACGATGAACGAAATCGTCAGCGCAGTGAGCGTGGCCATCACCGCGCGCAGCGTCAGGTAGTTGAAGACGTTGAATGCCCGGATGTCCTGGCCCAGTTGTTGAAACAGCCACAAGAGCATGTCAGTGTCCTTCCATGAAGCTTTGCACTACGCGTTCCATCTGCATGAAACGCGAGCCCTTCACCAGCACGGTGGTGTCGGGCGTGAGTTCGTTTTCGAGTTCGGCGAGCAGTTCCTGGATGCGCTCGAAGTGCATCGCGCCGGCGCCGAAGGCAGTGACGGTTTCGCGCGTCAACTCGCCCAGTGCCAGCAGCCGGTCGACACCCGCGTCGCGCGCAGCGAGGCCGATCTGCGCATGCATGGCTGCAGCGTCCGCACCCAGTTCGCCCATGTCGCCCAGCACCAGCACTTTCTTGCCGGGCTGCTGCGCCAGCACCGCCAGCGCGGCCTTCACCGAATCGGGATTGGCGTTGTAGGTGTCGTCGATGAAGGTGCTGCCGTGCAGCGCAGGTTTTTTTTGCAAGCGTCCCTTGACCCCGCTGAAGCCGGACAGACCCGCGACGATGCTGCGATGGCTGACGTCGAGCGCAAAGGCGGCGGCGGCGGCGGCGAGCGCATTCATCACGTTGTGCTCGCCCGGCACCTGCAGGTTCACCTCGAACTCGGCATTGGGCAGAACCAGGGTCAGCACCGAGCCGTAGAGGCTGGGCCGGTACTGCCCGCGCACCACCGCCGGCTGCTTGAGGCCGAAATCGATGATGCAGCGCCGCGCATTGGCTTCGCGCCACAGCCTGGCATGCGGGTCGTCGGCGTTGAACACTGCGATGCCGACGTCGGTCAGACCGTTGAAGATTTCACCCTTGGCACGCGCGATATTTTCGACCGAGCCGAGATTTCCGATATGCGCGGTCAGCGCGTTGTTGACCAGTGCTACATCCGGCCGCGCCAGGCGGGTCAGGCAATCGATTTCGCCGGCGTGGTTCATGCCCATTTCCAGCACCGCGAACTGGTGTGTGTCGCACAGGCGCAGCAGCATCAGCGGCACGCCGATGTCGTTGTTGAGGTTGCCCTCGGTATGCAGCACCGCGGCATCGGCAGCGGCTTCCACCCGCAGGATGGCCGCCAGCATTTCCTTCACCGTGGTCTTGCCGTTGCTGCCGGTGATGGCGACGAGCGGAATCGCGAAGCGCTGGCGCCAGGCGGCAGCCAGCCTGCCGAGCGCGAGACGGGTGTCGTCGACGCGGATGGCCGCTGCGATGTCGGGCGCCTGCGCGGCATCCAGCACCACGCCGACCGCGCCCCGCTGCAGGGCCTGCGCAGCGAAGGCGCCGCCGTCGAATTTCTCGCCGCGCAGCGCGATGAAGAGATCGCCAGGCCGGATCGTACGGCTGTCGGTGCAGACGCGCAGCACTTCGGCATCGTGGCCGGAAAACGGGACGCCGAGCATGGCGGCGGCTTCGGAGAGATGCATCATGGCCATCAACTCCACGCCTCCAGGGCCTTGCGCGCAACCGCAACGTCGGAGAATGGCAGCCGCTCGCCGGCGACTTCCTGGTAGTCCTCGTGGCCCTTGCCGGCGATCAGCACGACGTCGCCCTGATGCGCGCCGCCGATAGCCTCGAAAATGGCGCGCGCGCGATCCGGCTCGACGTGTGGCTTGCCGCCTGTTCCAGCCAGGATGTCGTCGATGATGTGGCGCGGGTCTTCGTTGCGCGGATTGTCGCTGGTGATCCAGACTTCGTCGGCGCCATTGGCGGCGGCCTGCCCCATCAGCGGGCGCTTGCCGCGGTCGCGGTTGCCGCCGCAGCCGAAAACGCAGATGAGGCGGCCGCCGCTGACGATTTCGCGCAGGGTGGCGAGCACTTTTTCCAGCGCGTCGGGGGTGTGGGCGTAGTCCACCACCACCAGCGGATGCATGTTGCCGCCGAAGGTCTGCATGCGTCCCGGCGGCGGCGTGATGTGCGCGAGCGCCTGGCAGGCGTCGTCCAGCTTCACGCCGGACACCAGCAGGGTGGTGAGCACGGCGAGCAGGTTGGCGGCATTGAAACGCCCCAGCAGCGGCGCGGCGAGCTCGGCATTGCCCCAGTCGGTGCGTACCGCGAGATGCAGCCCGGCTTGCGACAGGCGCAGCTTTTCTCCCACCACGGCGCCGCGATGAAAGCCATAGCCGGCGACGCGCGCCGGGCGCGTCTCGCTTTCGAGCTGCTGGCCGAAGGCGTCGTCGACGTTGAGCACTACCCACTCCAGCCCCGGCCAGTTGAACAGCCGCGCCTTGGCGCTGGCATAGCTTGCCATGTCGCCGTGGTAATCGAGATGGTCGCGCGACAGATTGGTCAGCACCGCGATCTTGAACGAGGTGCCGTTGACGCGTCCCTGTGCCAGGCCGTGCGAGGACACTTCCATCGCACACGCCGCCGCGCCCTGCTGCCGGTAATGCGCGAGGCGCTGCTGCAGTTCGATGGCGTCGGGCGTGGTGTTGAGTGCGGGTGTGAGTGCGCCGGGAAAGCCGTTACCGACGGTGCCGATGACGGCAGTTTTGCGCCCCAGTTGCGACAGGGCCTGCGCGATCCAGTGCGCCACTGAGGACTTGCCGTTGGTGCCGGTGACGCCGACCATGTAGAGCGCGCGCGAAGGCTCGCCGTAGACATGCGCGGCGATTTCGCCGATGCGGATTTTCAGGCCGGCCACGCCGGCGTTGGGCACATCGAGGGCAGGATCCCACTGGTAGTGATCGGCTTCCCACAGCACGCCGTCGACGCGCTGCGCCACCGCCTGCGCGATGAAGTCGCGGCCATCGCGCGCTTCCCCCGGATAGGCGGCAAACACCGTACCCGGCAAGGCCTTGCGGCTGTCGCTGACGAGTTCGGTGACCGCAATGCCCAGCCGTTCCAGAATATGCGGCACGGATTCGCGGATTCCCTTCGTGGCGAAGTCGGGATGGGCTTGCGGCTTCGCCATCACGCCCCCCCTCCCGCGCGCAGCGCATTGTGCGTCATCCGGGTCGCGGTTTCCGGCGCATCGGGGGGCAACGCCAGCTGGCGCAGGCTGGCCGCCATCACGTGGGCGAACACCGGACCTGCCACGCTGCCGCCGTAGTACACGCCGCCGGACGGCTCGTCTATCACCACGCCGATGATGAGGCGCGGGTTGGAGGCCGGCGCCATGCCGACGAAGGAAGACAGGTAGCGGTCGGGCGCGTAGCGGCCGTCGACCAGCTTGTGCGCGGTGCCGGTCTTGCCGGCCACGCGATAACCCGGCACCCGGGTGCGCATGCCGGTGCCGCCTTCCTGTGTCACCGATTCCATCATGGCACGCACCTCGCGCGCCACGCCCGGCGAGAACACCCTGACGCCCGCGACTTCCTGCGGCTCGCGCTTGAGAAACGACAGTGGCATCACCTCGCCGTCGTTGGCGAAGGCCATGTAGGCGCGGCTCAGCTGCAGCAGGCTGACCGACAGGCCGTAGCCATACGCCATGGTGGCGTGCTCGACCGGCTTCCAGCTGGCGGCGTCGCGCAGCCGCCCGGCCGTCTCGCCGGGAAAGCCCGAGCCCGGCAGCTCGCCGAAACCGGAGCGGTGCAATACCTCCCAATATTGCTGCGGGGTGAGCGACATGGCCAGCTTGACCGCACCGACGTTGCTCGATTTCTGGATGATTTCGCTGACCGTCATTTGCGGATGCGGATGGACGTCGCGCACCAGCTTGGCGCCGACGCGCCAGGTTTCCGGCGTCTCGATCACGCTTTCGGGGTGGAACAGCCCGCGCTCCAGCACCGCCGCCGCAACGAAGGGCTTGATGGTGGAGCCCGGCTCGAAGGTGTCGATCACCGCGCGGTTGCGCATCGGCCCCGGCTGGTAGTTGCGGCGGTTGTTGGGGTTGAAGATCGGCTGGTTGGCCAGCGCGAGAATCTCACCGGTCTTGGCGTCGAGCACCACCACGCTGCCGCCCTTGGCCTTGTGCGTGGCGATTGCGGTGGCAAGTTCGCGGTGCGCCAGATACTGGATGTTCAGATCGAGGGCCAGCGCCAGGTTGCCGCCCATCTGCGCGGTCCGGATCGGCGCCAGGTCGCGGATGGCGTTGCCGCGCCGGTCGCGCTGGATCCTGCGCTGGCCCTCGCGGCCGGCCAGCCAGTCCTGATAGGCGCGCTCGACGCCTTCCTGGCCGAGGTCGTCCACATTGGTGAAGCCCACCACGTGCGCGGCCACTTCGCCCGCCGGGTAATAGCGGCGGAATTCGCGCCGCAGATGCAGGCCCGTCACCCCCATGGCGGCAATCTTGACTGCCTGATCCGGGGTGACGGGGCGCTGCACGCTGAATTCACCGCGTGTTTTGCGCGCCATCTTTTTCGAAAGTTCGGATACCGGCATGCCCAGAACCTTGGCCAGCTGCGCCTGCTGCGCAGCCGTCAGCTCGAGTTCGCCCGGACGTGCCCACAGGGATTCGACCGGGGTGCTGATCGCCAGCAACTGACCGTGGCGGTCGGTCACCTGGCCGCGCTGCGCCGGCAGGGTGAGGTTGCGGTTGGCCACCGCATCGCCCTTGCCCTGCAGGTAATCGGTATTGAGGCCCTGCAGATAGAACGCGCGCGCCGCCACCACCGTCAGCCCGACGAGCAGCAGGCCGCCCACCGTCGCCATGCGCCAGGGGGCAAGATTCAATTTGAGCAGCTTTTTTGAATGGTAGTTCATGGCGCGGCTGTCAGCGTTTCGATGCGCACGCGGTCATTCGGCGGCGCAATCAGCCCGAGCCGGGTCCGCGCGAGCGTATCAACCCGCGCCGGATTGGCCCAGGTGCTCTGCTCCAGTTGCAGTTGTCCCCATTGCTCATCCAGCACGTGCGCCTGTTTCTTCAGGCGTTCCAGTTCCACGAAATAGGTGCGCGAACGATGCTGCGATTGAATCACGGCCAGCGCGCATGCCATCAGCAGCAGCGCCAGCACGACATTCAGACGGCTCATGCTGCCCCCCCCACGCGTTCCGCCACCCGCAGCACGGCGCTGCGCGCCCGCGGGTTGGCCGCCACTTCGGCAGCGGTCGCATGCTGGGCACGGCCCACCAGCTTCAGGCGCCCCGGCTTCAGCATGGCGGCCGGGATCGGCAGGCGGCGGGGCGCCTGCTCACCCATCGCCTCCTCGCGCATGAAGCGCTTGACGATGCGGTCTTCCAGCGAGTGGAAGCTGATGACCGCAAGCCGTCCATCGGGTTTCAGTCTGTCCACGCACTGCGGCAGCACGGCACTCAGCTCTTCCAGCTCGCGGTTGAGATAAATCCGTATAGCCTGGAAGCTGCGGGTCGCCGGGTGTTGCCCCGGCTCGCGTTTTTTGACCATTGCGGCGATGAGGCCCGCCAGCTGCCCGGTGCTGCGGATGGGCTCTTTTTGCCGCGCCGCAACAATCGCGCGCGCAATCGATTTAGCAAACCGCTCTTCCCCGTAGCTGCGGATGACTTCACTGATTTCTCCCTCTGCCGCCGTCGCCAGCCAGTCCGCCGCCGACATCCCGCTCCCCGGATCCATGCGCATGTCGAGCGGCGCATCGAAGCGGAAGCTGAACCCGCGCGTGGCGTCATCGAGCTGCGGAGTCGACACCCCGATGTCCAGCAATATCCCATCCACCTGCATCACACCCATTTCATCGAGCACCGCACCCAGACGCGAAAACGCGCTTTGCACCAACGTCAGCCGGGCGTCCTGCAGGACGGCGCCGGCGCGAATGGCATCCGGATCGCGATCCAGCGCGATGAGTCGCCCCCCCGGCCCCAGCCGCGCCAGAATCAGCCGGCTGTGGCCGCCGCGCCCGAAGGTGGCGTCGACATAAATGCCTTCGGGCTTGATCGCCAGCGCCGCCACCGCCTCCTGTGCCAGCACCGGCACATGGGCGGTTTCCATCACAACGTAAAGCCTTCCAGTTCGGGCGGCAGCGCATCGTCACTGAACGTCAGCGCCTGGGCCACCTGCGCCTCCCAACGCGCCTCGTTCCACAATTCCACCTTGCTGCCCTGACCCACCAGCACGACGTTTTTATCCAGTTCGGCGAACTTGCGCAGCATCGGCGGCAGCAGCACGCGACCGGCGCCGTCCATATCCATGTCGTGCGCATAGCCGACGAGCAATTGTTTGAGACTGCGGGTACGCGGATTGAAGTCGGACAGGCCGTTGAGTTTTTTCTCGATCGGCTCCCACTCGGGCAGGGGGTAGAGCAGCAGGCACTGGCTCGGGTCGGCCGTCACCACCACGCGCCCGCCGCCGTTCACCAGGAGGGCGTCACGGTAGCGCGCCGGCACCACAAGCCGGTTCTTGCTATCCAGACTGACCGTTGCGACCCCCCGAAACATGCGCTCCCCCCAATTATTAAATTAAATTCAGCTGCATTTGGCTGTGCCTGGATGGGCGCATTCTCCCACAACCTCCCACCAATCACCACTTACACCCACTATAGGGGATAGTTTAGGGGGGGTCAAGCCGGCAGACGCAAAAAAACCCCTACGCCTCAAGGACTTAGGGGTGGTTTTTGGTTGTGGATAAGTTTCTGGAAAAACCGTAGCTTAGCGAGCTATCCTGCCTATATTATTAGATAAAAACGCTAAGTATATGAATTGCATGAGAAGTGGGAAAGTCGGCCGATAAGCCGGGTTCTGTCGTGGACAACCATTCCTCTAGGCCGGCCATTGCTGACCGGCTCCAGCCACCTACCCGCAGACTCGGCGAGCCGCGTCATCGTCTGCCTATTTGGTGTTGCTCCGGATGGAGGTTACCGCGTTTCACCGTAACTTAATACGCTCGTCTCTGTGGCCCTGTTCCTCGCCTCGCGGCGTCCGGCCGTTAGCCGGCATCCTGCCCTGTGGAGCCCGGACTTTCCTCTCCCACCTGCGTGGCAGCGGTTGTCTGACCGGCTTTCCCGTTCCAATTATAAAGCCTTTACTTGACTGCTACGGCTGATCTGCTAATCAAAGGTATCAGGCCGGAAACGACCCTCATCAGGAGATTCATCATGAGAAGACGTTTGTATTTCATGGTGCCGGACACCCGCAGCGCCCGCCAGATTCGCGACGAACTTCTGCTTGCCCGCATCGAGGACAGTCACATTCACGTCATGGCCCGGGAAGGCGTGTCGCTTGAAGGCCTGCACGAGGCCTCGATCCTGCAAAAAACCGATTTTGTTCATGGCGCCGAAACCGGCTTGGCCGTGGGTGGCGGCATCGGCATCATTGCCGGCCTGGTGGCGGTTTTTTTCCCGCCCGCCGGCGTCGACCTGCAGCTTGTCACCATCCTGCTCACCGCGCTGATCGGGGCTGCATTTGGCGCCTGGGTCGCCAGCATGGTCGCCAGCGCGATTCCCAACTCGCGGCTCAAGGCCTTCGAGTCGGCCATCGACGCAGGGCATGTCCTGATGATGGTGGACGCCCCCGCCGGGCGGGTCGACGAAATCAGGAAGCTGATTGCCGCACACCACCCCGAGGCGATGAGTTCCGGTACCGAGCCGACCATTCCGGCTTTCCCCTAAAGGACTCCGACTTTGCTATGGGCTGAAGCCCATGAAAGATCGTATGCCCTAAGCCATATTGTCCCCTCGTGCCGGGCGCCATGCCCGGTTTTTTATGCGACGACGCGCCAGCGGATCGTCTCGCCCGCGCGCAAGGGCACCAGGGTTTCTTCCCCCAGCCCGAGGCTGGCCGGCGCCTCCCAGCTTGCGCGCCGGAGGGTGATGGTATCGGTGTGGCGCGGCAGGCCGTAGAAATCCGCGCCGTAAAAGCTGGCGAAGGCCTCCAGCTTGTCGAGTGCGCCTGCGTCCTCGAAGGCTTCGGCATACAGCTCGATCGCGGCATGGGCGGAATAAATGCCGGCGCAGCCGCAGGCGGTCTCCTTGGCGCCCCGCGCATGCGGCGCGGAGTCGGTGCCGAGGAAGAACTTGGGATTGCCGGAAATAGCCGCGGCAACCAGCGCCTGGCGATGCGCCTCGCGTTTCAGCACCGGCAGGCAGTACAGGTGCGGGCGGATGCCGCCTTTGAACATGGCGTTGCGGTTGTACAGCAGGTGGTGCACGGTGATGGTCGCGGCGACGTTCGCCGGCGCCGCCGCCACGAACTCGGCGGCCTGGCGCGTGGTGATGTGCTCCAGCACGATTCTCAGCTTGGGAAAGTCGCGCAACAAGCGGACCAGATGGAGCTCGATGAACACCGCCTCGCGGTCGAACACGTCGATATCGGCATCGACCACTTCGCCGTGCAGCAGCAGCGGCATGCCGACTTCCTCCATCGCCGCAATAGCCGGATAGGCACGCGTGAGTTCAGTGACGCCGGAATCGGAATTCGTCGTGGCGCCGGCCGGGTAATACTTCACCGCGTGCACAAAGCCGCTTGCTCGCGCGCGGCGGATTTCGTCGGGCTGCGTGTTGTCGGTGAGATAGAGCACCATCAGGGGCTCGAACGCTGTACCGGCCGCAGCGGCCAGCAGGCGCTCGCGGTAGGCTGCCGCGTCGGCCACATTCACCACCGGCGGCTTCAGGTTGGGCATGGCAATCGCGCGGCCGAACACGCGTGCGGTGTCGGGCAGCACGCTCTGCATCGCCGCGCCGTCGCGGAAGTGGATGTGCCAGTCGTCGGGGCGGGTGATCGTGAGGGTGTCGGTCATGCGTCTTCCTGCGGTTTTAATGCCAGGGTCATTTTATAGAGTTCGGCCTTGCTGCGCCCGGTGATCTTCGCCGCCAACCTGGCCGCCAGCGTCGGCGGCAAGTCGCCCAGCAGCACGTCGAGCACCCGTATCGCTTCCGCATCGACCATCGCTGCGGCGGCGGCCGGCGGATGCACGATGACGACGAATTCGCCGCGCACGTGGTTGGGGTCGGCCGCCAGCCAGGCGGGAGCCTCGGCGAGCGGCAGGGTGACGATGCTCTCGAATCGTTTGGTCAGTTCGCGCGCCAGTGTCACCCGGCGCGAAGTGTCCAGCACCGCCACCATGTCGGCCAGCGTCTCCTCGATGCGGTGCGGCGCCTCGTAAAACACCAGCGCCACCGGCAGCGCTGCCAGCGTCTGCAACTGTGCGCGGCGCGCGCCGGATTTGGGCGGCAGAAAGCCATGAAACAGCCATTGCCCGGATTCGATGCCCGCGGCCGACAGCGCCGCGGTCACCGCCGAGACGCCGGGAACCGGCACCACCGCCAGCCCCGCCGCGCGCACCGCCGCCACCAGCCGCGCGCCGGGATCCGACACCGCGGGGGTGCCGGCGTCCGACACATAGGCCACCGCCTCGCCGGCGGCAATCCACGCGATGACCTTGTCGGCGGCTGCGCGCTCGTTGTGCTCGCGGATGGACACCAGCGGCTTCGAAATACTGAAATGCGCCAGCAATTGCCCCGACACACGGGTGTCTTCCGCCGTCACACGATCCACGCCCTTCAGCGTGTCGAGCGCACGCAGCGTGATGTCGCCGAGGTTGCCGATCGGCGTGGCAACCACATAAAGCGCGGGGGGCAGGCGGGTATGATGGGCTGATTCGTTCATGGATCGCCATTGTCGCAGATGTTGAAACCCCTGCTCGGGCACGCAGCCGAATCGCGCGCCGAAGCCTTCCTGAAAACGCACGGCCTGAAACTCGTGGCACGCAATTGGCGCTGCCGTTTCGGCGAGATCGACCTCATCATGCAGGACGGCCCCACGCTGGTGTTCGTCGAGGTGCGGCTGCGCAGCCGCAGCGATTTCGGCGGCGCCGCCGCCAGCGTGACGCCCGCCAAGCAGAAAAAGCTGCTCGCCGCCGCGCGCCAGTACCTGGGCACGCTGAAAACGCTGCCGCCCTGCCGCTTCGACGTGGTGGCGCTCACCGGCACCGCCCCGCCCGAATGGATCAAGAATGCCTTCGACGATATGGGATAATTACAGCCAACCATGCCCTTACTCGACAGAATATCCGGCCACTTTCAGGCCTCGGCGCAAACCCAGCTGAATGCCGCCGACGCGCTTGCCCCGGCGATCGAACAGGCCGCGCGCCACATGGTGCATTGTCTGGCGCAGGGCGGCAAAATCCTCGCCTGCGGCAACGGCGGTGCGGCGGCGGATGCGCAGCATTTCGCCTCCAAGATGATCAACCGCTTCGAGCAGGAGCGCCCCGGCCTGGCGGCGATCGCGCTGACCGCCGATACCTCCACCCTGACCTCGATCGCCAACCATCACGCCTACGAACAGGTGTTTGCGCGGCAGGTGAAGGCACTGGGCCAGCCGGGCGACATCCTGCTGGCGATTTCCACCAGCGGCAATTCGCACAACGTGCTGCAGGCGGTGGCCGCCGCCCACTCGCGCAGCATGCCGGTGATCGCGCTCACCGGACGCAGCGGCGGCGGCCTGGCGGAACAAATGCAGGATGACGACGTCTTCCTGTGCGTGCCCGCCGAATCCACGGCGCGCATCCAGGAAGTCCATCTGCTGGTCATCCATTGCCTGTGCGATGCGGTGGACAGCGTTTTATTAGGAGTCGAGGAATGAACAAGCTGATCCAAATCGCGCTGGTGGGTGTGGCGCTGTCGCAATTGCAAGGATGTGCCGCGGTCGCCGTGGGCGGCGCTGCCACGGGTACGGCGGTTGCGCTCGACCGCCGTACCGCCGGCGTATTCGTCGGTGACCAGGAAATCGAACTGCGCGCAATGAACCGCCTGCGCGAAGCCTTGCCGCAAAAAACCGGCAGCATCTCGGTTACCAGCTACAACCGCCAGGTGCTGCTGACCGGCCAGGTACCGGACGAGCCCACCCGCGCGCGCGCCAGCGAGGTCGCAAAGGGCGTTCCCGACGTGCGCACGGTGTTCAACGAACTCAGCATCTCGGGCGTCACCTCGCTCGCCTCCCGGGCCAACGACACCACCATCACCGGCAACGTCAAGACCCGCCTGCTGCGCGACGAGCGCGTGCCCGGCACCAAGATCAAGGTGGTGACCGAAGCCGGCGTGGTCTACCTGATGGGACTGGTGACGCAGGCCGAAGCCGACGTCGCCACCGGGATCGCTCGCACCACATCGGGCGTGACCAAGGTCGTCACTCTGTTCGAGTACATCAACTGAAGCCGCGCCCCGGCTTCGAACGCACCCGCCCATGATCGGCCATCCATGATCTATCGCGACCTGCGCGATTTCATCGCGCAACTTGAAAAAATGGGCGAGCTGAAACGCATCGCCGTCGAAGTCGACCCGAAACTGGAAATGACCGAGATCGCCGACCGCGTGCTGCGCGCCGGCGGCCCGGCGTTGTTGTTCGAGAATCCGAAGGGCGGCACGATGCCGGTGCTGGCGAACCTGTTCGGCACGGTCAGGCGCGTCGCGCTCGGCATGGGCGAGGACGATCCGACGCGGCTGCGCGAGGTCGGCAAGCTGCTGGCCTACCTGAAGGAACCCGAACCGCCGAAGGGCCTGCGCGACGCCTGGGACAAGTGGCCGGTGCTCAAACAAGTATTGAACATGGCGCCGAAGGAAGTGAAGAGCGCGCCGTGCCAGGAGATCGTATGGGAAGGCGCCGACGTGGATTTGTCGCACCTGCCGATCCAGCACTGCTGGCCGGGCGACGTGGCGCCGCTGATCACCTGGGGGCTGACGGTCACGCGCGGCCCGCACAAGAAGCGCCAGAACCTCGGCATCTACCGCCAGCAGGTGCTCGGCCCGAACAAGCTCATCATGCGCTGGCTGGCGCATCGCGGCGGCGCGCTCGATTTCCGCGAGCACACGCTCGCGCATCCGGGCGAGCCGTTTCCGGTGGCGGTCGCCCTCGGTGCCGACCCGGCGACCATCCTCGGCGCGGTCACCCCGGTGCCGGACACGCTCTCCGAATACCAGTTCGCCGGCCTCCTGCGCGGCGCCAAGACCGAAGTGGTGAAATGCCTCGGCAGCGACCTGCAGGTGCCGGCCTCCGCCGAGATCGTGCTCGAAGGCGTGATCCATCCCGGTGAAATGGCCCTGGAAGGGCCATTTGGCGACCACACCGGCTACTACAACGAGCAGGAGACCTTCCCGGTGTTCACGGTCCTTCGCATCACGATGCGGCGCGACCCGATCTACCACAGCACCTACACCGGCAAGCCGCCGGACGAGCCGGCCATCCTCGGGGTGGCGCTGAACGAGGTGTTCGTGCCGCTCTTGCAGAAGCAGTTTCCCGAGATCACCGACTTCTACCTGCCGCCCGAGGGCTGCTCCTACCGGATGGCGGTGGTTTCCATGAAGAAGGCCTATCCGGGCCACGCCAAGCGGGTGATGTTCGGGGTGTGGAGCTTTCTGCGCCAGTTCATGTACACCAAGTTCATCCTCGTCACCGACGACGACGTCGACGTACGCGACTGGAAGGAAGTCATCTGGGCGCTCACCACGCGCGTCGATCCGGCGCGCGATACGCTGCTGGTGGAAAACACGCCGATCGACTACCTCGACTTCGCCAGCCAGGTGTCGGGCCTGGGCAGCAAGATGGGGATCGACGCCACCAACAAGTGGCCGGGCGAAACGACGCGCGAATGGGGTACGCCGATCGAGATGGATGCAGCAGTGAAGGCGCGCGTCGACGCGCTGTGGAAAGACCTGGGTCTGTAGGCATGGCGACCCAGGATATTTTCCTCGGCCGCCAGCCGATCCTCGACCGCGACCAGCGCATCGTCGCCTACGAACTGCTGTTCCGTTCCGGCAATACGCCCGGCGTGACCGTCACCGACGACATGCAGGCGACCGCCAGCGTGATCCATCACGCGTTCGGCGAGATGGGCGTGCAAACCGTTCTGGGCGCGCAACTGGGCTTCATCAACGTCAGCGCCGAGATGCTGCACTCCGACCTGGTGGAGCTGCTGCCCAGGACGCAGGTGGTGCTGGAACTGCTCGAAACCATCATCGTCACCGACGCCGTGGTCGAGCGTTGCCGCGCGCTCAAGCAGCTGGGCTTCAGTCTGGCGCTGGACGACTTTGTGTTCGACGAAAGCTACCGGCCGCTGCTGGCGCTGATCGACATCGTCAAGGTGGATATCTTGCTGCACAGCCGCGAGGAACTGCAGTCGGCTGTCAGCCGGCTGAAACAATGGCCGGTCAAGCTGCTGGCCGAGAAGGTCGACAGCGCCGAACAGGCCGCCTATTGCCATTCGCTCGGCTTCGAGCTGTTCCAGGGCTATTACTTTGCGCGGCCCGCGGTGCTCTCCGCCAAACGCACCGATCCCACCCAGATGGCGCTCACCCAGCTGCTGGGACTGGTGCTGCGCGATGCCGAGACCCAGCAGATCGAACAGATGTTCAAGCAGCATCCCAGCCTGACCTACAACCTGATGCGGCTGGTGAACTCGGTGGCCAGCGGCGTCAGGCACAACATTACCTCGGTCTCTCAGGCGATCATGGTATTGGGGCGCAGGCAGTTGCAGCGCTGGCTGCAACTGCTGCTGTTCACCCTGCAAGCCGGCGCGCCGTATCCCAGCCCGCTGCTGTTGCTGGCCGCCACACGCGGCAAGATGATGGAGCTGCTGGCCGAAAAACAGCTACGCAATGCCGACTTCTGCGACGAGGCGTTCATGGCCGGCATTCTGTCGCTGATCGACAGCCTCATCGACAAGCCGCTGGCCGACATCGTCGGCGAACTGGGCCTGAGCAAGCGCCTGACTGCCGTCCTGCTGCACCGGGAAGGCGAGATGGGCAGGCTGCTCCAGTTGGTCGAAAGCGTCGAGCATCCGGACCTTGGCCGCACGCTTTCATTGTTGGCGCAAAGCGGCGCCCTGTCGATGCCGGACCTGACCGCAGCCGAGATCGCGGCCATGTCCTGGGCCAACCAGGTTGCCGAAGCGACGTCATGAACATCCCCCGAACCCCGCAAGCAGGCTCGCAACCATGACAGACAAACCCCAGGGCAGGCGCACCTGCCTCTACGATGCCGGGCAGCTCGACACCATCGTCGGCGACATGGCCCGCCAGGCGGCAGGACTGCTGACCGGACGCACGCAGATTGCGATTGTCGGCATCCTGCGGCGCGGCGCGCCGCTGGCCGACCGCTTGCATGCACGGCTGCGGGAAACCTGGGGCCTCGCGGACTGCATGCGGCTGGATCTTCAGATCACGCGCTATGCCGACGATCTCACGCTGCTCTATCCCGAAACCCGGCTGACCGAGAACCCGACGCACGCCAGCTTGAACCTCGTCGGCCACACGGTGCTGGTGGTGGACGACGTCATGTATCGCGGGCATTCCATGCTGCGCGCCGTGGAATACCTCGCATGCAGGCAACCAGCCGAGATTCGCACCGTGGTGCTGGTGGACCGCGGTGCGGCGAAATTGCCGGTGCGCACCGACATCGTTGGCGTGCGCCTCGATGTCGCCCCCTCGAACGTCATCGAATGCAATGTCCCCCCTTACGAGGACAGTTTCAGGATCGATCTGCTGCAGCCCGAATAGAATCGGGCGGCTTACCGAGCGTCGTCGTCCCCGCACCGGCGGCAGCCGAGGATGCTGAAGTCGCGCAGATAGAGCCACAGCGCGCCCGGCAGCAGCGCCAGACGCAGCCATTCCATGACGGTGTCCGGCCATTGCTGCGCCTGCCAGGCCACCATCGCGACCGGCAATGCCTGAAACAGCGCCAGCAGGACCAGGAACAGGCCCATCACGCGGCAAGCGGGGTTCATCGCGACGCCCATTCGCCTGCCTGCCCTGAAGGATTCTTTTCCCCCCCTTGCGAGGCACTCCGATCCACTACGGGCTGAAGCCCGTGTGGAGTCGTATGAACCCACTCCAGCAATGCGCGCTGTGCCGCCTCGCTGCGGCGCGCATTGGGATGATTGACCAGCATGACGAAACTGGCGCGCTGGCCACGGGCGCTGACCACGTAGCCGGCCAGGGCGCTGACGTCGCGCAGGCTGCCGGTTTTGAGATGCGCGTTGCCGCTGAGCGCACTGCCGTTGAAGCGGCGCTTCAGCGTGCCGTCGATGGCGACGATCGGCAGCGCCGATTCGAACTCGGCAAACAGCGGGCTGTTGTAAGCGGCTCGCAGCAATTGGGTCAGTGCATCGGCACTGATGCGCTCGATGCGCGACAGGCCCGCGCCGTTTTCCAGCACCAGTTTTCGCGTCGGCACGCCGCGCTGCGTCAGCACGTCGCGCACCGCGCGCGCGCCCTTCTCCGGCGTCGCCGGTGCGCCATAGGTTTCTGCGCCCAGCGTCAGGAACAGGTTGCGCGCCATCAGGTTGTTGGAATATTTGTTGAGGCGGATGAGCGCCTCGGTCAGCGGCTCCGAGGCAAATTTCAGCAGCGGCTCGGTGGCGGGCGCCATGCCCGGCACCGTCGCGCCGGCCAGCGTGCCGCCCGATTCCACCCACAGTCCGCGGAAAATGAAATCGAAAGTGGCCGCCGGCTCGAACAGGTTCAACGACAAGGCCTGCTCGCCGCAACCGCGCGCATAACGCCCGCTCACCACCAGCTCAAGCCGCTCGGGGTCGGGCAGGGCCGGCGTGACCGCATCCTTCCAGCCATTGCACTCGGCGCTGTCCTCCAGCACCAGCTGCGAGGTCAGCGCCACGCCCGGCAGCGCAATGTCCGGCACGATCAGCACCTCATCCGCGCCGGGCTTCAGGCGCAGCGTCGTCGCGTTGAAGTTGGCCACCAATGCGCCCGGCGCGGCGTTGTAGAGGGCCAGCGGCTCGCCGTCGAACGCGCCGGGGTCGCTCGGCGGCAGGTCGAAATGGCCGAGGTCGAGCACCAGATTGCCGCGGATGTGGCGCACCCCGCGGGCGCGCAATTCGCGCTGCAGCAGCCACATCCGTTCTAGCGTCAGGGTGGGGTCGCCATGGCCCTTGATGACGAGGTCGCCGCTCAGCACGCCGTCCGCGATGCTGCCGTCCGCCCAGACAGCGGTCGTCCACACATAGCCGGGGCCGAGTCGATGGAGCGCCGCAAAGCTGGTGACCAGCTTCATCACCGAGGCCGGATTCAGCGCCGCCCCGGCGTTGTGGCTGAGCACCGGCGCCGCCGCATCCACCGGCTGCACCACCACGGCCACATGGTCGAGCGGGATGCCGGCCTGCCCCAGCGCGGCGGTGAACGCAGCCGGAAGCTCGGCGGCGCGTGCAGGAACGACAAGGCTTGCGAGCAGCAGGCAGGCCAGCAATCGAAGGGAAATTCGGGCAAACGGCATGCCGCCATTATGCCGAATTCTGCGCTGGCGATTTGCGGCGTCGGATGGTGAGATGAAGCTTAGAGGGATTGCCTGATGGCCAGAACGGCCTGGTTGCGCAGCGATTTGAGCAGGGACAGTTCTTTCTCGGGGATCGCGATGTCGCCGGGGCCGGGCCGGTCGGCGTAGATCAGGCCGACCGGCTTGCCTTTGACGATGATCGGGAACAGCACGAAGGTGCGCGCCGATACGCCCTGCCGATACCACGCCGGGATGCGCGATGCGATCTTGGGGTCGTCGATGTCGGTGATGAGGATGTCGGCATTGTTCTGCAGTGCGACGAGGAACACATCCGGTTTCTCCGCCAAGGGAAAATCAAAGGCCTTGATCAGGCCCTGCACGTCGCTGCCGAAGCCGAATTTGCCGCACATCGCATTGCGGCGGCCGTCCTTGATGCACAGCACCACATGCGCGAACCCCATGCCGGTGTACATCGCTTCCAGGATCATGCGCAGGATATCGTTGACTGAAACGGCGTCGTCAATCAGCGAATTGCTGACGTCCTGCAATCCCGAAGTCAGGATGGACTGCGTCTTCTCGCTGGTGAGCGGCTGTGACGTGCCGGGGTCTTCGTCCGGATTCGTTTCGAGTATGGGTGCGCGTTCGTGCAGCACGTTGGCGTCCAGCCCCGTCCGGGGATCAGGCGCCTCGCCCTGTTGCGTGTCTTTGCCCGCTTCCAGCGCGGGTGCCGCGCCCGGCGCTGTCGCAATCCCCGTCCATTTCGACGCCTGCTGCGCGAAGGCGCTCTGCTTCAGGTTCACATTCACCGCCAGGGCGAACTGGGCGATGTCCTGCATCGACTTTTCCATCAGCCCGGCAAGCTGCCTCTCCGTCACCGGCAGGCTGTCGCCGAAGCGCGTTATGAGTCTGGCCAGCGCCTTGCTGCGGTCCGCATCCGGGGTGCTGAGAACGACCTCGCACAATTCGTTGGAAAAACCGGCAAGCACCCGCATCCTGTCGGTATTGTTCGCGATTTTTCTGACCTTATCGCCCGGAAGCACTTTCATGGTCTGCACCAGCTGGTCCGGAAAACCCCAGCTTCGGGCAATGCCCATACCCAGATTCTCGAACGACAGGCCCAGCACCTCGGTCGAGGCCCGTGCATCGTTCATCCCATCGTCCTCGATGCGCTGCCAGATCGCCGCCATGTCCCCGGGGAAATAGAACATCGCCAGCATGCGCCCCAGATTGTGCAGCATGGCGCTGATGAACGCCTCCTCCACATCCTTCACCTGCGACCTGGCTGCCAGTTCGCGCGCCAGCATGCCCGCATACAAAACCTTGATGAACTCATCCTTCAACTGCTGCGCGTGCGCCTTGTTTTCCAGGTTGTCGAGCAGGATCAGGCTCAGCGCGATCGATCGTACCGCGTCGAATCCCAGGATCACCACCGCACGCGAAATGGTGCTGATCGAACCACCGCCGACCTGGTTGTAGAACGCGACATTGACCAGTTTCAGCAGCTTGTTGGTCAGCGCGAAGTCCTTGAGAATATTATTGGAAAGCTCGTTGACGCCCTCCCTGTCCGAAGAGGCGATGCGATTGATGGCGCCGATCGCTTCAGACAAGGCGGGAAAATCGCTCTCGGTCCGCATGCGCCGCAGCAAATAATCCAGCGTGCCCTGCCTGGCTTCGCCGCCCGATTCCTGTCGTGCGCATGCTTCGCTCTTCATCATGTTTGAAACACGTCAACCGCTTTCGCTCCGTATTAGAGGGTAACGGCTGCTTATGCCTCGGCTTGAGCGATTTGATTCAGCCAGCCCCGCGCCGCTTGAAAAAGGGAAACCTCTGCGTAACCCCGCGACGGCTCATCCGCATTGTTTTACGGCATGAGTTTCATGTCGGAAAACCGCGTCGCGTCAGCCTCGCGGAGTTAAGCAGAGGTTTCATGCTGTCAGGCCTAATCTGAACTTCTACAAATGAATCCAACTCGGACCAGGCTTGACCTTTCCTCGCATTTCCCCAGCCCGGAATCCAGCTTATTGCTGCGCTTGATTGGTCAGCGGAAACTTCAAGGTGAATACCGCCCCGCCGCGGGGATCGTTCGCTGCGGTCAAACTGCCGCCATGCCGCTCGACGATGCCATAGGTGATGGCGAGGCCGAGGCCGGTGCCCTTGCCCACCGGCTTGGTGGTGAAGAAGGGTTCAAACAGATGGGGCATATTTTCCGGCGGGATGCCCGGACCGTTGTCCCGAAATTTGACTTCCACCCGGTCGCCCTCGGCGTAATGGACTCGCCGGGCGGTGATCTCCAGGCGGGGCTGGGCTTCTTCGGCGGTGGCGTCGCAGGCGTTCTGCACCAGGTTCATCATGACCTGCTGCATCTGTCCGGGTGAGCCTGTCACGGTGATGCCTTCGGGTAGCGTGATGTCCACCTTGAACTTGTCGGCTGCCGCCTTGGTGACCCAGTGCACGGCTTGTTCGATGACCTGGCCCAGGTTGAAGGGGCGGTCCTCGTTGCGGTCCACTGCCGAGAAGCGTTTCAGGCTGTCGACGATGTCGTGGGTACGCTCGGCCCCTTCCACCGTGCCTTCGATCAGGGGCGACAAGTCTTTTAGCAAGTGGTCGATGCGCAGTTTCCGGCGCAGTTCCGCCAGTTCGGCGGCGGGCTTGCCGGCGTGGATCGCCGCCAGGTAGGCTTCCAGGCGCTGGGCATAGCGTTGCAGCGCGTGGGTATTGCCCAGCACAAAACTGATGGGGTTGTTGAGTTCGTGCGCGACCCCCGCCACCAGCCGGCCCAATGAGGCCATTTTCTCCGAGTGCAGCAGCTGCTGCTGGGTGCGTTTAAGGTTTTCATGGGCTTCGCGCAGAGCCTGGTAGGCGCGGCGCAGCTCGCCCACCGGGCGGCCGGTGATGACCATGCCCACCTGGGTGCCCTGATGGTTGTATCGGGGCGTGCAATTGAGGGATACCGGCACGGCGGCACCGTCGGCACCGCGCAGGGGCAGCTCGCAATCGGCCAGGCCTCTCATGCCGTGGTTGGCGAACATGCGCTCGGCATTGTCGCGGGCATCGGCATCGGCGAACAGGTCGAACAGGGGGGTGCCGATGAGCGCCTGCTCGGGCTTTCCGGAAAACGCCACCAGGGCTTGATTCACCACTTCGATGCGTCCGCTGCGGTCGCATACCACCAGGATGTCGGACATGGAGGCTAGCACCGAGAAAACGAACTGCTGGGATTCATCGAGGGCGGTGTTCTTTTCCTCCAGTTCCACTTCGTACCGGATCAGGTCGTTGTAGACCTCGTCCATCTTCCGGATGACCTCGATCCAGGCTTCCTCGCCCAGCGCATCGTGGCCCTCGATGTGGGGAATGGGAGACGCGGAGCGGGAGACGGTGGATACCCCCGGCCTTGCTGCTTTGTTTTCGCCATTACGCATTCCACCCCCCATTTCAATGCACCGTGCATACCATGCAAGGGTCGAACGAGCGCACCACATGTTGCACCGCCACCGGCATGGGGTCATCCGGATCCACGGCCATGCCGGCCAGGGCCTGCTCCAGGGTACCGGGCACGCCCGCCGCATCGCGCGGCGAGAAGTTCCAGGTGGTGGGGGCAATGATCTGGTAATTCTGGATGCGGCCATGCCGCACGCTGACCCAGTGCCCGAGGGCACCGCGGGCCGCCTCCACCAGCCCCATGGCGTAGCCTTCCTCCGGCAGCTTGCCGTGATCGCACCAGGCCTGGCCGGGCGCCAGTTGCCGGGCCCACGCTTCCATCTGCGGCACCACCAGAGCCAGTTCCAGCAGGCGCGCCAACACCCGGGCCAGTACGCTGCCGCCGCACGCGGCCACCAGTTCCCGCACCAGCGGATGGCCGGCCACCATCTGGCGGGCGAGGGCGCCGGTTTCCATCACCTGGCCGTTGTAACGCGGGGCCTTGCACCAGGAATAGGCGCCCGGCTTGTCCAACAGGGGTTCGGTCAACCCTTGGGCCGGCGCCAGGGTTTCGCCGGCCATCCAGGCGGAGCTGAGGTCTTCCAGGATGGCGGCGGGATCGAAAGGGGCCGAGCCGGCATCCCAGATCCCGGCTGGAAAGTGTTCGTAAGCGCCGTAACTCAGAAAGCGGTCGGTGCCCTTGCCCACACGCTCCAGCCCCAAATCGAAGGCCGCCTCCAGGAACAGGGCCAAATCGCCGCTGCGCCCCGCGCGCCACCGGTGCAGGGCCGCCAGGCTATCCAGTTCGGCGACGGTCTCCAGGGCATCGCCGAACGTATGGCGTTCGAGAAAACGACGGAAAGAACGCAGCAGGGCAATCAGGCGCAACACCTCCGCCTGTTCCAGCGGCCGGGCGCTGCCGCCGGGTTGCAGGCTCAGGGTGTGCGGCCACTTGCCGGCCATGAGCCCCATCAGGTGCATGAAGGCTGAGCGCGCCGGCAGCACGTCGGCCGCCGCGCTGCCTTCCACTGCCTTGAAGCGGGCCGCCAGCCGGGGGAACCAGGTTTTGTCCCGGTAGGCGGGGCGGGCGAAATCGGGCATGAAGAACAGGTAGAAGTGGGTCAGGTGGTCCGCCAGGTTTTCGCAGGCCGTCACCAGATGTTCGGCCAGCAGGCCGTTCTCCGGCGGTGTCAAACCCATGAGGCCGCGCAGGGCCTTGGCCGCGGCGGCGCTCTGGGAGACGGAACAGATGCCGCAAATGCGCGGCACGATCACCAGCGCATCCATCGGATCCTTGCCCTGCAGCATTTGCTCGAAGCCGCGGTACAAGGGTGAGTTGACGTAGGCGGCGGCCACCCGTCCTTCGGCAATCTCGAGGCTGACCTCGAGGTCGCCTTCGACGCGGTTGAAGGGGCCGAGGATGCGGGTGCTCATGGCTTGCACTTCCAACCAAGACAAGAGGAAAGCCAACTACAGCCAGGCAATTCAAACGCCATTCTTCGCCCTTTCACTTCAATCTCGTCTTTTTGATCATCGGCGTCACCACCATGTGGTCCGCCACCGCATTCTCCCGCACCCGTTTTGGCGTGGCGGACTTTGACAGCGCGGCGAGGGCAACAAACCATGCCTTGGGCATGTCCGAGGGCAAGCCGATGGGGATGCCGGCGACCTTGGGCGTTTCGGCGAAGGGATGGCCAGGTTCCTCGAAATGGGGTTCGGTGCAACTCACGCAGGCATAGCCCCCGCGCAGGCAGGAGCCGCTGCCGTTCCACAGGCGGGTGTTGCAGTCGGCGTGGGCCTGGGTGCCCTTGCAGCCCAGGTTCTCCATCAGACAGCCCTGGTCGGAGGTCTTCTCGGCGCTGGCTTTGAACTCGTAGTACTCGTTGCGCGGACAGCCGTGGTGCACGAGATGATCGGCATAGAACCGGGGCCGGTTGAGCGGATCCAGATCGGCGAGGCCGAGGCGTGACAGAGCCAGCGCCATCAGGGTATCCAGCACCCAGCCCGGATGGGTGGGACAGCCCGCCACGTTGATCACGGGCAGCCCGGAGCCGGAGCGGAAGTCCGTCCCCAAGAAACCGCCCGGGTGGTCGCCGTCGTATTGCAGCCCGACTGCCCCGCCCGGGTTGCCGCCGGCAGTGGTGATGCCGCCGAAGGCAGCACAGGTCCCCACCGCCAGGACATGCTGCGCGCGGGCGGCCAGATCCGCCACCCAGGACATCATGGGCCGGCCCGTCCCGGACAGCAGGTGAAACCGTCCGCTGCCGTGGGGGCCGGTCATCACGGAACCTTCCACGCACAGCATGTCCAGCTGTTCCCGGCCCTCGGCGCAGGCTTTAAGGATATCCAGGGCCTCGCTGCCGCTTTCCTGGCTCAGGCTGGGGTGCCACAGGAGGCGAATGCCGGACTCTTCCAGCAGGGCGAACAATTGCGGCTGCTCGGCGTTGAGCAGGGACAAGGTGCAGCCGCCGCAGCCGCCGGACTGTAACCAAAGCAGATTCAGGGGTTTAGTCATGTTCCTCCACCTTGTCTTGACGCGCTGGCCGTTCCACGCCCAGTCGCTGCATCTTGCTGCGCAAACCCAGGCGGGACAAGCCCAGTTCCTGCGCCGCCTTGGAGACGTTGCCCCGATGACGGGCCAGGGTTTCCTGCAGCAGCTTGATTTCCAGGGCATCGACCTGGCCGCGCAGGCCGGTGTTTGCATCCGCCCTCCCTGCCGGACCGGCTTGGCGTATCGCGGGAGCAAGCAGTTCCACACCCAGGGTCGGGCCGTCGGACAATACCAGCATGCGCTGGATCTCGTTCATGAGCTCGCGCACGTTGCCCGGCCAGGCGTAAGCGGCCATGTGCTCCAGCACGCCCGGGGCGAAGCCCTTCACCGGCCGGCCCAGACCGGCACTGGCCCGCTCCAGGATGCTCGCGGCCAGCAGGGAGATGTCCATGGGCCGCTCGCGCAGGGCCGGCACCCGCAACGGTACCGTGGCCAGCCGATAGTAGAGGTCGCCGCGGAAACGGCCTGCCTTCACCTCGGCTTCGAGGTCGCGGTTGGTGGCGGCAATGACCCGCACGTCCACGGTCAGCGAACGGCTGCTGCCGAGCGGGCGGAATTCGCCTTCCTGCAACACCCGCAGCAGCTTCACCTGGAAAGCGGGCGAGGTTTCGCCGATCTCGTCCAGGAACAGGCTGCCGCCATCGGCCTGCTGGAACAGGCCGATGCGTTCCTCATAGGCGCCGGTGAAGGCGCCGCGCTTGTGGCCGAACAGTTCCGACTCCAGCAGGGTGTCCGGCAGGGCGCCGCAGTTCTCCACCACGAAGGCCTTGTCGGAGCGGGCGCTGGCGTAATGGATCGCGCGCGCCAGCAGTTCCTTGCCGGTTCCGGACTCGCCCTGCAACAGGACGGAGACGTCGTAGCGGGCGGCCCGCTGCACCTGTTCGCACACGGCGTTCATCGGGCTGTCCGCTGCACGGACGATATTGCTCAAGGCGAAGGCCGCCTTCACGCGCTGCCGGCTGGTCTCGACCCGCCCCCGCAGCAAGGGTTCGGCGGCGCGCAGTTCCACCGCCAGCCGGCAGTTTTCCCGCTGCAGGCGATACAGCTCGGCGGCGCGTTTCAGGGTCAGCAGCAGCTGTTCGGGATGCCAGGGCTTCAACAGGTACTGGTAGATGCTGGCCTCGTTGATGCCGGCAATGATGTCTTCGCTGTCGGTGTAACCCGAGATGATGATGCGCACCGCATCCGGCCAGTCGCGCCGCACTTCCTTGAGGAAGGCCACCCCGCTCACGTCCGGCATGCGCTGGTCGGTGAGCACGACCTGGATGACTTCCCGCTCCATGATGGTCCGGGCCTCGGCCGCGCTCGATGCGGTGAACACCTGGAAGTCTTCTTCCAGGGTGCGGCGCAAGGACTCCTGCGAGCGCACCTCGTCATCGACGACCAGGACGGTGGGCAAGGGGGTCATGCCGTTTCCTCCGCCGGCACCACCCAGCCCAGTTCGCGGTGCCGGGCCAGATGCCGGGGCGTCCAGGAATGGGGGGTCTTGTCCACGAAATGGTGGCGTGCCACGTGGTAACTCGGGTCGAAGCCGTAGAAGTTGCGCTTCATGTGGTCCAGTTCCTCGGCCTGGTAAGTTGCCAGGGGCTTCGCTGCCTCGTCTTCCGCACGCCGCCGGCGCTTGGCCGCAAGCTGCCCGGCATAATCCGCGGCGGTGGCCAGGCGGCCGGCACGCAGGCGAATGTCTGCTTCGAAATCGGCCGGACTGGCATCGATGCAGTCATCCACAAAGCCCATCGCCGCCGCCGCCATTCCGCCCAGCGGCAGGCGGTGCTGCATGATGCGGCGCGCCTGTTCTTCCCCCACCCGGCGCGGCAGCAGGTAGGTCCAGAATTCCGAACCGTACAGGTTGCCCATGTTCTTGTAATGCGGGTTGAGGATCACGCCTTGCCGCACCCAGACAAAATCGGCCGCCAGCGCCAGGAAGGCGCCGCCCGCTCCCGCGTTGCCACGCAGGGCGCTGACGGTGAGCTGGCTCGGCGTTTCGATGATGGCCCGGCATAGATCGTCCATGGCGGTGATGTTGCGCCAGGATTCGTCCGGCGGGCTAGCCGCCGCCTCGATGCGGTTGAGGTCCAGGCCGTTGCTGAAGAAATCCGCCCCGCCCAGCAGCACGATCACACGGGTTGGGCGCTGGGTGGCGGCGCTGTACGCAGCCAGCAGCCGCTGGCAGGCTTCGCTACCCATGGCCCCATTGTAGAAGTCGAAATGCAGATAGCCCACGCCCTCGACTTCCTCGTAGCGAATCTCGTCGGCGCCGCCGGGCCATTCCGGCAGTAGAGCGATCTCGGGGAAGGCGAGCACCACCGGCAGCTTGATGGTCGGCGCGTCCTCCTTGCGGCGCACATGGCCGATCTTCACCGCGCCGTCGCGACAGGCCCGCACAACGCCATCGCCGGAGCGGCCCAGCTGCACGCCGGGCGGCGCCGAACCGGGCACGGCGTGGGCGTCGTACAGATAACAGGGCTGGCCGAACAATTCGTCGAGCACGCCGGGCACCCCGTCGGCGCTGTTGAGCTTGGCCAGCACCGTGGCGGTGTCGTCCTTCGCCCAGTCGATGGCGCGGTCGCGCTGGGTCATCGCGGGGCGCAGCCGACCTCGCACGGCAGGATCATGAGGCTTCAAGGGCTGCGGCCGCCAACGGCCTGCCAGGTAGTCCGGCCAACGTTCGAGGGCACTCCGCACCACCTGCACCGCCGCCTCGGTGACTTCGTTGCGGTACAGGCTGGACTTTCTGGCCACGCGCATGGGAAAGGTTTGCGTCGCCCAGATCGGCCCGGCATCCATCTCCGCCTCGGCCTGGAGCAGGGTCACCCCCCATTCCGTTTCACCGTTGAGGATCGCCCAGTCCAAGGCCGAGGGCCCGCGGTCGCCGACGATGCCGGGATGCAGGATGAGACACACCTGCGTGCGCCAGATGGATTCGGGAATCGCCCGCTTGAGAAAAGGTGCCAGGATCAGTTGGGGCCGGAACAGCGCGACCGCCTCCACGGTGACGGCGTCGCTGATGTCGAATTCCACAGAAACCTCATGGCCCGATGCGCTGAGCTCCATATGGAGTCGCTGGGTGAGACTGTTGAAGGCGTGGGTAAGCAGGAGGATGCGCATGGATCATGCCGGGGTTATCAGCATATACGCGGCAGCTGCTCGCCCGAGAGCCAGTCCACCATGCGCCGTCCGCCGAACCGTGTCTTCATCTGCACGAAGCCATTGGGGTCGTTCACCACCTTGCCGATAAGCGCGGCCTGCTGGCCCTGCGGATGCGCGCGCATGGCGGCGAGGAGGGTCTCCGCATCCTCTGCCGCGCAGATGGCGATGAGCTTGCCTTCGTTGGCGATGTTGAGGGGATCCAGCCCCAGCAGTTCGCAGGCGGCATCCACTTCCGGCTTCACCGGAATGGCGGCTTCTTCCAGATGGATGCCGACCCCGGACTGGTGGGCGATCTCGTTGAGAGTGGCCGCCAGCCCGCCGCGGGTGGGGTCTCGCATCACCCGGATCGCGGCGCCGCTGGCCAGCATGGCGGCGGTCAGGCCATTGAGAGCAGCGCTGTCGGACAGGATGGGCGCATCGAAGGACAGGTTTTCGCGTTTGCTCATGATGGCCATGCCGTGGTCGCCCACGCTGCCGGACACCAGCAGGACATCGCCGGGCTGCGCCAGATCGCCGGAGAGATGAATGCCATCGGGCAGGAAACCGACCCCGGTGGTGGTGATGAACACGCCGTCGCCCTTGCCCTGTTCCACCACCTTGGTGTCGCCGGCCACCAGCTTGACGCCGGCGTCCCTGGCCGCCTGGGCCATGGATTCGACGATGCGGGCAAGATCGGCCAGGGGAAAACCTTCCTCCAGAATGAAGCCGGCGGTGAGGTAAAGCGGTGTGGCCCCCATCACCGCCACGTCGTTGACCGTGCCGTGCACCGAGAGACCCCCGATATCACCGCCCGGGAAGAACAAGGGTGAAACCACATGGCTGTCGGTGGACACCACCAGGCGACCCGCACCCTGGGGCAGGCAGGTACCGTCGTTACCCTGCGCCAGATATTCGTTGGCGAGATGTCTGGCAAACAGGTCGCTGATGAGTTGCACCATGGCCCGGCCGCCGCCGCCGTGGCTCATGTCGACGCGACCGTGCTTGATGTCCAGCGGGCGGGCGTAGCCCTTTTTCACCTGGCCGCTCATGTCGGCGTGGCCTCCACGTCCTTGTAGCGGCCGTAGGTGTAATGCGCCGCGCAGGCACCTTCCGACGACACCATGCACGACCCCATCGGAGTCTCCGGGGTGCAGACCGTGCCGAAGATCTTGCAGTCGGTGGGTTTCTTCACGCCGCGGAGAATCGCCCCGCACTCGCAGGCCTTGTTGTCGGGCACCGGCCGGTATTCCAGACTGAAGCGGCGCTCGGCGTCGTATTCGGCATAGCCTTCACGGATTTTCAGCGCGGAATACGGTACCTCGCCGAGGCCGCGCCATTCGAAACTGCGGCGCAGCTCGAACACTTCGGATACCAGGTTCTGTGCCTTGGTATTGCCTTCCGGCGTGACCGCCCGGGTGAACTCGTTCTCCACCATCGCCCGGCCCTCGTTGACCTGACGCACCAGCATGCGGATGGCCTGCATCACGTCCAGCGGCTCGAAGCCGGCGATGACCACGGGCTTGCGATACTCCTCGGCGAAGAATTCGTAGGGCCGGCTGCCGATCACCGTGGAGACGTGGGCCGGGCCGATGAACCCGTCCAGCGGCACGGTGCCCAGTTCGCGCACTTCGGGCGACTCCAGGATATTCATGATGGCCGAGGGGGTGAGCACATGGCAGCACAGCACGCTGAAGTTCTTCAGCTGTTCGGCATCCGCCTGCTTGATCGCCACCGCGGTGGGCGGCGTGGTGGTCTCGAAGCCGATGGCGAAGAACACCACGTCCTTGCCCGGATTGTCGCGGGCGATTTTCAGGGCATCGGTCACCGCGTAGACCATGCGGATGTCGCCCCCCCGGGCCTTGGCCTTCATCAGGGACAGGCTGCCGGAGGCGGGGACGCGCACGGTGTCGGCATAGGTGCAGAGGATGGCGCCGTTCTCCAGGGCCAGCTTGATGGCCAGATCGATGCGGCCGATCGGCAGCACGCACACCGGGCAGCCGGGGCCGTGGATCATGCGCACGTTGGGCGGCAGCAGGTCCGGCACACCGTAACGGGAGATGGCGTGGGTATGGCCGCCGCAGAACTCCATGAAGTTGTAGCGGCGGTCGGGCCTGACCTCGGCGGCGATGGCGCGAGCCAGCCCCTGGGCGACCTCGCCGTCACGGAATTCGTCCACATATTTCATGATGCCGCCACCGGTTCGGTGAGACCGGCTTCCGCCATCAGCGCCAGCGTTTTCTCCGCCTCTTCCGGATCGAGGCGGGTCAGGGCGTAGCCGACGTGGACAATGACGTAGTCCCCTACCTGCACGTCCTCCACCAGGGCAAGCGAAATATCCTTGCGCACGCCGCCCAGGTCGACGATGGCCTGATCGTCGGCGGCGATGTCCACCACGCGGGCGGGGATGGCCAGACACATGATTACGATCCTTTTCGTTGAATATGTTGCATTGCAACCCAAGCCTGGCCCAGAGACAAGCCGCCGTCGTTCGGCGGAACCTGACTGGCTTCCAGTACGGTGAGACCGTGCGCGCCCAGCCGCTGGCGCAGGCCTCGGCTCAGGATGGCGTTCAATAGGCAACCGCCCCCCAGGGCCACGGTATGCACATCCTGGTGGCGGGCGGCCCAGTCGGCCAAGGCGCGGACCAGGGTGGCATGGAACAGGCCGGCACCGCGGATCGGGTCGGCTTCGTCCGCCAGTCGCGCGAGCAGGGGCAAGAGGTCGAGACGGCCGTCGTCATGCAGGACATAGCCATCCTCCAGCGGAGCGACGGCGCCGGCCTGCTCGGCCAGGCCTTCCAGCAGCATGGCCGCCTGTCCCTCGTAGGCCATGACTTCACGCACCCCAAGCAGGCCTGCGGCCGCATCGAACCAGCGCCCCAGGCTGCTGCTGGACGGACAGTTAAGTCCGCGTTGCAGCAGTTGATTCAATTGCTGCGCCGCCGGCTGCGCGGGAAAACGCCATGCGATCTCATCGCTCCGCCCGAGCCGATGCAACACCGCCGCCGCCATGCGCCAGGGTTCTTTCGCCGCCTTGTCGCCACCGGCCATGGGCAGAGGCGCGAGATGGCCCAGGCGACTGAACTGATCGCCGTCCACATGCAACAGCTCGCCGCCCCAGGCGGTGCCGTCGCTGCCCAGGCCTACCCCGTCCAGCGCAAGGCCGAGAATCGGGCCGCTGACTCCGTGTTCTGCCGCTACCGCGGCAAGGTGGGCGTGATGGTGCTGCACCGCGACGGCCGGCACGCCCCATTGCGCGGCCAGCGCCATGGCATGGCCGGAGCTGAAGAAATCCGGGTGCAGGTCATGTGCCACGGCTTCTGGCGTGACCTGCAGGATGTCGAGCAGATGCTGCGTCACCTCGGTCAACATGGCGCACGCGGCCGGGTTGTCGAGACCGCCGATGTGCTGCGAGACGAAGGCCTCGTCGCCGCGGGTGACGCAGATCGTGTTCTTGAGAAAGCCCCCCAGGGCCAGCACCGACGGCCCGGAATGCGGCAGGCGGATGGCGCGCGGGGTAAAGCCACGCGCGCGACGGATGAACTGGATGGACGGTTGGGCCGGATCGCCGACCTGTCGCACGACGGAATCGTCGCAGCGCACCACGATGTCTCGGTCATGCAGCAGCAGGGCATCGGCGATGCCTGCGAGGCGTGCCACCGCCTCGTCGTTGTCGATCGCCAGCGGTTCGCCGTTGGGGTTGGCGCTGGTCATGACCAGCACCAGGTCCTGGGGCTGCGCCATCCATGCCGTGCCGGCAGGCCGGCAAGCCGCTTCATGAAACAGCAGCCAGTGCACCGGGGTGTAGGGCAGCATCACGCCGAGCCAGGCAATTCCCGGCGCAATGTCGGGGAAGACGGTGTCGGTGCCGGGCCGCTTGCGCAACAGGCAGATGGGGCGTTGCGGCGATTGCAGCAGGTCGGTCTCCCCTTCACCCCATTCGACCCAGTCGCCGAGCGATGCCAGGTTGGCGGCCATGACGGCAAAGGGCTTCTCCTCGCGCTGCTTGCGTTCGCGCAGTCGCCGCACCGCTTCGGGGTGATGCGCATCGCAGGCCAGGTGGAAACCACCCACGCCCTTGATGGCGACGATATGGCCGGCGCGCAGGCGGCGGAGCGTGTCGGCGACGGGATCGGCACAGGCGACCTGCTTGCCATCGGGGTAGACGAGGTTCAGTTTCGGCCCGCACGCGGGGCACGCTATCGGCTCGGCATGAAAACGCCGGTCAGCTGGATCGCGATATTCCCGCGCACAATCCGCACACAGTGGAAACGCCGCCATGCTGGTCTGGGCACGGTCGTAGGGCAGGCCGCGGGTCAGGGTATAGCGCGGGCCGCAGTGGGTGCAATTGATGAAGGCATGGCGCCAGCGCCGGCTGGCATGATCGAACAACTCCGCCAGGCAGTCCGGGCAGACGGCGGCATCAGGGCCGATCAGGGTGGCGGCCTGGCCGGCCCCGCTCGCGCGGATGCTGAAGTCGGATAACTCGCCGCTGGCCAGCGCATCGGTCCAGCGAAGGTCGCGCAGCCGGGCCAGAGGTGGAATTCCGGTGGGCAGGCGCTGCGTAAAGGCCTCGATCCCGTCTGTCGCGCCTTCCAGCAGAATCTCGACGCCGGAGGCATCGTTGCGCACCCAGCCAGCGAGATTCAATGCCCGCGCCAAATGCCAGACATAAGGCCGAAAGCCGACGCCCTGGACAACGCCAGTGACGTGCAGGCGGCGCTGCAAACGGTCGACGGCGCTCACGCTCAAGGCAGGGGCTGAACCGTTCATGGGCAATCAACCACGCGCTGCCAGCTGCGCTTCCAGTTCGGCGATGCGCCGCTTCAACACATCGACGTTCTGTGACCGTGCCGCCCGGGCCACACCGGGACCGGCCAGCAGCCAGGCCAGCCAGGCCTCCATGCCCTCGCCCGTGGTGGCCGACAACTGCAGAATCTCGATGTTGGGGTTCACCTGGCGAGCCAGCGCGATGCAGCGCGCCACGTCAAAGCGCACATGCGGCAGCAGGTCGATCTTGTTCAGGATCATCAGCTGTGCGGCTGCGAACATGTCGGGGTACTTGAGCGGCTTGTCCTCGCCTTCGGTGACCGACAGAATGGCCACCTTCGCCGCTTCGCCCAGGTCCCACACAGCGGGGCAGACGAGGTTGCCCACATTTTCGATGAACAGCAGGCCATGGCCTCCGTGGTGGTGACGATCGTGGTGGAGGTGATCACCCCCATGATCATGGGGGTGATCGTGGTGGCTGTGCAGCTGCGCGAAGGCCTCGGCCACCATGGGCGCATCGAGGTGGCAGCCTTTTCCGGTGTTGACCTGGACCGCGGGTGCGCCGGTGGCACGGATGCGGTCGGCGTCGAAGCTGGTCTGCTGGTCGCCCTCGATGACGGCCACGTGCAGGTCGGGCGCGCGGGCCTTGAGCGCCTCGATGGTGGCGCACAGCAGCGTGGTCTTGCCCGAGCCTGGGCTGGACACCAGATTGAGCGCAGTCACGCCGTGCGCCTCGAAGTGCGCGCGGTTCTGCTGGGCCACACGGTTGTTGGCGTCCAGGATGTCTGTTTCGATTTTGATGGCGCGCGCCTGGCTCATGCCTGGCACCGACACGCGTGCAGCACCGGCACCGAAGTGCAGGTCGCCGTTGATGGGGTTCTTCGCCACGGGATCCGCCTCGGGAGCATGGGCATGCGCATGCTCCTGATGGGGTGTGACATGTTCACTGCATCCGCAAACAACACACATGGTCTGTCTCCTGTTTCTGTTTCAGGCGTTGCGAGCCCGAAATGGTTTCAATCATCGCTCACGCGCATGTCGAGCACGCGCAACTCCATGCCGCCCGTGACTTGCAGTTGGTAGCTGCCGCAGGCCGGGCAGGCATCGCCCCGCTGTCTGACCGTCACGGTTTGGCTGCAAGCCAGACACCAAGCCAGCCCCGTCGGCTCCTCGATCTCGATACGGGCACCTTCGAGCAAGGTACCTGGCGCCAGGCATTCCAGCGCAAAACGCAGGGCGCGTACATCCACGCCTGCCAGCGCCCCGGCCTCCAGCCGCAGTTCCAGCAGGCGCGAGAAGCCCTCGCGCCGTGCCGTGTCTTCCACCACTTGCAGCACGCCGCCGGCCAGGCTCGCCTCATGCATGCTGCATCTCCTGCGAACATTCGGTCGGCTCGATCGAAAAAGGCACGCAGGGATCCAGCGCTGCCATGACGAGTCGAGTCGACCGGGCCATCTGCACGGGACTGCCCGTGATCGCCGACACCGCCTGCGCGGCGAGGCCCTCGGGATGGAAATTCCACTCGGTGGGCGCGATCACGCGGCAAGCGGCCACCAGGCCATGACTGTCCAGTTCGACCTGGTGAATCAGCAGGCCGCGGGCCATCTCGACCCAGGCCAGACCTTTTCCGTGCCCGGTCGCGATGGCCCCCCACGCCAGCCAGTGCCTGCCTGACGAGCGCGGCTCGTCAGGCAGGCACAGACGCACCAGTTCGGCGATGCGACTCCCCAGCAAGCCCCAGGCAGTGGCAGGCGGGGGAGACACATCGTCATGCAGACGGGACCAAGTACCTGTGTGGGCACATTGGCCGTTCCATTGCGGCCGGATGGCGAAACCTGGTTTTGTCGCCAGCGCTGCACCGACTGCCCTCAGGCTGTGTTCCTCGGCTTGCGGGCGCAGTGCATTAACGGCCAGCAGCGGCAGCGGCACATCGACGTCGCGCGCGCACCGGAGCAGCGCGGCCAGCCAGCCGCTGCTGCGCAGGCTCCAGCGCTGCAGGCCGTCGGTGCCAGCTGCTCGCCAGTCATCGAGCCACTCGGCGGGTTCCTGCTGCAGGCACTCCGCGCTGAGCCAGTCGCGCATCGCGGGCCACAGCGCCGCCGGGGCAGCGGTCGGCTGCATCAGGGGGCAGCGGCGCAGTGCATCCAGCACCCGTGCGGTCAGCGCGTCGTCGGGCTGCGCGAGCTGGCGCGGCCAATCGAGGCCGAGGCGGCGTACGTGCTCCAGGGCCGTCTCTCGCTGCAGCACCGCAGGCAGTTCCCGCAGGTCGGGATACAGGCAGGGATCAGCCGCATGGAGAGCCAGCTGGCTGCACCATCGATGCGCCTGGCCGCATAGGTTGAACAGGCTCGATACCAGTGTGGGCAGGGCTTGCGTTGCCTGACCCCGCCCCAACCGGTCGGCCCAGTCCGGACGCGAGCTCTGCAGAGCGGTCGGAATAGGCGCTCCGGGGGCGAGCCGGATTGCACCGGCCAGTGCCGAGAGGGTGTTCATGCCGTACCTGCACCGCCGGACGATCCGCGACCGAACAAAAAGGCGCGGCGCGCCGGCATGGGCACGGTGCGCGGTGCGGGTGTGCGGACCAGTGCCAAGGCCTCGCGTGCCGTCTCGCGCGCCATGGCCTGACTGGAAAAGCCATCCATCGGCGAGAACAGCGCACAGGACTCATGGTAGCCGAGCTCGGCATCGTGCGCGCCAATAAAGTCGAAGCACTCGCTGCCGAAGTCGCGCACGAAACTGCGCGACACACGGTCGGCGGCAGACTCGACCGCCGCCGGCAAGCGCACCAGGCTCATGAACCAGGGGGTGATCAGCACACCTTCAATCACCGGGGGCGTGACGGCGGCAGCATCCTCGGCGGAAGAACTCCACTCGAAACCCACCGCCTCGACCTGCAGCGCGGCATTGAGCAGCGGGATGCCCTGCATGCGCTCGGTCTGCACCCGGCGGTAGCAGCGCACGAGCGCGTCCACGCGCTGCGCCAGGAGCGCAGGCGTCGGGGCGAGGGGGGTGGCCGGATTCATGCGCCTTCGGTGTCGGGCAACAGCAGGAACTGGTCGGGCTCGCAGTCGCAATTGGGGCAGCGCCAGTGCGGTGGCAGCTCGGCGAAGGGCGTGCCAGGCGGGATTTGCCATTGCGGATCGCCCTGCGCCGGATCGTAGATCCACCAGCAGATCTTGCACTCCAGGCGCGAACTGGGTTTGAGCACCTCGCGGTTGCCGAGGTAGGAGCCTTCGAAGCCTTCGAAATGGTCCACGATCACGCACCTTCCAGCCAGGCCACCACCTCGCGCAGGCGTTCGTGCGAATCGCGCAGGTCTTCGGGCGCGGCCATGGCCACTTCGGGCATGTCCACGACCTCGACGGTGTTGAGGATGACCTTGTCCATGGAGTTGTAGTACACCACGCGCCAGCAGTTCGGCAAGCGGGTGTTGGAGATGCGGCAGTTGCCATACCCGCGCGAAAGCATGAGCACGCGCCCGGTGCCGAGCTGGTGGTCGAGGAATCCGATGTCCTCCGGCGTGACCGGCAGCAGCGTGAGGTTGACCACGTGCGAGACCTGCCCCGGCCGCCAGCGGGCGGCCTGGTCGCGGATCTCTTCCACCAGCAGGGGCGCGTTCTGCACATTGGGCGGCAACGGGCCCTGCCACACCGGGTGCTCCTTCCACACGTCCTCGGCGGCGGTGGCGGCGAACAGCGACGGCACCGGGCCGACCTCGATCGCGTCGTCCACCAGCACGCTGTCGCGGCCGTCCTCGTGGCGCCAGGTCATGAGACGCCAGACGCCGGCGAACACCGCTTCCTGCACGCGCACCTCGAGGTTGCCCGCGCCCAATTGCACGATCGCGCTGGCCTCGCCCTCTCCCAGCACCTGGTTGATGATGCGGAAGTCGCGCGGCGCGAGCACACCCAACCTCACCAAGCCTGGCGCACCGCCTTCACCGCCACGCTCCAGCAGTGTCAGCACCTGCTGCAGCGCCTGGCGCGCCTGATCCAGGCCGACCAGTTCCTCGGGCTCGGGCAGCACCGGCGGGCGGTAGGTGTCCATGTCCTTGGGCAGGGACAGGTAGTCGAGCGATTCGTCTTCGGTGTGCGTGCCAGGGCCCAGGGCCACGAGCGGGATCGGAAATTCTTTCATGGGGTGTCCTTGGGTGATGGGACTTCAGTGGCAACCGCCGTCGCTGTCGGCGGGCTTGCTGACGCTGACGACCGGAATGCCGATGGTGGGCGGGCGCGACGGCGGCATGCGCAGCGCGGCATCCACACCCTGGAGGTAGACGTCCCAGTCCTGCATGCCGGCGATGGCGGTCACGTACTGGCCGTCGCGGAAGAACAGCAGCGAGGGCCAGCGCTGCGAGCCGTAGCGGCGCGCCACCGCATCCTCGTGCTCGCGCGGCACCACAGCCACCGCGAAGCGGCCGGGGAACACCTTCATGAGCTCGGGCAGCACGGCGGCCACGTCCTGGCCCTCGGGAAACCGCACCGCGTCGCCGGCGAGCAGCACCACGCGGTCGCCCGCGCCGGCGGCCCATTCGGCCACGCTGGTCTCGTCGACCCAGTCAGCGCCGAAGTCGCGCGCCAGGCGCATCACCAGTGGAGGCGCCGGGTCGCTGCTGGGCGGGGTGACGGCCAGCGGCCGGGTGAGGGTGTCGGTGGTCATGGAGTCTCCTAAAAAAACGGGGTTTCAGCTTCCGGTGGCGAATTGCCGGAGTTGTTGCACGCTCATGCGCGAGGGCAGTTCGAAGCCGGCATCGGCGTCGGCGCCCTCTCCCTGCAGGGCGCCGAGCACGAGGTCGAGCGCGGCATTGACTTCGGCGGCACGCCCGGCGTCGATGCGCTCGCGCGCGTCGCCCAGGAACACAAGCAGCCAGTCGCCCGCGTCGACGGTGCCGACCAGCGCGGTGTTGACGCGGCGGCGCTCGCCACGGCCCTCGCACACGGCGTGGCCGGGCTCGACTGCGCTGACCTGCATGGGAATGCCGATGCACATGTCAGCGTTCCGCCGGAAAGAAGCGCTCATCGCCTTCGCGGCAGGCCACCTCAGGCCCGGGGCGCAGCGTTTCGTAGGCCGCCAGCGCCAGCTCGTCCATGGTGACGGTATCGCGCCCCTGCAGCGGCTGGCGGCGTGGCACCGGCTGGCCGCCCCAGCGCGCGATCTCCGCCACGCCGAGCGCCAGCGCCTCGTCCATCGCGGCCTTGACCACCGGGCGCAGGCTGCCGCCGTAGTCCTCCAGCTCCTGCGGCTGGCAGCCGATCAGCAGCACCTGCGCGGGGTACTTGCCGGTGAGCTGGGCCAGCGACAACACTTCCTGGAAACCGGTCTGGTGCAGGCTCATCTTCTTCGCGCCCATGAAGCGCGGCACATCGTCGTCACGCACCAGCTTGAGGGTGCCGGGCGCTAGACCGTAGTCGATAGCGTCGAAGATCAGCAGGTGATCGGCCGACTGCACGTGCTGGATCAGGTACAGGCCCTGCGTGCCGCCGTCCACCAGCGACACATGCGGCGCGAACTCGTAGCGCTGCTGCAGCGCCTCGACACAGCGCACGCCGAAGCCTTCGTCGGCCCACAGCAGGTTGCCGATGCCGAGCACACAAATGGAAGGAGAAGACGAGGTGTCACCACCGGGGTGACAGGCGGTTTCAGGCGAGGTGCGGCTCATGGGTATGCGACCTGTCAAAAAAATCAGGGGTGGAGCGAGGCCGTGCGCGCCACGGCGCACAGGCGCTTCCACGTGTGGAAGCTGTCCCACGCGGCCTGCTGCGCGAGCCAGAAACCGGCGTCGATGCGGAACAGGCGAGCGCAGCGGATGGCGGTGTCGGGCGACATCGCGCGCTGGCCATGCACCAGCTCGTGCAGGCGGCGGCGCGACATGCCCAGCAGCCGCGCCGCCTCGCTCTGGTTGAGCGAGAGCGGCGCCAGGCAGGTGCGTGCCAGCAGGCGCCCCGGGTGCGTGGGTAGGCGCAGCGGCACGCCCATCGGCGGGATGGCCGATGCGGCGGCTTGAAGGCGAGCTCGGCGGAGGCCGGACATGGTTTTTCGCAAGGAGCGACCGTAGCGGGTCAGTCCTTGAAGGTCCGGTAGCCGGAGATCATCGTGCTCACGATGCTCTGACGGCCCATGATGTCCTCGCGGATCGCGGCATACACGTGGAAGGTAACGAACATGATCATCGCCCACATGCCCAGGCGGTGCCAGGTGTGCACGTCCTGGCTCTGGCCGAACAGCGGGATCACCCAGCCGAACAGCTGCTCCTGCCACGAGCCCATCTGCGCGCCCTCGCCGTACAGCGCGAAGCCGGTGACGATCATGAACAGCGTGATCAGGAGGAAGCCACTGAACATGGCCAGCCGGGCCAGCGGGTTGTGCCCCACGTAGCGTCCCGGCGGCTGCGCCGAGATGAAGGCGTACCACTTGAGCATGCCGAACAGTTCGGCCCAGTAGGCCTTCTGGAACACGGGCACCCAGAACAGCTCGCGCGCATGGTGGTTGCCCACAAAGGCCCAGTACACGCGCCCCAGCAGGCCCACGGCCAGCACATAGCCCGCCGTGAAGTGTGCGAAGCGGATGTAGCCCATCAGATAGTTCGCGCTGGCTTCACCCGGCATGGTCGGAAGAGGCTTGCCGATGAAGTAGCCGGTGAGACTCAGCACGGTGATGGCCGCCGCGTTGATCCAGTGCCATAGGCGCACCGGTGCCTCGTACACATAAACCGATTTGCTATTCTGACCGTGCGAGACGGCGCGTTCGTCGATGCCGGTGGCGTCGATCAGCTGTTCAGGGGACGTGGTTGACATGGGGACTCCTGCAAGCGGTTGCCGTTGATCGGGGGAGCTCTCAGGCCGCCAGCTGGCCAAACAGAACCAGACCGGTGGCACCCAGGCCAGCGCCCAGACCACCGAGCGCCCATCCACTGCGTTCTGCGAGCCAGCGGCGGATGCCCAGGCCTGCGATCATGCCGCCGATGTGCAGCGCGGCGGTGGTCAGCAGGAAACCTGCGGCGTAACCCGCGAAGCCGGTGACCGGCGTCTCAGCGCCATGGGCCAAGCCGTGCAGCGAAGCGGCTGCGGCCACCAGGCCCAAGCCCATCGGCATCGGACGGCGGGCCAGCACCAGCATTGCGCCGAACAGCACCACCGACAGGGCCACGGCCTGATCCAGATAGGGCATGGTCATGCCCATCGCACCCAGCACCGCACTGACGATCAGCGCCACCAGGAAGGTCGCCGGACCTTGCCAGGCCTTGTGCGCCGGCAACGCCGAAACCGACCAGACCCCAACGGCCACCATGGCCAGCAGATGGTCGAGCCCGAACGGATGCACCACCCCCTCCATCAGGCTGTAGGTCCCATGGCCGGTGTGCGCCTGTGCCGCGCCAGCCAGGCCGGCCATCAGCGCGACAGCGGCCAGGCGACGGATATGTTGTGCTTGCATGTGTTTCTCCTTGTTCGTTGTGTGGGTACGCCTTCAGCGCACGGTGACGCGGGCCATCTCCTGGCCGTCCTCGCTCATCACGTGGGTGGAGCAGGCGAGACACGGGTCGAAGCTGTGCAGGGTACGCAGAATTTCCAGCGGTTGCTCAGGGTTGACCATGGGCGTGTTCATGAGCGAGGCCTCGAAGGCGCCGATCTGGCCCTTGGTGTCGCGCGGCGAACCGTTCCAGGTGGTGGGCACCACGCACTGGTAGTTTTCGATCTTGCCGTCCTTGATCTTGATCCAGTGGCCCAGCATGCCGCGCGGTGCGGCGACCGTGCCCACGCCCTTGGCTTCCTTGGGCCAGGTGGCCGGGTCCCACTTGTCGATGTTGGCGGTGCTGGTGTCGCCGGCCTTGATGTTGCCGACCAGTTGCTTGAAGTCGTCCATCATCATCTCGGCGGCGTACTGGCTTTCCAGTGCGCGCGCCAAGGTACGGCCGATGGTGGTGGGCAACAATTGCTTGAGCGAAAAATTGGTTTCCGGCAGGCCCAGCGCTTTCGGGATGGCCTTGTTGATGGCCACGGCCGATGCGTCGACCTGCTGCTTGACGCGCTGGCAGTGCTTGTTGCCCTGCATCGCGTGGGCGTAGCCCAGGATGTAGCGCGACAGCGGGCCCACTTCGACTGCGTGGCCGCGCCAGCGCGGGCTCTTGATCCACGAGTACTTGGCGCTTTCGTCGAGGTTTTCGATCTTGGTGCGCGTGCCCTTGAAGTTGGGGCCTTCAGGTTTGTAGTTGGCTTCGGTGACGCCGTCCCAGGGGTGCAGGCCCTTGGTCTCGTCGCCGTACTTGTACCAGCTGTGGGCGACGAATTCCTGCACCTGCTCGGGGTCGCGCGGGTCGATGGCGTGGATCTTGTCCCAGTTGCCGTCCAGGATCACGCCGCCGGGCAGCTGGTGGGTGCTGTGGTCGTAGGGCACCTTCTCGTAGGTGCCGTAGTCGGCCACGTTGGTGGCGGCCAGTCCACCGCCGTAGAGCCAGCCGGCGTTCTTGTAGATGGTGCCGATGGCCAACACGTCCGGGATGTAGACGTTGTTGTTGAACTCGATCATCTCCTTGATGCGGGCCTCGACGAAGTTCAGGCGTTCCATGTTGATCGGAGCGCCGGCGGCGCCGTCGCCATCGATGTTGATGGCGCAAGGCACGCCGCCCACCAGGTAGTTGGGGTGCGGGTTCTTGCCGCCGAAGATGGTGTGCACCTTGACCCATTCCTTCTGCAGATCCAGCGCCTCCAGGTAGTGGGTCACGGCCATCAGGTTGGCCTCGGGCGGCAGCACGTAGGCCTTGGAACCCCAGTAGCCGTTGGCGAAGGGGCCGAGCTGGCCGCTCTCGATGAACTTCTTCAGCCGGTTCTGGATGTCGCGGAAGTAGCCCGGCGAGGACATGGGGTGCGAGGGCGAGACCATCTGCTGCAACTCGCTGGTCTTCTTAGGGTCTGCCTTCAGGCAGGAGACCACGTCCACCCAGTCCAGCGCATGCAGGTGGTAGAAGTGCACCGCGTGGTCGTGCACCTGCAGGGTCTTGGCCATCATCTCGCGGATCAGGTGGGCGTTGAGCGGGATGCGGATGCCCAGCGCATCCTCCACCGCGCGCACTGAGGCCAGGGCGTGGCAGCCGGTGCACACGCCGCAGATGCGCTCGACGAAGGCCCAGGCGTCGCGCGGGTCGCGGCCCTTGAGGATCACTTCCAGGCCACGCCACATGGTACCGGTGGAGACGGCGTTGCGGATCACGTTGTTGCTGTCGAGGTTGACTTCGCAGCGCATGTGGCCCTCGATGCGGGTCACCGGATCGACGACGATGCGCCGGCCGGTGTTGTCCATGCGGAAGCCTTGAGTTTCGTAAGCGCCCATGTTCTTGTTCCTCGGTCGTGTCAGTGGTTGGCGGGTGTGGAAGCGTCGGGCTTGCGGGCGTTGTCGCGGGCACGCTTGGCCACCGAGATGGCGGCGTGCGCCGACACGGCCGCGCCCACCACGCCGGCGGCGGTGCCACCGATCTGGTCGGCGTTGGCCTCGATGCCGAAGGCGTGGATGTCGGTCAGGCGGTCGTAGAACGAACCCTTGTCCCAGAAGCCGTCTTCGGAGCAGCCGATGCAGCCGTGGCCGGCCTTGATCGGGAAGCTCGTGCCCTCGTTCCACTGCACGGTCGAGCAGGCGTTGTAGGTGGTCGGACCCTTTCAGCCGACCTTGTAGAGGCAGTAGCCCTTGCGCGCGGACTCGTCGTCCCAGGCTTCGACGAACTGGCCGGCGTCGAAGTGCGGGCGGCGGTAGCACTTGTCGTGGATGCGCTGGCTGTAGAACATCTTCGGACGGCCCTGGCGGTCGAGCTCGGGCACGCGGTCGAAGGTGAGCATGTAGGTGATCACGCCGGTCATCACCTCGGGAATGGGCGGGCAGCCCGGCACCTTGATGATGGGCTTGTCGGTGATGACCTTGTGGATCGGCGTGGCCTGCGTGGGATTGGGCTTGGCGGCCTGCACGCAGCCCCACGACGCGCACGAACCCCAGGCGATGATGGCCTTGGCGTCCTTGGCCACATGCTTGAGCTTTTCCACGAAAGGCTTGCCCGACTGAATGCAGAACATGCCGTCTTCATTGAGCGGCGGGTTGCCCTCCACGGCCAGGATGTACTGGCCCTTGTACTTGGTCATGATCTCTTCGAGGATCGCCTCGGCCTGGTGGCCGGCAGCGGCCATCAGCGTGTCGTCGTAGTCGAGCGAGATCATGGAGAGCACCACGTCCTTGGCCAGCGGGTGCGCGCTGCGGATGAAGCTCTCGGTGCAGCAGGTACATTCCAGGCCGTGCAGCCAGAGCACCGGGGTACGCGGCTTGCTCTCCATGGCGTGGGCGATCTGCGGCACGAACGACGGAGCCAGCCCCAGCGAGGTGGCGGTGAGCGAGCAGTACTTCAGAAAGCTGCGGCGCGAAATGCCTTTGCATCGCATGACCTCGTAGAAAGTTTCCACCATTGACCCGTCTCCTCTTGATTTAGTGTTGGTGGCATCCGCGTTCCTGATTCAATACGAATCAGGAGGGGAAACCCATCACCTATTATCAAGAAGCGTGCCAGATGGGCTTGATTCTTTTGTGCTTATAAAACAGATGGTTGCAGACGTTTCCCTTAACCGGACACAATGAAAGTGGTTTGTATTTTGATATTAGTCAAGTGATTGATGGTTACTTTCTTTCCACTCACGCATGGGTTCAGCATGACAGGGAAGCGTGATCAAAAAGGCATGCACGATCCCGCGACGGCATCCGCAGTCAGTCGTCCATCGACCCACATGGAATAGGATGATTGGGGTTGTATTTCTTGAGGTGGGCTATGTGTCCGCTTAGCGTGAAAGCCGGAGGGTGTCCCGAATTTTGTGTAAACGGGGAGACGTTTAATGCTGAGGCATTCTGTCCTCGAACTGGATGGTAAACCGGTTCAATGGATGCGTCAGCGGCTGAACGCCAAGGCGGAAGCCATCCTCGAGCTGACCGACGAACTGAGCCTGCGCCTGCTGGAGCGGACTGAAGCGCCCATCACGGCGCACAAAGGCCTTGTCTGCGCGGACATCGACACCTTCGTGATGGACAACAGCGGCACGAAGCAAGGAAGAGGTCGGACGCACCTATCAAGGCATCGGCGGCTACACGCCCATTGCGGCCTACCTTGGCAACGAAGGTTGGAATGTCGGACTGGAACTGAGGCCGGGCGCCCGGCACTCGGCCCATGAGACGCACGACAAGTCACGGACACGCCCGCCCAAAATGCAGGCCAATTGCCGAAATGTTCATGCCCTTCACTGCCCTGACTTGTCGCGCATCCTCCTGCGCCAGTTTGTTCAGCTACGTACAGCAGCTTTCAGCCCTATCCCAAATCCTGCACATACCAGTCCATCGCCTCGGCCAGGCCTTCGCCGATGCGATGGGTCGGCTCGTAGCCCAGCCGCGTGCGGGCCTTGGAAATGTCGGCGAGCGAATGGCGCACGTCGCCGGGACGGAAGTCGCGATAGACGGGCTTGAAGCCGGCGAGGTGGGGAAACGTCGGCGCGAGCAGGCTGCGGATGGCTTCGAACAGCTGGTTCAGCGTGGTGCGGTCGCCGACGGCGACGTTATAGACCTGGTTCGCCGTGTCTGCGTGCTGACTGGTGGCGGCGAGCAGGTTGGCCTGGATGACGTTGTCGATGTAGCAGAAGTCGCGGCTGGTTTCGCCGTCGCCGTTGATGTAGACCGGCTCGTTGTGGATCATGCTGGCCACCCATTTCGGCACCACGGCAGCGTAGGCGCCGTTGGGATCCTGGCGGCGGCCGAAGATGTTGAAGTACCTGAGCCCGATCGATTCCATGCCGTAGCAGCGGCCGAACACGTCGGCATACAGCTCGTTCACCAGCTTGGTCACCGCATAGGGCGACAGCGGCTTGCCGATGACGTCCTCGACCTTGGGCAGGCCGGGGTGGTCGCCGTAGGTGGAGCTCGACGCCGCGTAGACGAAGCGCTTGACCCTGGCGTCGCGCGCCGCCACCAGCATGTTGAGGAAGCCGGTGTTGTTGGCGGCGTGAGTCGAGAGCGGGTCCTCGATCGAGCGCGGCACCGAGCCCAGCGCGGCCTGGTGAAGCACGTAGTCGACGCCGGCGCACGCCGTGTGGCAGGTGATGAGGTCGCGGATGTCGCCGCGCTTGAACTTGAAGCGGTTCCAGCGCTCGGGGCCGACGCTTTGCTGCACCTGGGCGAGATTCTTCTCGCGCCCGGTGGCGAAGTTGTCCAGGCCGACGACGTGCTGGTCAAGCAGCAGCAGGGCCTCGACCAGGTTGCTGCCGATGAAGCCGGCGGCGCCGGTGACGAGCCAGGTTTTCGGCTCGGCGGGGAGCCGCGTTTTCAGCGCGTCGAATGCGGCCATCACAGCCTCCAGAGCGTGAATCCCGCAGCCTTCACCACGCCCGGATCGTAGGCCGACTTGACGTCGGTGAAGGCGCCGCCTTTCTTCAGCCTGGCGGTGAGTTCGCCGAAGGACTTTTCCAGATAGGCGGTGTGCGATACGGCGGCGACAATGGCGTCGCACTCGGGCAGTTCGTCCCATGCGGTGAGACGGAGGCCGTATTCGTGCTCGGCCTCGCGCGGCTCGCCGAGCGGATCGTGCACATGGACGTCGCAGCCGAAGGACTGCAGTTCGCGGATGACGTCGACCACCTTGGAGTTGCGCAGGTCGGGACAGTTTTCCTTGAAGGTGAGGCCGAGCACGTTGACCCTGGCGCCCTTCACCTGCACGCCGTTGGCGATCATGTTCTTCACTGTTTCCTGCGCCACGTAGGCGCCCATGCCGTCGTTGATGCGGCGCCCGGCAAGGATGACCTGCGGGTGGTAGCCGAGCATGTCGGCCTTGTGCGTGAGATAGTAGGGATCGACGCCGATGCAGTGGCCGCCGACGAGGCCGGGACGAAAGGGCAGGAAGTTCCACTTGGTGCCGGCGGCCTTCAGCACTTCCAGGGTGTCGATTCCGATGCGGTGGAAGATCAGCGAGAGCTCGTTCATCAGTGCGATGTTGAGGTCGCGCTGGGTATTCTCGATCACCTTGGCGGCTTCGGCCACCTTGATCGAACTGGCGCGATGCACGCCGGCAGTGATCACGCTGCTGTAGAGCGCTGCCACGTTATCCAGGGTGGCGGCATCGTCGCCCGACACCACTTTCACGATCTTGGTGATGGTGCGTTCCTTGTCGCCGGGGTTGACGCGTTCGGGCGAGTAGCCGACGTGGAAGTCCTGCAGCCATTTCATGCCAGACTGCTTTTCCAGGATCGGGATGCAAACCTCCTCGGTGGCGCCGGGGTAGACTGTGGATTCGTAGATGACCGTGGCCCCTTTCTTCATATATTTGCCTACAGTGGTGGAAGCCCCCACCAGCGGCGAGAAATCGGGGATATGCGCCTCGTCGACCGGGGTCGGCACGGCGACGATGATGAAATCGGCTTTCGCCAGATCGGCGGGGTCGGTGGTCACCGTCAGTTGCGTGGCGGCCTTGAGGTCGTCCGTCGATACTTCGCCGGTGGGGTCGCAGAATCGGCGATATTGCTCGATTTTTTCAAACGAAAGGTCATACCCGATGGTGGTCATTTTCTTGCCGAATTCCACCGCCAACGGCAGGCCCACGTAGCCCAGCCCGACAACCGCAACAATGCTCATGCCTTGGATACCCTTATGAATGGAAAGTCTTTGCTATCGGCCGGATTGTATCGAATTTGCATGACCCTGCCTGTTCATGTCCGCCGGCTGACAGGCCGGTTGGTCAGCAAGCCGCGTACCAGTTGGGTGTTGATCGTCCTCGTTCTGGCCTCGCCCGTCCACGCCGACGTGGCCGACATGTTATCCCGCATCAAACCGGGCGTGGTCGGCGTCGGCGTCTTCAATCCCAGCGGCAGTCCGCGCGCCAACCTGCAGGGCACCGGTTTTGCCGTGCTGGACGGGCGTCACATCGTGTCGTGCGCACACATATTCGTGAAGCCGCTCGACAGCGAGAAAAAGGAAACCCACGCCATCTTCATCGGGCGTGACCGCCAGGTGACGGTTCGCCCCGCCCGTCTGATCGCAACCGACCGGGCGCGCGACCTGGCGCTGCTGAAAATCGAGGGCGATCCGCTGCCGGCGCTGAAGCTCGGCGATTCAGGCATGGCGCGCGAAGGCTGGCAGCTGTATTTCACCGGCTATCCGATCGGCTCGGTGCTGGGGCTCAACCCCTCCACCCACCGCGCCGGGCTGGCCGCCATCGTTCCCATTTTCACCCCGGTTGCTGCGGCGTCGCAATTGAACGTGCGTACCCTGGCGCAGGCGAAGGATGCCTTTGAGGTGTTCGAGCTCGACGCCATCGCCTACCCCGGGAACAGCGGCAGCCCGGTGTGGCACCCGGAGACCGGCGAGGTGCTGGGCGTGGTCAATTCAGTCTATGTAAAGGGCGCAAAGGAAGCCGCGCTCTCAGCCCCCAGCGGAATCAGCTACGCCATCCCGGCGAAATACGTGCATCGGTTGCTGGAGCAGGCGCTGCCGAAAACGCCCGATCGTTCCGCCCCCTAGTCGAGAATCACGCACTGGCCCGGCACCGGCGCCATCGCGTCCCAGCCGAACTGCGTCCGCAGGTCGGCGGCGAATCCGGTCGCCACCGCTTCCTCGCCGTGCACCACGAACACCTGGCGTGGCTTGCTGCGAAAGTGGCCGAGCCAGGCGAGCAGCGCGCTGCGGTCGGCGTGCGCCGACAGGCCCCCCAAGGTGTAGAGGTCGGCGCGCACCGGGATGTCCTCGCCGAGCAGGCGCACGCGCTTGGCGCCGTCGACGAGCTTGCGACCGAAGGTGCCGGCGGCCTGGAAACCGGTGATGAGGATGGTCGATTCGCGACGCGGCAGGTTGGCACGCAGGTGGAACTTGATGCGCCCCGCCTCGCACATGCCGCTGGCCGAGATGATGACGGCGCCGCCCTTGATGCGGTCGAGCGATTTCGATTCCTCCACGTCCTCGACGAAATCGAGCTTGCGGAAATGCGCGGCGCCGCCGTGGCGGCCCATCAGCGCATGGGTCTCGTCATCCAGCAGCGCCATGTGCCTGTAGGTGATTTCGGTGGCGGCGGTGGCCATCGGCGAATCGACGAACACGGTGAGCTTGGGGATGCGCCCCTGCCGCGTCAGGTCGGCCAGCAGGTAGAGAATGTCCTGGGTGCGTCCCACCGCGAAGGCGGGAATGACGACGTTGCCGCCTTTCCTTTCAATGGTGTCGTTGATTGCTTCCACCAGTTCGTCCTGCGTCGCCTCCATGCTCTTGTGGTCGCGGTTGCCGTAGGTCGACTCGACCAGCAGGTAGTCGGCCTCAAAGATATGCGTGGGGTCCTGCAGCAGCGGCCGCGCGGGCTGGCCAAGGTCGCCGGAAAACACGATCTTGCGGCGGCGCGGTCCTTCGCCCAGCCACACCTCGACGATCGCCGAGCCGAGGATGTGGCCGGCGTCGCGGAAGGTGCAGCGCACCAGCGGGTGCGGGGCGATTTCAAGATCGTAGTCGACCGGGTTCAGCTGCTTCAGCGAGGCCTGCGCCTGCGCCACGGTGTAGAGCGGCGCGGTGTCGCGCGGCGGCAGCCCGCGCGCCTTGTCGCGCCGGTCCATGTCCTTGCGGAAGCGGTTGAGGTTGGCGTATTCGGCTTCCTTTTCCTGGATGTGCGCCGAATCCGGCAGCATCACCGCCAAGAGGTCGCAGGTGGCACGGGTGGTGTGAATGGTACCGCGGAAGCCCATCGCGACCAGCCGCGGCAGCAGGCCGGAATGGTCGATGTGGGCATGGGTAAGGATGACGAAATCGATGCTGCGCGGATCGAAGGGGAAGGCATGCTGGTTCTTGGCGCGGGTTTCGCGGCCGCCCTGGAACATGCCGCAGTCAACCAGAAAGCGCACGCCGTCCGCTTCAATCAGATAGCTGGAGCCGGTCACTTCGCGCGCCGCACCGAGGAATGTAATTTTCATAGCGGTCTTCCCTCGCCTGCTTCTTCGTAAGTCTTGCCGTCGCGGATATGGTAAATGCGTTTGAAGGTGGGGATGATCTTTTCGTCGTGGGTGACGACGATGATCGCGGTCTGGAATGCCTGCGCCAGGCGGTTGAGGATCTTCACCACGGTGAGCGCGCGTTCGCTGTCGAGCGGCGCGGTCGGCTCGTCGGCCAGGATGATCGGCGGCTTGTTGGCGAGCGCGCGCGCGATCGCCACGCGCTGCTGCTCGCCGCCCGAGAGTTCGGGAATGCGCGCCTCGGCGCGATGCTGCACGTCGAGCGCGGTGAGCATCTCCAGCGCGGTGCTGCGTGCCTCGGCATTCGGCACGCCGGCCAGCATCGGCAGCAGGGCGACGTTGTCGGTGGCGTCGAGAAAGGGGATCAGATAGGGCGCCTGGAACACGAAGCCGATGCGGTCGCGGCGCAGCGCGCGCAGGTCGCCGGTCTTCCAGCCGTTGTCGTAGATCACCTCGCCGCCGAGGGTGAATTTCCCGGCGGTCGGCTCGATCACCGCGCCCAGGCATTTCAGCAGCGTGGTCTTGCCGGAGCCGGACGGTCCGATCAGCCCGACCACTTCGCCGGGATAAACGGTCATGTCGACGCCTTTCAGCGCGTCGACCGCGGCGCTGCCGCTGCCGTAGCGCCTGGTGATGCCCTCGATGAGGATTGCGGGTTGAATTGAAGCAGTTTCAGCCACCGATCGCCTCCGCCGGGTCGATCCTGAGCGCGGCGCGGATCGCCAGCACCGAGGCCAGCGCGCACACCACCAGGGTCAGCACGAAGGCGCGCACGGCGTCGCCGGTTTCCAGCAATACATACTTCGGGAAAGCCGGCGCCCACAGGGTGGCGGCGAACTTGCCGACGAAGAAACCGATCACGCCCAGCCCCAGCGCTTCCTGCATGATCATCGCGGCGATGGTGCGGTCGCGGGTGCCGATCAGCTTCAGCACGGCGATTTCCTTGATCTTGCCGAGCGTCATCGTATAGATGATGAAGGCGACGATGGCCGCGCTCACCACTGCCAGGATCATCAGGAACAGGCCGATCTGCCTGGCGGCGGTGGCGATCAGCTTGGCCACCAGGATGTCTTCCATGTCGTCGCGGGTGTAGGCCGTGAACCGCTGCCAGCGCGCGATGGTGTCGGCGACAAAACGCGCGTCCGCGCCCGGCTCAAGCCGCAGCAGCACCGCGTTGACCTTGTGGCTGGAGGTCTGGATCGCCTGCACCGCGTCGAGCACGCCGGGCTGGCCGGGGCGGTTGACCGCCGGGTTGGCGGCGAGCCGCTTGCGGTCCTCGACGATGGCGTCGTTGTCCTTGAGGAACTGCGCTTCCTGCGCGTCCTTCAGCGGAATGAACAGCATCGGGTCGCCGTTGGACGACACCATGCGCCGGGTGAGCCCCACCACGGTGTAGTCGTTGCGGCGGATGCGCACCACGTCGCCCACCTGGAATCCTGTTTTGGTGTCGGCCACCGCTTCGTAGTGCGCGCGGGCGATGGGGCGGCCCGCCACCAGAAACGCCGGCCCGCCCGGCTTGCCGGCCTCGTATCCGGCCACCATCACGCGCTGCGACATGCCCGCGTGCGAAACCTGCATGGTGAGGTAGGCGACGTTGCCGGTCAGCGCCACGCCTTCCAGTCCCGCGAGCGCGCGGTAGAGATCGTCCGGCACGGAGGACGGCTCGGCAAAGGGCCCGAGGGTGTGCTGCTGCACCACCCAGACGTCGGCGTCGACCGCGCGCAGCAGCACCTTGGCGTCGTCGACCATGCCGCGGTACACCCCGGCCATGGTCAGCGTCACCCCGATCAGCAGGCCCAGCCCCAGCCCGGTCAGCAGGTAGCTTTTCAGGTGGTGGGCGATGTCGCGCCTGGCTAAATTAATCATAGCGGCGTCAGCCGCTGTTCGCGCACCCGCACGCCGTCGTCGAGCTGTTTCGCGCTGTAGGCCACGATGCGGTCGCCGGCTTTAAGGCCGGAGACGATCTGCACCCGCTCCGCGCTCTGCACGCCGGGCTGCACCGGCCGGAAACGCGCGCGGCCTTGCTCGATCTGCCACACGCCAACCCTGCCCTTGTATTGCGCGAGCGCGGCGCGCGGCACCGTCAGCGCATCCTTTGCGCCGGACAGACGGATGGTCACTTCCGCCAGCTCGCCCAGGTACAGCTGCGCCGGCGCGGCGTCGAAGGCCACGTTGACGATCCGCTCCTCGGTCAGCGCATCGCTCTGCAGCTCGATTCGCACCACCTTGCCCGGCAGGGCCGCCCCGGGAGTGGAGCGCAGCGCGATGTCGGCAGCCTGCCCCACCTGCACGCCCTGCGCGCGCGCCTGGTCGACGCGAACGCGCACCCACAGCCGCGCCGGGTCGACCAGCCGTAGTACCGCCTGCCCGGCCACCACGGTGGTGCCGGGCTCGGCTTCGCGCGCAGTCACCACGCCGTCGACCGGACTTAGCAATTTGAGGCTGTTGCGCACCTGCTCGATGCCCTGCATGTCGGCCTCAGCGCGCCCGATCTCGCTCCGGGCTGCCACGGCATTGGCGCGCGCCGCCGCCAGCGCCGCTTCGGCCGCTGCGGCTTCGTGGCGGCGGCTGTCCGCCATTTCGCGGGCGACGAAGTTCTGCTGATACAGGGTGAAATAGCGCGCACTGTTGGCCTGCGCCAGCCGCGCTCGGCTCTCCGCTTCGGCCACCTGCGCCTGCGCCGCCTGTGCGGTCTGGCGTGCGCGTTCGGCGGCACTGCGGGCCGCCTTGGCGCGCTGGCTCAAGTCCACCGGATCGAGTTCGCCCAGCAGCTGTCCGGCCTGCACCCGGTCGCCCTGGTCGGCCAGCACGCGCAGTAAGCGCCCCGCCTGGATCGGCCCCACCGCGTAGGCATGCTGCGCTTCCACCGTGCCGATGCCGAACACCCCGGGACTGAGATCGGCACGCGTCGCCTCAATGGTTTCCACCCCCACGGGTGCCAGCGGACCACGGGTGGCGAGCAGCCAGGCAAAGGCCGTGATGAAGGCGGCCGCTCCGGCGGCCAGGAGCAGACTGCGTTTTCCGGGTTTCATGGCGTCAGCGGGCGGCGTTGTGCACGCGTCTGGATCTGGTACGTGGCGTGGCAGGCCAGGCACTTTTGCAGGGTGGCGTGATAAGGCTTCATGGCGTGGTTTCTCGAGACGGGGGTTGGCGAATGGCTTGCAGGAATACCGGGAAGGTGCGCGCGGCCTGCTCGGCAAGCGTGCGCTGGTCGCGCAGGATCGAGGTTTGCAGCACCAATCCCTGGATCATGCCGATGTAGAGCGTGGCGGCGGCGGGAGTATCGAGGTCGGCGCGCGCCAGCCCCTGTGCCTGGGCGGCTTGCAACAGGCCGGCAATCCTCTCCTCATAGGCCAGCATGATCTCGGTGGCCAGCTTGCGCAGCGCGGTGCTGCGGCCGTGCAGATGTTCGGACATCAGCACGCGCGGAATGGCCGGATGGCCGGCGATGAAGTCGATGTGGGCGAAGAACATGCGCTGCAGCGCGTCGAGCGGGTCGCGCCCTTCGGCGGCGGCGCGGCCCAGCACAGACATCAGCCGTTCGCGCACCCATTGCATGACGGCCAGCCAGATCGCGTCCTTGCTGGGGAAGTGGCGGAACACGGCGCCCTGCGTCACACCCATCGCCTGCGCCATGTCCTGCGCGGTGACGTCGTCGACGCCCTGCCGCGCGGCAAGCTCCAGCGTCACGCGGATGATTTCCTCGCGCCGCTCGTCCGCCCCCAGCCGCTTGCGCGCGGGTTTTTCTGACATGATTCGGCCCCGGTTAGATAGCGACTGATCACTATCTTGTATCGACTGCCGGATGGCGTCAAGCGCTAACGCCCCGGAAGTTCAGACTTCCGGGTTAGAGAGACAGACCAGCATCGTATCCGCCAGCCCGCGCATCTCGTCGGCGCCCGTCACATAGGGCGGCATCACGTACACCGTGCCGCCGATCGGACGGATGAACGCGCCCTGCGCGAGCGCCGCCTGGTGGAAGCGGGCGGAAAAGCCTGCCGCAGCGTCGGCCACGTCAAACGCCCAGATCATCCCGAGATGGCGGAAGTGGCGCACCCGCGGATGCTCGGCCAGTTCCGCCAGCATGCGGGTGAATTCGATGGCCCTGACCCGGTTGGCGGCGATCACGTTGTCGTGCTCGAAGATATCCAGCACCGCCAGCGCCGCCCGGCAGGCGAGCGGATTGCCGGTGTAGGAATGCGAGTGCAGGAAGCCGCGCGCGGTGGCGTCGCCGTAAAAAGCCGCATAGACGTTATCGGTCGTCAGCACGGCCGACAGCGGCAGGTAACCGCCGGTGATGCCCTTGGACAGGCAAATGAAGTCGGGCCGGATGCCTGCCTGCGCGTTTTCTCCCCTCTCCCTCGGGGAGAGGGGTAAGGCCTGTTCGCACGCAAACAGGGTGCCGGTGCGGCCGAAACCGACGGCGATTTCGTCGGCGATCAGGTGCACCTGGTAGCGGCTGCACAGTTCGCGCACACGGGTCAGATAGGCCGGGTGGTACATCGCCATGCCCGCCGCGCCCTGCACCAGCGGCTCGACGATGAAGGCGGCCGTTTCGTCGGCGTGCCCGGCAAGATGCGCTTCCAGCGCGTCGGCGCAGCGCAGCGCGTACGCCTCGGCCGATTCCCCCGGCGCGGCGAGGCGCGCATCCGGCGTGGGCACCTGCACCGTGTGCCGCAGCAAGGGTGCATAGGTGGACTTGAACAAGGGGATATCGGTGACCGACAGCGCGCCGACAGTTTCGCCGTGGTAGCCGTTCTTCAGGCTGATAAAGCCGTTCTTCGCCGGCCGGCCCGCGTTGCGCCAGTAGTGGGCGCTCATTTTCAGCGCGATCTCGGTGGCCGAGGCGCCGTCCGAGCCGTAGAACGCGTGACCGAGCCCGGTGAGCCGAGCCAGCCGCTCCGACAGGGCCACCACCGGTTCGTGGGTGGCGCCCGCCAGCATCACGTGCTCGATCCTGCCGAGCTGGTCAATGATGGCCGCATTGATGCGCGGGTTGCAGTGGCCGAACAGGTTGACCCACCAGCTCGAAATCGCGTCCAGGTAGCGGCGCCCGTCCGTGTCGATCAGCCACGGCCCCTCGCCGCGCGCAATCGCCAGCGGCGGCGCGGCTTCCAGCTGTTTCATCTGGGTGCAGGGGTGCCAGACGGCAGCGCGGGTTCGGTTTATCAGAGTGTCCATTGGGTGCGGAGCATGCCTTGATGCAAACAAAGAACAGGCATTATGGACAATAAAGGGGAATGCCGAATCGGGACACCGGATTCGGCCCGCAGGAATGCGTGTGCGCGCTGATCGGTGGCGCGACCACAAAAACCGGGGCGCCATCGTCCTGCATACGAACGAAGGTGCTCCGGCCGGGCGAGACATTGCCAACCGAACTGGCTGGACGAACTAGCCGCCGCGCCGGTGCTGTTCGCGCAGGCTGTGGCTGAGGTGCTTGCCGACCACGGACAGGAGGCGTATTCCCTCCTGGGTGCCGGGATCGCGGACCACCCGCATCATGCACGCCAGCCCGCCTGTCACCGGCGGAGCCGCCGGGATTTCCTGACTTGCCGCGTGGATCGCATCGGACAGCGCAATCAGCAGATACTGTGTTTCCCGGCGATCGAGAACCTTGAGCAGGTGCATCAATCCTTCGTTGCGCGTCAAACGGTCGAGCAGGGTCAGGCCTTCGCTCATCGCTCCCGCCACGCGCGTGACGATCTCGTCCGACATCGCGTCGCGTGCCGCGGTGACAAGCTGCGCGACCTCGACGAGCCGCTGCAGGTCTTCGGTGGGCATTGACGCGATGGGCGTTTCCGTTTGTGTAGTCATGTTTTGGCTTCCTTAGAGCAGTCCGCGTACGCTGGTCCAGTACATCTGGTTGTACGCCATCTTGAACCAGTGCATCGGTTTTGACGGCGACTTCAGGTCTGGTGGGTTTTGGTAGTTGAACATTGCGTAGGTCGCACTGTCGTGGCCGGTCTCGATGAAACAGTACACCTTGCCGTCGTAGTCGCGCACAGGGATGCCGATCTTGATGATCGAGGCGATGTTTTCCGAGACCACCTCGGCCTCGAAGTGGGCGGCCGATCCGGTCTTGCTGACCGGCAGGTTGGTCGTGTCGCCCAGAACGTAGACGTTGTCATGGCCGTTCATGGTGAGCTTGAAGCGGTCGGTCGGAATCCAGCCGCCCTCGCCGAGATTGTTCTGCTCGATCACTTCCATGCCACGGTGCGGCGGGATGGCGATGAGCATGTCGTACGGTGTCTCGGTGCCTTCCTCGCTGCGGACCACCTTGTTCGCAGCGTCCACTTCGCTGACGTTGAACAGGGTCTCGTACTCGATGCCCATGCGGTCAAATTCGGGCTTGGCCCAAGTGGCGACTTCCTTGATGGTATGGATGCGGCCGATCGGGTAGTGGTACTTGATTTTGATTTTTTCACGGATGCCACGCGCCTTGAAGTAATCGTGCAGGCCGAAAACGAGCTCGACCGGCGCAATCGGACACTTGTGCGGTACCCCGACGACGACGGCAACCGTTCCTTCTTGGATTTCGCGCAGGCGCTTGAACATTCTCACCGCAGACGCTTCCGTATAGAAGGTCTCTGCCCCCTCGGCCAAACCCGGAATTTCCTCGGGTACGATGCGGGAACCGGTGGCAATCACGAGGATGTCGTACTCGTGTATCTTGCCGTTATCCGTGACGACCTTGTTCTGGTCGAGTTCAAATTTCTTGACCGGATCCACGTAAAAATCGACGCTTCCCTCGAGCAGGCTCGCCTGGTCGCGATAAAGCTGGTCCGGCGTCATCTGCCCGAATGCAACGTACAGCAGGCCGGGCTGGTACATATGCTTGTCCGATGCCGAGAGCATCGTGATCCGGACCTTGCGCGTACTAATCTCGGCAGACAGCCGCCGCGCAAGATTGTTAGCCACAATCGTCCCGCCCGTGCCACCGCCGACGACTAAGATTCTCATTGCATTCTCCTATCCACAATTTCCTGCCGCGACACCCTGCCACCGGCTAGACCGATGGTCTCAACTCAGCACGTCACACACTATTTCGCCTTGCGAATCTTGATATGCCAAACCCCGTCGATTTTCTCGTTGCTGATGATTTCGTGTCCGACCTTGTTGACCCACTCCGGCACATCCGCGCTGGAGCCTTCATCGGTGGACAACAGCTCAAGGGTGTCCCCCACATTGCTCTGCTTCATGTGCCTGATGAGCTCCATAAGCGGCCCGGGGCAAAAGGTATCGCGTGCATCGACAATCTTGCTGTCACTCATTTTCTTTCTCCAACTTAAATCAGGTTCGACACGCTGCGGCAATTAAAACGTTAGCATTTGTCCACCTTCCGCGTCGCTCAGAAAACGCGTCAACCCGGTGGCCGGCCCGACTTCAGGGTCGAAATCCTCATGCGTGATTTTCATGATGTCCATCGCCATCGAGCACGGCAGCAATTTGGCGTCGCCCAATTCGACCGCCTGCTGGAACAGCACCCTGAACGACGGCACGCCTTTTTCCTGCGCCATCAGCGCTCCAAGCTCACCTTCGGCCGGTGCGTCGGCGGAATGACCTTTCAGGAAATAGGGCAAGGCATTCATGGTCAGAAACACGGACACCTCATCGCCCGTCGCCGCAGCAACCGATGCAATCATTGCTGCCATCTGGAGCTTCTCCCGCGTCCCCGTCACGCACACGATATTCACTTTTTGAGACATGGCGATTCACCCTAGTTTTACAAATCGATTGACCCCGCCGCCGCCGCGAAGGCGCTTGCGACGCGTTGCCTCCACCTTGGTAGCGTATGTGTCAGGTCGAAAGCAGCGGGGCCGCCGGGATCGGAAAGATTCTTTTCATAATTAGCCACGATGCCAGCTGAAGCGTTTAATGAGCAGCACACAGGCTGTATCAAGTACAAAACCCACCGCACCAATCACGATCACAAGGGCCATAAGATTGGAGTATTCCAAACTCTCACGCGCATCCTGGATGGCATAACCGAAACCGGATGTCACCCCGAGAAACTCGGCAGGAATAATCACGATCCACGCCACGCCGAGCGCCAGGCGGATGCCCGTCATGATGTCGAACGTGATCGCGGGTATGATGATTTTCGTAACCATATGCCATGGCTTGGCACCAAGGTTGCGCGCAACCTTGAACCAGCTTGGATCCACCTTGGCCAGGCCTGCTGCGGTGGAAAATGCGATCGGCCACACCGCTGCGATTGCTATCAGGAAAACAATCGCCTCCTCCCATCCGGCAAACACCACCACTGCGATCGGCTCCCATGACAACGGGCTGATCATGCGCACGAGTTGAAAAGGTACGTCGGTTAGCTGTTGGAACCACCTGCTGCGGCCCATCATGATTCCGATCGGCACGCCTATTGCAATGGCGAGGAACATGCCCATGCCCAGGCGATAACCGCTCGTCTCGAGCGCCATCGGAATTGTTCCGTCGTTCCACAGGTCCGGCAGCGCACCAAATGCAGCGCCCGGGGCAAAATCCTTGAACTGCGACAAGTCAGGATTTAGCGTAATGAAGTAAATGCCCACCCACCACAGGCCGAACAACACTGCCAAGCCACCGAAGAAATGCACGGACTGGTTCGCCGAGGATTTGATCATCCGGGAGAAACAGTTCCCGCTGATACCAGCGCTGACCACCCCATCTTCTGCTGCAATATTGTTGGCCATCATCCATTTGCTCCCGCCCGAATCCGGGCATTCAGGGACGCCTGATGCGGGTGCACGTATTCATTTCCAAGCATGTGATTCATCCTTGCCAACTTATTGTCGACGTTTGTGTAAATGTCCCGATTGCAACGATAGACATCGACTCCGCACCCAGACGCGATGGGTCCTCACCATCAGGCGCCTCCACGATGCCAGCTGAAACGCTTGATGAGCATTACAAGACTGCTGTCGAGCACATAACCGATGACGCCAATGGTCAGCACCAAGGCCGTGAGATTGTTGTACGACAGCGTTTCGCGCGCGTCCTCGATCGCGTAGCCAAGACCGGACGTCACGCCAAGATATTCGGCCGGCACCAGAACAATCCACGCAACCCCCAGGGCAAGCCGGATGCCGGAGAAAATATCGAAGGCAATCGCGGGCATGATGATTCTTGTCAACATTTGCAGCGGACTGGCGCCAAGGTTGCGCGCCACCTTGAACCAGTTCGGGTCAACCTTGGCCAATCCCGCTGCAGTGGCAAACATCACCGGCCAGACCGATGCGATCGCGATCAGGAAAATGATGGACCCATTCCAGGTCGCGAACACCAGCACAGCGAGCGGCATCCAGGAAAGCGGGCTGATCATGCGCAGGAACTGGAAGGGCGAGTTGCTGTAGTTTGCGAACCACTTCACCCGACCCATGATCACGCCGATAGGCACGCCGATGGCGATGGCGATCGCAAGGCCAGATCCCAGGCGAAAGCCGCTGGCGGCTGACGCGGCCTGGATCTTGCCGGCCCCCCACAATTCCGGGAATGCTTGGAGCGTCGGGATCAATCCGAACTTGGTGAACGTCCTGGTCGTCGGATTGATCGAGAGCAGATAGCCGGCAATCAGCCAGATCAGGGCAAGGGCCCCGATACCGGCCACACCCCAGGCGAAACGTTGCACCGCCGGGTGCGACATCAGGTGTGAAGACCCACCGCCACCGGCGGAAGACACTGCAACATTCATACGATGATTTCCTCTTTGCGGTCGAACGGATCCCCTTTCTGCGGCACGCTCAGATCCCACTTCCACTTGGGATTCGCGTCAAGCGCCTTCTTGATGTAGCTGTACTGGACAAGATCCTTCGCCACGAAATCAGGCGTGAGGTTCTTCACGAAGTCGATTTCGCCTCCGACCAGGGTGGTCTTCATCTCGGCGACAACCTGCTTGGTGGCGCTCGGGAAAGGCCAGCCCTGGAAGTTGATGCGGCTCTGCTCCCACTCCGGATGCTTGATCGCGAGCGGCTCCGAGTAGTCGGCAACGTCGTAGAACATCATGGCGCGCTCGACCACTTCGGCATCGAACGGCAAATACTTCTTGCCGTCTTTGGAGAGCATCTGTGCCATCGCCTTGCGGTTGGCGCCGAGATACAGCTGCGCTTTGACAAGCGCGTTATGGACACTCTGCGCCCAGGCAGCCCGTGCGGGATCCATGGCATCGTCTTCGTGCATGACGACCACGCAGCAGGGATGTCCCTTCCAGACGTCACCGGTGAAGCGCAGCATTTTCCCGCCCGCCTTGACTTCACCCAGGGCGTTGAACGGCTCGGCCACGCAGTAGCCATCGATCTGGCCTGCGGCGAGCGCAGGTGGCATGTCCGGCGGATTCAGAACCAGCAGGTTGACTTCGTTGGGCGCCAGCTTCGCGTCCTGCGGTCGGATCACCGGCGTCAGGCCGGCCTCGCGCATGATCTTCTGCGAGATGATGTTGTGAATCGAATACCAGTAGGGCACGGCAAACTGCTTGCCGCCGAGATGCTTGGGCGTATTGATGCCGCTCTTCTTGCTGACAATAATGCCGGAGCCGTTGGTGTGGTTCCAGGCCGTGATCTTCACCGGGAACTTGTTGTTGTAGCGCATGTAGATCGGCACCGGGATCAGCATGTGCGTGAGATTGAAGCGCTGGGCGGAAAAAGCTTCGACCAGCGGCGACCAGCCGCGGATAAGCGTCGGCGGCTCCGAATCGATGCCCTCTTTCTTGAAGAATCCCATTTCATGGGCGACCAGCAGCGTCGCCGCGTCGGTGATCGGGATATAGCCGATCTTGAGCACCGGATCGAACGGCTTGGTGAATTTCTTGCCGTCAGCTTTCTTTTGTTGGGCAAAAGCGGATGAGGACGACATCATGCCGCCCAGACCGCCCAGGGCGGCGAGGCCCGCCATCTTGAGGAGGTCGCGCCGGCTCACGCCGGAGCCAAGCACGGAACTGAAAAGCGGATCGTAATTGAGGGCCAGATTCGGATCTTCCATGCCATCGGCGACGTCCGGATTGCCGGGCATGATCTTCTGCAGACGAGGGTCAACCGACCTGGATTTACCGCAGGTTCCGCAAGAACATCCATCCACATGCACCAATGCGCGTGGCAGGGCATGCTCTTCGTCAAGATATTTCTTCATTCTCGGTCTCCTAAAGTTATCGAGTCGGTTGCCCGCCCCGTTTACGCCCGGTCCTGCCAGCAAGGTTCTGGGCAATTCTGTCGCGAGTGTTCAATGTCCCGCACCGGCAAGCGCCACTTCCGGTTTTCTGTAATGCGCAGCCTCCTGGAAGGTGGCCATCAGCCTCGCACGCAAACTCTGAACTTCGGGATCGGTGCGCTCGCGCGGGTCGGGAAGATCGACGTCCAGCTCATGCACGATATCGCCCGGAGAGCCGGCCATGATCACCGCGCGATCGGCCATGATCACGGCTTCGTCGATATCGTGGGTCACAATGACAATGTTGAAGCCCAGACGTTTGGAGATGGCGCGCACGTCTTTTTGCAAGGCTGCGCGCGTGAAGGCATCGAGTGCCGAGAACGGCTCGTCCAGCAAAAGCAGTTCCGGCTCCATCACCAGGGAGCGGGCGAGTGCCACACGCTGCTGCTGACCACCAGAAAGATCCTGCACGTTGGCCTGGGCAAACTCCTGCAGTTCGACCAGACGGATTGCCTCGGTCACACGCTCTTCAGTTTCCTTCTTGCCCCAGCGGGCAAAAGTCAGGCCCACGCCCACGTTTTCCGTAACGGTCATCCAGGGGTAGAGATGCGGGGCCTGGAACATCATGACCCAGCGGGGAGACGGCCCGGAAACTTCGGTACCGTTCAGAAGTATCCTGCCCTCGGTTCCCTTAGTGAGGCCCGCCAGGATGTGCAGCAGGGTGGACTTGCCGCAACCGGAACGCCCGATGATTGCCAGCGCCTCGCCAGGCGGGGACACAAGGTCAACGCGGTTGAATGTAGGGACCTTGCGCGAGGGGTAGCGCTGCGAAAGACCCTGAATCTTGATTTCAGTACCACGTATGGACATCTACTCTCTCCTCACAAACTGCACCTGGTGTCCTAATACAACCAGCCCCGTCAAACGCTTCTCAGACGCTCCCCGACTTCCTTCATATGGCGCGAGAGTTCTTCCTCGCTGAACAAACCCCGCTTGAGCATCGAGTGCGCCAGTGCGAGAAGCTGCCGCTCGGGAAAGGGCACATCCTCGTAGATCGTTTCGGACAAATCGTCCTCTTCGGCCCGACGCTCCAGCGACGGCAGCGCACATGAACCCGGCTCGACCTGATCGTACGGCTTGACGCAGGAATCAGCGGCAAGCAGGTCGCAGGTCGCTTCCAGATCGATCTTCCAAGGCGGATCGGGATTGGTGACGCCGTATTGCACCGCCAGCTCTTCCCATACCCGCCCGTTTTCGCGGACTTCTTCGAGCACGCCGATTGGCGTCGTATCCGTCCCCTGCCAGATCTTGTAGCTCTGACTGCTGTTTTCAGCGATAGCCATGGCTCTCACTCCTTATTTGTTAAAGCAAACTCCAGTCAATGATCGTGGTGAACCGGACGGTTCGCCTTTAGCACCGGGCGCTTAGTGTTCGCGGTAATACCAGGCTTCGGCACCGCGACGCCGATCAGGCAGTCACGGGTCACGATTTCGACCAACTGGTCCTCGGTCCAGCCTTCGGTACCCTCAGGACGCACGGGCATCACGATATAACGGGTCTTCTGATTGGAGTCGGCCACACGGACCTGAACTTCGGGTGGCAACTGCAGGCCGAACTCCGCAAGCACCTGGCGCGGCCAGCGCACCAGACGGCGGCGGTAGTTCGGGGTGCGATACCATTCCGGCGACTGGCCCAGGATCGGGCGCGGATAGCATGAGCACAGCGTGCAGACCACGACATGCTTCAGGGTGGGAGTGTCAGCCAGAACGCGCAGATTGCAGTAGTCGCTGGGTGTGCCGAACTGGGTGGGGGGACTGGTCACCCAGTTCACGCCCACGGCCTTGCTGGCCTCGACGCCATCTTCAATGCACAGCTTCTTATACTCGGGATCCAGCCAGGCCTTGGCAACCAGACGCGCTGCGGGCAGCGGGCCGAGGGTGTGCACGTATTCCTTCCAGACGCGGTGGTCTTCAGCGGAGAACAGCCCTTTTTCGATGGCCAGCTCGCGGACGGCCATTTCGAGAATTTCGAAATCGCTGACTTCGTCGACCATCGGTGCCGGCTTGTGTCCGTGGTCGTGCTCATGCTCATGATCTGACATCTGCATTTCCTCTCTGTAAAAAATGTCCGTGGGTCGATTCAAGCCGACTCAAGGTAACGTTCTGGAATCTCGGTCTCGACGGTATCGTTGGCGAAGGTGTCGCTGTACTCGGGCCAAAGTTCTTTCTGCGGAAACACGATGCTGTAGAACCATTCGGGGTGATCTTCGTTGCCGAAGGCCTCATCCTCCGCAGCAGGGCTCTCGTAAACCAGCCTGACAATCGTGCCTACCGCGCCGCGGGTATAGGTCATGGTTCGGGTGTAGAAAAGATCCGGCAGGTCCTTGATGCGCACACGGTCGCCCTCCTTGAACATGGCCTTGCCGGCCTGGCCTTTGAAGCACTGCGGGTCGCCAATGCCGGTGGCCATCTTGGCGTGATGGGTTCTGTCATAAACAGGTTTGTTGCTCATAGCATTTTCCCTCGTGAAATTTACTTGGCCTTTGCGGGGAGGTACTCGCCCAGACCTTGCCCGGACTTCGCGCGCGCTCTCAGTTCGTCAATCTTGTTGTGCAACTCGGTAAGCGTGCAGTACTGCTTGTCGACCAGGATGCGGGCTGCAGCCATCAACCAGCGGCCGTAGTAGGGCATACCGAGGTATACCGTTTGGCCGACATCGACGTTCTGCTTTCGACGACGTTCTTCCGCCGTCCACACACCTCGCCAGGCCAGGCATTCGCAGGTAGCAAAGGTATTCAGTTCCCATACCTCTTCTTCCTTCTCGTGATACACAATGGGTACATCCGGCTCGCCGCCGACATCGTGCGGCGTCCGCGTGTAGGCCCTGAAGAGCGTATGGTTGATTTCGGAGGGGGCGGGGGCGTGCGTCTGCTTGTGCAGCGCAGGCTGCAATTGACCGACAGTATTGATGTGTCGGAGCACCTCTTCTCTGGTAGACGATGACATTGCTTTCGACTCCTAATCTGGATTACGAACAAGTCGGCTTGCCGTAATGCGCGTTCAACATTCAATTTACGAAGACGCCAACTTGGCTTTTACAAACTGCCCAGCATCAAGAACCTGGTGACCTTCCTGACTACAACGACTGCCTGGCTTGCATCGGGAAACACTGCAGACTCGTGATGTGTCCCACTATGCGCCATTCGTTTTTTGATTTCCAAGACCAAATTCCGATGGCTTCCATAGGGATCGGCTATGGACTCAACATCTGCCCCGTCTGCGAGATCATGGCGCTAAATCCGCAGACGGCACCGCCCTGATTTCGTGCCTGAAAACGCCTTATACGGGGCCATTTCCGATGTGCCGGCATGGCCTCTCAGATGCCTCGTTTCTGCATCGATGGCGGATGCGTAATCGCATGCCCGGCAGGCATGTTTGAGCCGGATCATGGCAACGCGCCCCGATGCGCGCGCCGATCCTGGGCGAAGCGCATCAATCACGCCGGGCCATGTAGGTGTAGTAATTGCATGCGGCGAAGAACGTCCCGTTTCCCATCGCCTGACGCTGCTCGTTGTGCCAGGCCTCAATCGCCTGCGCCGGCAACAGGCCCGTCTTCTTGACGTACGGCACATAGGTTTCGGCAAAAGACCTGAAATAGCTGGAGTGTCCGATTTCAACCACCGCCTCGCCCCAGGCCGTTTCCAGCTGCAGGCCGAATTGGGGCAGCAGGCGCGGCAAATCGCGCATGATCCGCGGGTTGTTGAAGGTGGACGTCGCCAGTGCCGTGTCCATGCGATGGCCGAACCCGTGATCCGGATACGCGTAGGTCAGGGAGGCATAGTCGCCGTCGAAGACAACCACGGTTCCCCCGGGGCGGACAAGGCGTGTCATCTCGGCCAGAACCGCAAGGGGTTCGGTGACGTGGCTGATCAGCGTGTGCGCGATGACGACATCAAACGTCGCAGGGGGGAAATCGAGGCCATGCGCATCGCCGACCTCGAACGTGATGCGGTCGCCGACACCCTCGGCCCGGGCAAACGCGTTCGCTGCATCGATGAAATGGGCGCACTGGTCGACACCCAGCGCCTGGCCCGTGAAGTCGCTGCGGTACGCGAGGGCGCGCAGAACAGCACCCGTACCACAGCCCACTTCCAGAACCCGGGCAGACGGCGGCAAGACAAGCCGCGCCACGTATTTATCGAGTAATCGTGCAAAGACGCTGTCCTGGGCGCGACTTTCAAGCCGCGCGACGAGGCGCTCCAGTGCGGGTTCATCGAGTTCGTTGACGAAACGGTGTGGATCTCGCGCAATCATGCTTCACCTCATTTCTAGACCGGTTCGGCGCCCCGGCGCTTCCGGAACAGGCAGGCAGCCGGCAAAGCCAAGCGGGCGCAATCACACGCGACCACCCAAAGACTTATGGGAAAAAACCCGCCTCATGAAAAAGCGGCAACCATAAACATCGGCACAGGAGGGTGACACCGGATTGAGGAGCCCTAACTCGTATGTTCTTTGATCGATCCATCGGGGCACGCCGGGCAACTTCAGTTGCCCGTTCATTCAGGGCACAGCACACCAATCGAAACCCGCTATCGCACTTCGCGCACCTTCACCAGGATTTGTAGGGCAGGAACTTGCCGCTGATGGTGACCAGGACGCGATCGCCCTTCGGGTCTTCCTGCCTGTCGACATTCATGGTGAAATCGATCGCGCTCATGATGCCGTCGCCGAATTTCTCGTTGATCATCTCCTTGATCGTGTCGCCGTAGACATTCAGCATCTCGTACCAGCGGTAGATCAGCGGATCGGTCGGGATAGTGCGTTCCCAGGTCTTGGTTGGGAGGCGCTGCAGCGCAACCGACATCTCGCCGCCAAAACCGAGCGCTGCGGCCAGCTTGTCGGCCTCCGGTTTTTCCAGATGGTTCATGCCGAGGCATGCCGAGCAGGTGTATTCGGGGGAAAGCCCCGCAGCCTTGGCGATGTCGCCCCACTTCAGGCCTTTTTCGAACTTGGCCTCAAGGAGGGCCTCTTTCATTTCAACTTTGTTCATCTGGTTTGCTTGCGGTCGGATGCTTGCGGTCGGATGGGTTGCGAACCCGGACAGGCGAAACCGGCTTACGTCCCATCCAGGGAGCGAACCGGGCGGCACCCCGCCCCGGCTCGGCCAGGACATCCGTTCCTAGATGAGGCTCAGGGCGAGGAACAGCCCGCCGGTTATCAGGGCGGCAGCGCTGCTGAGCCGTGCTGCAATCAAGCTCGCCCTCTCGGAGCGGGCAGCGAGCTTCTCCAGGCCAAGCACGCCACCGACGATCAGCGCATATTGAATCGCCGCGAATCCGATCAGGTAGGCCAGCAGCGGCGCGGCTTCAGCACCGATAATGGACTCACCATAGGCATAGCCATGGAGAACGCCGCTCACGGCAAATACGGCACTCAGGACAAAAGCGCCCGGATGGCTGCGGGTCAATGCCAGCGCCCCACCGATCACGACCGAGAGCGCCACCAGCGTCTCCGACATCGGGATGTTCGTGGCGCCAAGATGCAGCACCGTGCCGGCGACGGTCGCGCCGATGAAAGCCAGCGGCGCCAGGTAACGCGCCGCGCCCTTCAACGCACATGCCAGCAAAGCTGCCACCACGAGGAATACGAAATGATCAAGGCCGATAATCGGGTGCCCCAATCCGGACAGCAAACCCTGGCTGAAAGTCTGCGGGGTCATGCCGCCCATCGGATGGTGGGCCAACACCGGAAATGATGCGCCCAGCATCAGCGCCGTGGTTGCAAGGACCGCTCCGCGCAGTTTGTTTTCAGACAGATACTTTGTGTAACTCATGGCAATTTTCCTCGCTGTTGACTGATTGCTACCCAACCCACAAACCGTTTCGAACAACTTGCGCGGCAAAGGCGCGCCGCGCATTCCCACCATCGGGTTTCGAAGGCCACGGACCACACGCAAATCGCCCGTAAAAACTTTCGCCGGGCTTTGCGGTCAGTGATGAACTGCGTTTATCATGATCAGGCGCTGCGGCCTGTGATTGCGCCACCTCTCGCCGTTGAGGATCAATATGCATCATGCGAATTTTTTTTCCAAGACTAAATTCCGATGGCTTCTATAGGGATCAGCTATGGACCGTAATCTCGTCTTTCCGCGCTCCATCCGTTACCTGATCGCTGTTGCGGACATGCACAGCTTTACGCGCGCGGCAGAGTCGCTGTACGTATCGCAGCCGACGCTCTCGCAGCAAATCAAGCAATTGGAGGACTTGCTGGGAGTGCAGTTGCTGGACCGGTCCGGACGAACCGTGCGGCTGACCGCTGCCGGCGAGGTCTATTTGCACCACGCCCGGCGCGCCCTGGGAGAACTCAACGCCGCCAAGCGGGCCATCCACGAGTTGCAGGATCTGACTCGCGGCACGCTCCGCCTGGGCATGACGCCGATCACCGACTACCTGGCCATTCCCTTGCTGGAGCAGTTCAACGCCCGCTACCCCGGCATCACCGTGAATACTTTGGAAATGCCCCAGGACGACATCAAGTCGGCCCTGGCCGAGGACCGCGTCGATATTGGAATTGCCTTTAATAGCACGCTCTCGACCGAGGAATGCTCGGACGATGTCGACAGCCATATCCTGTTCATCGAAACGCTCAATCTTGCCGTCGGCAAGGATCACCCCCTGGCCGGGCAGAAGGGGCCGATGAGCAAGCATGCCCTGGAGCAGGAACCGCTGGTGCTGTTCAACGATCATTACGCACTGCGGCGCAACATTGACCTGTATTGCCTTGAGCAAGGCATCAAGCTGCCCATCGCCATGGAGGCCAGCTCGCTAAGCGTGATCATCGAAATGGTCCGCCTTGGCCGCCTTGCCACCATCCTTCCCGATACCATTTCCTGCGCGCAGCAGGGGCTGCATTCGATTGCCCTGCTGCCGGAACTGCCGCACCACACGATCAGCCTAATCTGCCGCAAAGGCACGTACAAGAGCCCGGCCTGCCAGGCTTTTGCGGATGTGGCGGCGGAATGGTCCACGGTCAGATGCCAGCTGACGCCCAGCCACAGGCTCAGACCCTGTCCCATGATCGATGTGTGCGCGCACACCAAACCCATGTGTGACGGCGAAGACGCCTGCGACGAGAGCCCGGTGGATGGCGACTCCACCGGGTACATGAACAAGCGCTAAAGCTTGTAGGATTGAAAACGGCACGAGCCGTCCCGGAAATCAGGCCTTGCCTGCAGCCCCCCGGCGACGGATGCCATCGGCTTTGGGTAGATCGCGCCGGTCGACCTGCGTTCGCCGGTGCAGGCGCTTGATGGCGCGCGTGAACACGGCAGGATCGTCCTGCGACTGGGCAAGGACCAGCGCACCCTGAATGCCCGCGACTACGTCTTCGGCCGTTTCGCGCGCGTCCCGGGCGGCGAAACCGCTGCGCTTCAGGGCGGCGGCGAGCACCCGGATCCAGGCGGCGAAATAGGACTGGATCTCCGCCGCGAAGCGCTCCCGCGTATCGTCCAGGGCGAAGGTCCCCACCAGACAGGTCCGTCTGCCGGAATGGAAGAAGTCGGCGACGGACCTGAACATGGCGTCGATTCCCGCGACCGGGTCTTCGCCTTCCCGCAGCGGGATGAAAACGTTCGTTTCAAACCAGGCCGCTACGTCGTCCAGCACCGCCCTGGCCATTTCTTCCTTTCCATTCGGGAAGAAGTGGCTCTTCACGGTTTTCCTACGGTAGACAAGCGTGTTAGCGACGGTGCTGTCGACACGCGGTTGTAGAGGAATGACGGCGTGTCCTTGGTGTTTAACTGGAATATCTTGAGCTTGAAGTACGTCATATCGCGGAAGCCT
>CAMTWC010000054.1:0-11891 GCA_947085345.1 uncultured Gammaproteobacteria bacterium | reverse complement strand
GTGGCCTGCGCGGTCGACGCGCTCGAGCGCAGCCAGGTCCAGCGCATCGTGCTGACCCGGCCGGCGGTCGAGGCCGGCGAACGCCTGGGCTTTCTGCCCGGCGACCTGACCCAGAAGGTCGACCCCTACCTGCGCCCGCTGTACGACGCGCTGTACGACCTGATGGGCTTCGACAAGGTGGCGCGGCTGATCGAGCGCCACGCCATCGAGGTCGCGCCGCTGGCCTTCATGCGCGGGCGCACGCTCAACCACGCCTTCATCATTCTCGACGAGGCGCAGAACACCACGCCCGAGCAGATGCAGATGTTCCTCACCCGCATCGGCTTCGGCGCACGCGCGGTGGTGACCGGCGACCCGACGCAGATCGACCTGCCCAAGCACATGAAATCCGGGCTGCTGGATGCAGCCGAGGTGCTGGGCGACGTGCGCGGCATCGCCTTCACCCATTTCCAGTCCGAGGACGTGGTGCGCCATCCGCTGGTCGGCCGCATCGTCGATGCCTATGCCACGCGCCGCGCGGAAACGGAAAAACGTGGGTCCTGAATTCAGCCTGTCGGTGCAGTTCGCCAGCGAGGCGGAGGAGCTGCCCAGCCGCGCGCAAGTCCGCCGCTGGGTCGCCGCCGCGCTCGAACACAATGCCGAGATCACGGTGCGCATCGTCGACGCCGACGAGGCGCAGGCGCTCAACCAGGACTACCGTCAAAAGGGCTATGTCCCCAACGTGCTGACCTTCGAGTACGGCGAGATTTCACCCGGCGTGCTGGGCGGCGACGTGGTGATCTGCGCGCCGGTGGTCGAGCGCGAGGCGCGCGAACAGGGCAAGCCGCTGAAGGACCATTACGCCCACATGACCGTCCACGGCGTACTGCACCTGCAGGGCTACGACCACCTCGAGCCTCATGATGCCGACATCATGGAATCACGCGAAGCCGCTATACTGAACCAGTTTCGAATTCCCAATCCCTATACTTCCTGACACAACATGGAGTCCGACAGTAGTCATAAACCGAGCTTGCTCGAGCGCATTTCCCACTGGCTGATGCGCGAACCAGAAGACCGTGAACAGCTGATCGAGCTGCTGCATGGCGCCTACGAAAACAACCTGATGGATGCCGACGCCCTGGCGATGATCGAGGGCGTGCTGCAGGTGTCCGAAATGCGCGTCGGCGAGATCATGATCCCGCGCGCGCAGATGGACGTCATCGACATCAACGATCCGCCCGAGAAGTTCATCCCCTTCGTGATCGAAACCGCGCACTCGCGCTTCCCGGTCATCGACAAGGACCGCGACGACGTCATTGGCATCCTGCTGGCAAAGGACCTGCTGCGCCACTACGCCGAATCCGACAGCGACATCCGCGGCATGCTGCGCCCGGCCGTGTTCATTCCCGAGTCAAAGCGGCTCAATGTGCTGCTGAAGGAATTCCGTTCCAACCGCAACCACATCGCCATCGTCGTCGACGAATACGGCGGCGTGGCGGGACTGGTGACGATCGAGGATGTGCTCGAGCAGATCGTCGGCGACATCGAGGACGAATACGACTTCGACGAAACCGAGGACAACATCATTCGCGAACACGACGGCGTGTTCCGCGTGAAAGCCGGCACCGAAATCGCTGACTTCAACCAGACCCTCGGCGCGAATTTCTCCGACGAGGAATTCGACACCGTCGGCGGCCTCGTCGTCTCGCGCTTCGGCCACCTGCCCAAGCGCGGCGAGTCGGTGAAGTTCGACGGCTTCCTGTTCAACATCCTGCGCGCCGACAGCCGCCGCTTGCACGCGGTGCGGGTGACCCGCCTGCCATCGGAAGAGGACGTGCAGCTGCCGCTGGTTTGAGATTTTCTGAAACGCTGAAAGCGTCCGCCGCAGTCGTCATTCCGGCGAAAGCCGGAATCCAGTAAAGCTTAACTGGACACCGGCGTACGCCGGTGTGACGACCGTTTTCATGCAGTCCGTTCGGGCCAGACTTGTCGAAGCCCTTAGAGCGAATGTCGCCGGTCGCCCCGCGCGAACCCCGCCAGCGGCGCAACCCCGCCCTTGGCTAGGCCGATCACCTTGAACAGCTCGCCCATCTCGGCCGGCGACACCAGCCGCTGCATCGCATTCGCCTGCGGCAGATACGCCGCCGCATCGGCGGCTGAAGTTTGCATCAGCAGTTCGGCGAGGCCGCTGTTCAACAGAAAGCTCGCCTGGCTGGTGTAGCCCGCGAGTTCCAACCCCGCCGCGACGCCCGCCCGCGCCGCCGCGCTGAAATCGACGTGCGCCGTAAGGTCGGCGAGGCCCGGCAGGTAGAACGGATCGTCCAGCGCATGGTGGCGGTAATGCGCGCGCAGCGTGCCCATGTGGCGCTGCGGGTGGTAGTACTCGGCGGCGACAAAGCCGTAGTCGATCATCAGGATCAGGCCACGCTCCAGAGACTGCGCGAGCGAGGCGATCAGCGCGTCAACCGCCAGGTTGATTTCGGTGCAATAGCCCGGCGGCAGATTTAACGCATCGGCGCGGGCGCGCAGCACGGGGTCATCGATCGGCCGGTCCTGCCACGCGAAATGTTCGTCTTCGAGTACCACGCCGTGCACCTGCGGCCCCGCATCCGTCCAGTGCACCAGTTCCACCGGCAGCGCGTCGAGCACCTCGTTGCCGAGGATGACGCCGCTGAAATGCTCGGGCAGTGCATTCAGCCACTGCACCCGTTCGGCAAGCTGCGGCAGTACGCGCGCAATCGTGCCCTGCTGGCGTTGACGCAGGTCGGCGCTCACTTCCAGGATGCAATAGCGCGTGGGCAGCGCATTCAATTTATCCAGTTCGCCCAGCACATCCGCCGCCAGCCGTCCGCTGCCGGCGCCCAGCTCCAGCACCTCGCCGCCGGTGTCCGCCAGCACCGGCGCGATCGCGTGCGCCAACGTGCGCCCGAACAGCGGCGTCAGTTCCGGCGCGGTGACGAAGTCGCCCGCCGCGCCGAACTTCATCGCCCCGGCGGCATAGTAGCCAAGTCCGGGCGCGTACAGCGCCGCTTCCATATAGCGCGAGAACGGAATCCAGCCGCCCGCATCGTCGATCAGCGACCACAGGTGTGCGGTTACGCGCCGGCTGTGGGCAAGGGCGTCGGGAGAAGGAGCAGGCAGCATGCGGCGGATGACTTCAGGGATAATGCGGAATCCAGGGACTATAAGGGTGAATCCCGATGCAAGGCAAAGTCGTATTGATTACGGGCGGGGCCAAGCGTGTGGGCGCGGCGATCGGCCGCCTGCTGCACGCCAGCGGCGCCAATCTGATGATCCACTACCGCAGTTCGGCCGACGAGGCGCGCGCGCTGCAGGATGAATTGAATGCCATCCGCCCCGATTCGGTCGCGCTGATCCAGGCCGACCTGCTCGACGTCGGCGGCCTGTCCAGCCTCATCAACCAGACCGTCGCCACCTTCGGCGGGCTCGACGTGCTGGTCAACAACGCATCGAGCTTTTATCCCACCCCGGTCGGCACCATCACCATGAAGGACTGGGACAACCTGATGGGCAGCAACCTGCTGGCGCCCATGTTCCTGTCGCAGGCCGCCGCGCCCGAGCTGAAAAAGCGCCGCGGCTCCATCGTCAACATCGCCGACATCCACGCCGAGCGGCCGATGAAAAGCTACGTCGTCTACAGCGTCGCCAAGGCTGGCGTGGTCGGGCTCACCAAGTCGCTCGCGCGCGAGCTGGGGCCGCAGGTGCGCGTCAATGCCGTCGCCCCCGGCCCCATCCTGTGGCCGGAGGACGACCCCAACTTCGACGAAGTCTCGCGCCAGCGCATCGTCTCCCACACCATCCTCAAGACCGCCGGCGGCCCCGACGACATCGCCCGCGCGGTGCGCTTCTTCGCCGTCGATGCGCCCTATGTCACCGGACAGGTGCTGGCGGTGGACGGCGGACGCAACGCCAAGCTTTGATGACGCTCCAGCCTGACGCTATCAATGCTGTTGTGAACTGGACGGAAGACGATGAGAGCCGCTCTGTCCGGTGGCGCTCGGAGAGCGGCGCGCCGCCGCCCAAGCGCATGATGGTCGCGGATGACCGCATCACGGCGGATGCGGCCTATCGCCTGGCCAGCGAGGGCACCGCGCTGCTGTGGCGGGGCGATTTTCAGAATGCGCGTCAATTGCTGCAGGCCATGGCGCGCCGCATCGACCGCAAGCTGCGCAAGCCCGCTTCGTCGCCGACCGAGGCCTTCAATTTTCATCGCCAGCACCAGTCCCAGCGTGCCCGCACACTGGGGATGCTGTTGCTGCCGCTGGAGGCGGATTTCAGCATTCCCTTGCGCCGCGCGCCGGATGTGAAACAAGCCTGTGCCGAGGTCTATGGCCCGGGGGGGATGCCTTCAGTGGTTTCGCTGCGCGAATTGCTCGGCGTGATCGGCGCCCACGAATGGCGCAAGAAAGGCGTTGAAATCCCGGCGCTCGGCGACCGTATCCATCCGCACTACGGTGTATTTTCGCCGGTGCGCGGCGAGTACGTGCGACTGGTGGCCGAGGCGCCGCTGCCGTCATCGAAGCTTGCCTTCGACATCGGCACGGGAACGGGGGTGCTGGCGGCGGTGCTTGCCCGCAGAGGCGTCAAACATGTCATCGCCACCGACCAGGACCCGCGCGCCTTGGCCTGTGCGCGTGACAATATCAAGCGGCTTGGCCTGCTGGGAAGGGTGGATATAGTCGAGGCCGATCTGTTCCCCGAAGGGCGCGCGCCCCTCATCGTCTGCAATCCGCCCTGGCTGCCCGCGCGCGCCAACTCGCCGCTCGAACACGCGATTTACGATCCCGAGAGCCGCATGCTGCGGGGCTTTTTGAACGGGCTGGCGGCGCATCTGGAACCCGGCGGCGAAGGCTGGCTGATCCTGTCGGACTTGGCCGAACACCTCGGACTGCGCTCGCGCGAGGCCTTGCTGGCCGCTTTCGACGCAGCGGGGTTGAACGTTGTGGGGCGGCTGGACACTAAGCCCACGCACCCCCGCGCCTTGGATGCCACCGATCCGCTCCACGCCGCGCGCGCGGCCGAGGTGACGTCGCTTTGGCGACTCGCCGCACGCAACGCTTAACCAATACAACGCACCACGCTTCATAGGAACGCATCATGAATACCCGACGCCATTTGTTTACCTCCGAGTCCGTTTCAGAAGGCCATCCGGACAAGATCGCCGACCAGATTTCGGACGCCATCCTGGATGCTTTTCTGGCCGAAGAACCCGAGGCCAAGGTGGCCTGCGAAACCTTCGTCGCCGACAATCTGGTGGTGATTGCGGGTGAGTTCAAAACCGTGCGCAAGGCACTCTTCGACGAGATTCAGGCGCGTGCCGAAGCGATTGCCCGCCAGGTGCTGCGCGACATCGGCTATCGCGATACCGAAACCGGAATCGACCCCAACAGCTGCGAAGTGCAGGTGCGTTTCAACCACCAGTCGATCCAGATTCACAAAGGCATCACCCTGGCCGGCGGCGACATCGGCGCCGGCGACCAGGGGCTGATGTTCGGCTATGCCTGCGACGAAACCCCGGACCTGATGCCCTACCCGGTGTGGCTGGCGCATCGTCTCGTGCAAAAACAGGCCGAGCTGCGCAAGTCCGGCGCCTTGCCCTGGCTGCGTCCCGACGCCAAAAGCCAAGTCACCGTCGCCTACGAAGACGGGAAAGTGGCTGGCATCGAAAACGTGATCCTCTCCACGCAGATCGAACGCGACCTCGACCCCGCCTGGGTCGCGCAGGAAGTCGCGCGCGAAATCATCGACCCCCTGGTGCCGGTGGCGCTACGCACCCCGGGGTTCAAGCTGTGGGTCAACCCCGCCGGCCCGTTCGAAATCGGCGGCCCCAACGGCGACACCGGCCTCACCGGCCGCAAGATCATCGTCGACACCTACGGCGGCGCCTGCCCGCATGGCGGCGGCGCATTTTCTGGCAAAGACCCGACCAAGGTCGATCGCTCGGCGGCGTATATGGCGAGATACATCGCCAAGAACATCGTGGCGGCGGGCTATGCCAAACGTTGTCTGGTTCAGCTGGCGTATGCCATCGGCGTGGCCGAACCGGTTTCCCTGCTGATTGAAACCCATGGCACCGGAACCGTGCCGGACGACAAGCTGGAAGCCATGGTGCGCAGCACCTTTAATCTGACCCCGCGCGGCATCATCGAAAGCCTCGACCTGCGCCGCCCCATCTATCGGCAGACCGCCGCGTACGGGCATTTTGGACGGGCCGAGCCGGATTTCAGCTGGGAACGGGTGGATCAGGCGGAGAAGCTGGCGGGGTTTAACGGCTAGCCTGTAGGGCGCAATAACCGAAGGGCATTGCGCCCTACGCGAGCGGGCGGCGGATGGGAGGAGGCGCGCGAAGCTTTAGTGCGCGGCCTTCACGTAGCCCAATTCCAGTTCATGCGCCAGCGCATCGAGTCGTTTATCCCGTGTCCATAGTCGGGTGCCTTCGGTCAGAGCGGTAGCGGCCAGCAAGTGGGCGTCGATATAGCCGATGCCGCGCCCCATCAGACCGTGGCGTTCGATAAAGAACAACACCTCCTGCTCTTGTGCCACCGTTGCCTGCGGCAAGGCGGCCAGCAGGCCCAAAATCTCGGTACGCGATTTAAGCTGCCCGCACGCCAGTTCGCCGATCACGAAGGGGTGGGTGAGCACCAGACCGGATTGCAGAACCGAGATCACCTGCGCATCGCCTTGCCGCAGATGGTCAATCCAAACCGACGTATCCAGCAGAATCACGACGCGCTGGCGCTGCGACGTCGGGGGATAGGCTTCAATTCGGGTTCGCTGCCGCCCAGCCGTGCCAGCCGTCGCGCACTCTCGCGCTGAATCAGTGCAGTCAGTGCTTCGCGCAGCAAGGCGGAACGCTCATGCACGCCGGACAGCGACTGGGCGCGTTCCAGCAAAGCATCGTCAAGGTTGATGGTGGTGCGCATGACTTGTTCCGTTCAAAGGTGATGTTCAAATATAGCATCATTTGATGCGTTGTTTTGAGCTGTATGGGCTGGAGAAATCGTGTCGGCCCTATATGAACCCGATCTGGCGCTCACGCGCGAGGCGCTGGCTGAAAATCCGGCGGCGGCAGCGTAAGCCGGGGCAGGCGTATTTATTGTGTGTTATTGCAAGCCCCCCGAGCACTGCACAATGTGACTGCAAATCAAGGGCGCTGCCGGATTGCTTACCGTGCTTTATTTTCCGTTTCCTGATGCGACCCCTTTCACGCTAAAGTTTCGGCCTTGAATTACGATATACATATATAGATATATAGGTATTCCCCGTGGGGAAGTCCTGTCTGTGCGCTCCCCACCGGGTCGAATCCACGATAGTTAAAGCCGGAATGACGAGAAGCCATGCGTGTCAATTTGCCGACCACGAACACTGAGTATGCGCTGTGTGATGACACAGCGCTTGTTTCAAGGACGGATGCCAAGGGGCGCATTACGTATGCCAACCCGGCCTTCGTCGAAGCCAGTGGCTACAGCGAGGAGGAGCTTCTCGGCCAGCCGCACAACATCGTGCGCCACCCGGACATGCCGGCAGAGGCATTTGCGGATATGTGGTTGACCCTGAAGCAAGGCCATCCCTGGACCGGCCTGGTCAAGAACCGGCGCAAGAATGGGGACCATTACTGGGTGCTCGCGAACGTCACGCCGCTGCGGGAAAACGGCGTGATCAGTGGCTACCTGTCGGTGCGCAGCAAGCCGTCGCGTCCGCAGGTCACTGAAGCCGACCGTATTTATCGGCAGATCAGGGAGGGCGGCCAGGACCAATGGGCAATCCGCAACGGGATGGCCGTCCGCACCGGGCTGATCGGCACGCTGCAGTCCATCCGGCGCGTTCCGGTCAACCTGAGGATCCTGCTGAGCACCGGCATCGGGGCGGCGCTGATGCTGGTCGTCGGTGTGCTCGGCTGGCGGGAGGCGAGCGCACTGGCGCACGCAGCGGGAGTGGCGAGCTGGGCGCCGGCGCTGATTGCCACGGCGTGCGGTGTCGGCGCACTGCTGACCCTGCTGTTCGGTTATTTCATCTCGCGCACGATCCTGCAGCCGCTCGACCGCGCCCTTGAGGTGGCGAACGCCATCGCGGGGGGCGACTTGTCGCATCGCTTCGAGGCGTCAGCCTGGGATGAGACGGGGCAGCTGATGCGTGCGCTCCAGCAGATGACGGCCAATATGGTGGCGGCGGTGACCGACATCGGCGCGAATGCGGACAGCATTCGGGTGGCGGCAGGCGAAATTGCTGCCGGCAACACCGACCTGTCCGGCCGCACTGAGTCGCAGGCGTCAAGCCTGGAGGAGACCGCCAGCTCGATGGAAGAACTCACCAGCACGGTGAAACAGAACGCCGAGCATGCACTCCACGCCAATCGGCTCGCGGGCGCCGCGACCGACATCGCCGTCAGGGGAGGGCAGGTGGTGGCGCAGGTGGTCGATACCATGGCCTCCATCCAGGCCAGCTCGGGCAGGATTGCCGACATCATCAGCGTGATCGACGGCATCGCGTTCCAGACCAACATCCTGGCGCTGAACGCCGCGGTGGAGGCGGCCCGCGCAGGGGAGCAGGGACGCGGCTTCGCGGTGGTCGCGACCGAAGTCAGGCATCTGGCGCAGCGCTCGGCTGCCGCGGCCAAGGAAATCAAGGCCTTGATCGACGATTCGGTCGGCAAGGTCGAACAGGGCGGCAAGCTGGCGGACGAAGCCGGCGAAGCCATGGGGGACATCGTCACGTCGGTGGAGCTGGTGGCTGAGATCATGGGCGGGATCGCCACGGCGAGCCAGCAGCAGAGCGCCGGCATCGAGCAGGTCAACCAGGCGGTGGGCCAGATGGATGAAATGACGCAGCAGAACGCGGCGCTGGTGGAGCAGGCCGCGGCTGCGGCGGAAAGCCTGCATCAACAGGCAGACAGGCTCGTGCAGGCGGCGAGCATGTTCCGTCTGCGCGACCGCGAACCGGCTACAGGCCATGCCCAAAGCCCCCTGAAGGGCACAAGCCCCCGTCCCGTTTTGCGCAACCAGACAGGGAGGCTGGCTGTGCCGGCCGCCGTTCAGGCGAGGGGCGCCGTCGCTGGCGCGTTGAAAGCAGGTCAATGACGGCGTGACTGTTGTCTGGATTCACCTCCATACCGACAACTTCATATTTCTTATCTGGCCGAGCCGGCAGGCTCGGAGCAGCTTGCAAGCACACGCGCGATGCGCAATCTTTCGTTTTCAAAAATCCTGCTGATCCTGTTTGTTCTGGGCAGCGGTTCCGGGGTGATCGTCAGTGCCATCGGCTGGTGGGGGATCGAGCAGTCGGCGCGCCAGATCGACTGGCTGCGCAACACCAATATAGCCAATCTGCAACATGCCTCGGGAATGACCCTGCGCCTGTCGCACATGCGGTCGCACGCCAGCGATATCCTCGCCGGCGTGCGACCGCTTGCTGCGGGGGAAGACAAGCTGGCGCGGGACGATGCGGAAATCAGATCGCACATTGCCTACCTGAAGAAAAACTTCAGGCGCGACTACAACCGGCGCCGGATTCATGCATTCGCCGAGCAATATGAGCGGCTGTTCGCCAGCCAGCAGCAGGCGATCGCCTGGATGGAGACGGACGAGGACGCGGCGAAACGCTGGTTCAGGCAACACACCCATGCGCTTTACGAGCAGTCCCTCGACACCGCGGCGGGCTTCACCCCGGGCATCATGCAATCCGCAAGCCAGGTGTACCAGGAGGCTGGCCGGATCAGCAGGCGAAGCGAGCGGGCGTTGCTGACGGCGGCATTGTTGTCCGGACTCGTCTTTGCGCTCGCCGCCGCGCTGGGTCGCCGCTTCGTCACGGCCCGCGAGCAGGACGAGCAGTCCCTTCGCCTCGCCGCAGCCGTATTCGACAGTTCCACCGAAGGCATCATCATCACGGCCCGGGATGGCCGCATCCTGCAGGTCAATCCGGCATTTACCGCCATCACCGGATACCGTCCCGAGGAAGTGATCGGCCGCAACCCGCGAATGTTCTCGTCGGGGCGCCATGACACCGACTTTTATCGAACGCTATGGAACACGGTGCTGTCCAGCGGCCAGTGGCAGGGCGAAATCTGGAACCGGCGCAAGAACGGCGAGATATATCCGGAGTGGCTTTCCATCAGCAGTATCCGTTCCCCCTCGGGGGAGATCGTCTATTTTGTCGCCACCTTCTCCGACATCACCGAGCGCAAGCGTGCCGAAGACAATATCCTTCATCAGGCCTACCACGATGCGCTCACCAACCTGCCGAACCGGGTGCTGTTCAAGGACAGGCTGGAACAATCGCTCGCATTTGCGCGTCGGCTCAAGCACAGGAAGGTGGCCGTTCTGTTCATCGATCTGGACCGCTTCAAGCTGGTCAATGACTCGCTCGGACACGCCGTCGGCGACCAGCTGCTGCAACGGGTCGCCCAGCGCCTGAGTGAGGTCGGGCGCCAGTCCGATACCCTGGCCAGGCTGGGCGGGGACGAATTCACCTTTCTGCTGCCGGACGTCGATCACGTGGAAGAGGCTACCGTGGTGGCGGACAAGGTGCTGGCAGCCTTGAAGCAGCCTTTCGTGATTGGCGGCCGCGACATCTTCGTGAGCGCGAGCATCGGCATCAGCATGTATCCGGATGACGGGGCCGACGTCGAGACCCTGATGAAGCATGCCGACACCGCCATGTACCGTGTCAAGAAGCAGGGGCGCAACGGTTTCCATATCTATACCAGCGCACTCGATCAGCACAGCCAGCGCCGGCTGGAACTGGAGAGCCAGTTGCACACGGCCCTGGAAAGACAGCAACTGGTGCTCCATTACCAGCCCCAGTTCGATCTGGTGGAGGGGCGCATCCGTGGCGTCGAAGCGCTGATCCGCTGGCAGCATCCTGAACTGGGCATGATTTCGCCCGCCGAATTCATCCCGCTCGCCGAGGAAAGCGGCCTGATCGTCCCGATCGGGGCCTGGGTGCTCGAAACCGCGTGCAGGCAAGCGCACGCATGGAAGGAAGCCGGGTTTCCCGATCTCGTGATGTCGGTCAATCTGTCGGTCCGGCAATTCTTTGGCGAGGATATCGTCCGCCAGGTCATGCAGGCCATCGACGATTATCGCCTGGCAGCGCACGTTCTGGAGCTGGAGATCACCGAAAGCGTGGCCATGGAAGATGTGCCCTACACGATCAGGACGCTGGAATCGCTGGCGGCAAGCGGCCTGCGCCTGGCGATCGACGATTTTGGCACGGGCTACTCCTCGCTCAGCCAGCTCAGGAAAATGCCGGTGGGGATATTGAAGATCGACCGCTCCTTCGTTCAGGACATCACCACCAACCCGGACGATGCCGCAATTGTGAATGCCGTCATCACCATGGCGCACCGCCTCGGCTTGAAGGTCATTGCGGAAGGGGTCGAAAGCCAGGCGCAGCTTGCCCATCTGCGGGAGCAGCAGTGCGATTTCGCGCAGGGCTTCCTGTTTAGCCGGCCGCTTCCTGTGGCCGAGCTGGAAGCGTTGCTGAGGGAAAAGGATTTTTCGTTCCCGGATGTTTGCGGCGTTCGGATGCATCTGTGCGCCTGAGGCGAACGAGCGATTTCCCGGCGGGACACCGGCCGGCGGCTTGCCGCCGCTCGCGCCGGCCTTTCAGAACCCCGCCTTGATTTCCCGGCTCAGCGGGGCATCGACTGCCTGGGCGGCGGGCAGGCCTTCAAGCAGCATCTGGCAGACGGCGCGGGTGATCGGCGCGAGAAAAATGGCACGAGAAAAACACGAGAAAAATGGGGTCAAACACGAATGGCACTTACTTAAGCTTTTTCGGGTGCCCATGGAGTCGGACGTCAGCCCTGGCCAGAGGACGGGGTTTCATCAAGAGCGGATAGGGTTTGGGTCGTCGTTTGACGGCTCTTGGCTCGATACGTCCCGGTCGGT
>CAMTWC010000053.1:0-61411 GCA_947085345.1 uncultured Gammaproteobacteria bacterium | reverse complement strand
GCAAGTTCGCCAGCTACATCCACGGCGGCAAGATCGGCGTGCTGGTCGACGTGACGGGCGACGAAGCTCTCGCGCGCGACATCGCCATGCATATCGCCGCGTCCAAGCCGAAGTCGCTGGATGCGTCCGGCGTGTCGCAGGACCTGATCGATACCGAGCGCCGCGTCGCGATCGAAAAAGCCAAGGAAGCCGGCAAGCCGGAAGCCATGCTGGAAAAGATCGCCGAGGGCACGGTGCAGAAATTCCTCAAGGAAGTCACTCTGCTGTCGCAGCCCTTCGTCAAGGACGACAAGCAGACCGTCGATCAGGTGCTGAAGTCGAAGAACTCGCAGTGCCACGGCTTCATGATGTACGTGGTGGGCGAGGGCATCGAGAAGAAGGTGTCCGACTTCGCCGCCGAAGTGGCCGCCGCTTCCCAGGTCTGAACGGAGATGGCGCCTTCCCGACGCATCCTGCTGAAGCTGTCCGGCGAAGCCCTGATGGGGCCGGATGGCTTCGGCTATCACGCTGAAACCATGGCCGGTTTCGTCGGCCAGATTCGCGAAGTGGTGGCGCTGGGCGTGCAGGTCGGCATCGTGGTCGGCGGCGGCAACCTGTTCCGCGGCGCCACCGGCGCGCTGTCCGGTATGAACCGCGCCAGCGCGGATTCGATGGGCATGCTGGCCACGGTGATGAATGCGCTGGCGCTGAAGGATGCCCTGCAGCAAGCGGGCGTCGATGCGCGGGTGCAGACCGCGGTGCATATCGCCCACGTCGGCGAGGACTTCGAGCGCGACGCGGCGGTGCGGCATCTGGAAGCAGGGCGGGTGGTGATTTTTGGCGGTGGCACGGGCAACCCGTTCTTCACCACGGATACCGCGGCGGCCCTGCGTGCGGCCGAGATCGGCGCCGATCTGCTGTTGAAGGCGACCAAGGTCGACGGCGTCTACACCGCCGACCCGAAGAAGGATGCGAACGCCCGTCGCTACGAAACGCTCTCCTTCGACGAGGCGATCGCCAATAATCTGGGCGTGCTCGATACTGCTGCATTTGCCTTGTGCCGCGAACAGAAACTGTCGCTCGTCGTGTTCAACGTCTTCAAGCCCGGCGCGCTGAAGCGCGTGGTGATGGGCGAGGACGAGGGCACGCGGGTAAGCAACCATTGAGGAGTTGACATGGCTGAAACCACCATCGCCGAGATCAAGCAGTCCGCCGAACTGAAAATGGGCAAGACGCTGGAAGCGTTGAAGAACGATCTGGCCAAGGTACGTACCGGGCGCGCCCACACCGGCATCCTTGACCACGTCATGGTCGATTACTACGGCAGCCCGACCGCGGTGCCGCAAGTGGCCAACGTGTCGCTGGTCGATTCGCGCACGCTGGGCGTGCAGCCGTACGAGAAAAACATGGTCGGCAAGATCGAAAAGGCCATCCGCGATTCCGATCTCGGCCTGAATCCGGCCTCGCATGGCGACATCATTCGCGTGCCGATGCCCTCGCTGACCGAGGAGCGCCGCCGCGACCTGATCAAGGTGGTGCGCAATGAGGCGGAAGGCGCACGCGTCGCGGTGCGCAATATCCGCCGCGATGCCAACGGCACGCTGAAGGATATGGTCAAGGCCAAGACGGCGACCGAGGACGAAGAGCGCCGCACCCAGGACGAGGTGCAGAAGCTGACCGACAAGTTCATCGGCGAAATCGACAAGATGCTGGCCGACAAAGAGAAAGACCTGCTCGCGGTCTGAGCAATCCGGCGTGTCCACCCTGACCAAGCAAGCGATCCCGGAAACTCCTGATGTGCCGCGGCACATCGCCATCATCATGGATGGCAATGGCCGCTGGGCGAAGCGCAGGCTGATGCCGCGCGTCGCCGGTCATCGCAAGGGCGTCGAGGCGCTGCGCGGGGTGATCCGCAGCTGCGCCGAGCGCGGGGTGTCGCACCTCACCGTATTTGCCTTCAGTTCGGAAAACTGGCGGCGTCCGCAGGAAGAGGTCACTCTCTTGATGGAGCTGTTTCTGCGCGCGCTGGAAAACGAAGTCGCCCGGCTTCACGAAAACGACATCCGTTTTCGCGTGATCGGTGACCTGTCGGGTTTTTCCGAACGCATCCAGACCCTGATCCGCGACGCTGAAGCGCTGACGCGCAACAACACCCGCCTCACCTTCACCGTGGCCGCCAATTACGGCGGACGCTGGGATGTTGTGCAGGCGGTCAAGCGGCTGATGGCAGCGGGCGTGGCGGCAGACGAGGTGAATGAAGCGGCGCTGGCGAAGCAGCTCAGCGTGGCCGAACTGCCCGAGCCTGACCTCTTCATTCGCACCGGCGGCGAGCAGCGCATCAGCAATTTCCTGCTGTGGCAGCTGGCCTATACCGAATTGTATTTCACCGACACCCTGTGGCCCGATTTCGATGCGGCGGCGCTGGATCAGGCGATCGCTTCCTATCGCACCCGCGAACGCCGCTTCGGTCGCACCAGCGAGCAGGTTCAAACCGCATCGTGACGCACTTCAGGGCCCCGCATCGATGACGCCATTAACCAGCCGGCTGCTCACCGCCATGCTGTTGCTGGCGGTGTTTGTGCCTGCCGTGCTGTGGGCGCCCGCGTGGCTGTGGGCGGTCCTGATGGCGGGGGTGGTCGGCTTGGCCGCTTTCGAATGGGCGCGCCTGAGCCACTTTCCGCCGCTGTCTGCGCGCACCTATGCGGCGCTGCTGGCGCTCGGCGCGCTGGCCTTGCCGTATGGGCTGGCTGCAGACTGGCCGGTTTTCCAGACCGGACTGATCGTGCTGGCCATCGCCTTCTGGCTGCTTGTTGCGCCGTTATGGCTGCTGGGGCGCTGGCATGCCGAGCAGGCCTTTGTGCGTGCTGCGGTCGGCGTCGTGGTGCTGTTGCCGACCTGGGCGGCGCTGCTGTATCTGCATGCGCGCGGCCCCGGCGTCCTGCTGGGCGTGATGGCGATCGTCTGGATTGCCGACACCGCAGCCTATTTCGCCGGCCGCCGGTTCGGCCGCCACAAGCTCGCCCCCGCCATCAGCCCGGGCAAGACCTGGGAAGGCGTGGCAGGCGCAGTCGTTGCGCTCGCACTGTATGCGGCGGCGCTCGGCGCGGTGACCGGGATACCCTTGCTGTCGCTGTTTCTCATGGTGTCCGCGCTGCTGTATGTGTCGGTGCTGGGCGACCTGTTCGAATCCTGGATCAAGCGCGTCTCCGGCATGAAAGACAGCGGCCACATGCTGCCAGGCCACGGCGGCGTGCTCGACCGCATCGACGCCCTGATCTCCACCCTGCCGATCGCCACCGGCATGCTGATGTGGCTGGAGCGCTCCGCATGACTACAGACGGCATGAAGCCGCGCGTCCTCACCATTCTGGGTGCCACCGGCACCATCGGCGTCAACACGCTCGATGTGGTGGCGCGACATCCCGACCGTTTCGAGGTCTTCGCCCTCACCGGCGCCACCCAGGTCGAGCGCATGGTCGAGCAGTGCCGCGCCCATCGTCCGCGTTTTGCGGTGATGAGCGAGCCGGCCGCGGCCGCGGCCCTGCGCGAGCGGGTTGCCGCCGAAGGCTTGGCGGTCGAGGTGCTCGAAGGCGCCGCAGCGCTGACCGAGGTGGCGACCGCGCCCGAAGTGGATACCCTGATGGCGGCGATCGTCGGCGCGGCGGGACTGCCGGCCACGCTGGCGGCGGCCCAGGCGGGCAAGCGGATATTGCTCGCCAACAAGGAAACCCTGGTGGTGTCCGGCCAGCTGTTCATGGACGCCATCACCGCCAGCGGCGCCGAACTGCTGCCGATCGATTCCGAGCACAACGCGATCTTCCAGGCGCTGCCGCGCGACTTCAACGGTGACTTCCAGCAGGCCGGAGTGAAGGCGCTGTGGCTCACTGCGTCCGGCGGCCCGTTCCGCACCCTGTCGGCCGAGGCGATCGCCGCCGCCACCCCCGCGCAGGCGGTGGCGCACCCCAACTGGGTGATGGGCAAGAAGATTTCGGTCGATTCGGCGAGCCTGATGAACAAGGGGCTCGAGGTGATCGAGGCGCGCTGGCTGTTCAACGCGCGCCCCGAGCAGATCAAGGTGGTGGTGCATCCGCAGAGCATTGTGCATTCGATGGTCGAATACGCCGACGGCTCGGTGATCGCGCAGATGGGTACCCCCGATATGCGCACGCCGATCGCCTACGCGCTGGGCTTCCCCAAGCGCATCGATGCCGGGGTGTCGGCGCTGGAACTGATGGGCATGCAGCTCACCTTCGAGGCGCCCGACACCGCGCGCTTCCCCTGCCTGCAGTTGGCGTTCGACGCGCTCGCCGCGGGCGGCAACGCCGCTGCGGTGCTGAATGCCGCCAACGAAGTCGCGGTCGCGCGTTTCCTCGACAGTGCGGTTCCATTCAGCGCCATCGCCGCCAGCATTGCGCATACCCTGGACAAGCTGGCGGGTGGCGCCGCCGACACCCTGGACGAACTGTTCGAAGCCGACCGTCAGGCGCGCAGCGTGGCCGGCACCTATCTGGAGGCCTTGCGCGTATGAGCGTGCTGCACACCATCCTGTGGTTCCTGATCGCCATCGGCATCCTGGTGGTGGTGCACGAATTCGGTCATTACCTGGCTGCGCGGTGGGCCGGGGTCAAGGTGCTGCGTTTTTCGGTCGGTTTCGGCAAGCCCCTCTTCAGCCGCCGTTTCGGTCGCGACCAGACCGAGTGGACGCTGTCCGCGCTGCCCTTCGGCGGCTACGTCAAGATGCTCGACGAACGCGAAGGCGAGGTGCCGGCGGCCGATGCGCACCGCAGCTTCAACCGCGCGACGGTGTGGCGGCGCATCGTCATCGTCATCGCCGGACCGGCTGCCAACTTCCTGCTCGCCATCGTGTTCTACTGGGCGCTGCTCCTGCACGGCCTGCCGGCATTGAAGCCGCTGATCGGCGAGCCGCCCGCCGGCACGCCGGCGGCGCACGCCGGTCTCGCGGCAGGCGACGAGATCCGCCGCGTCAACGGCACCGATACGCCGTCGTTCCAGGACTTGCGCTTGAGTCTGTTGCGCGCGGGGGTGGCGGGCGACCCGATCGAACTGGAATTGGCCGACGGCCGCAGTGTGCGGCTCGATATCCAGCCGATGCAGACCGAGAATCTGGAGCAGGACATCCTGCGTCCCTTGGGCATCGTGCGCTACGATCCCGTGATCGCGCCCGTGATTGGCAAGCTGCTGCCTGACGGTGCGGCTGCGCGTGCCGGTTTCCAGTCCGGCGACCGGCTGATCGCCGTCAACGGCAAGGCGGTCGCAAGCTGGCAGGACTGGGTGCAGATGGTTCGCCAGCATCCGTCCAGGCCCTTGCGCATCGAATACGAACGGCGGGGGCAGCGCGGCGAGTTGACTGTCGTGCCCGAGGCAGTCGACGAGGCCGGCCAGCGCATCGGCAAGATCGGCGCCGGTCCACAGGTCGACGAAGCGGTGCTGGCCACGCTGATGACCGAGGTGCGCTACGGCCCGGTCGAGGCGCTGTGGCAGGGCGCCGTCAGGACCTGGGACATGAGCCTCTTCACGCTGGAGATGATGGGCCGCATGGTGCTGGGGCAGGTGTCATGGAAAAACCTGTCCGGCCCGCTCACCATCGCCGATTACGCAGGCCAGAGCGCCACCCTCGGCTGGATCAGTTTTGTCGGCTTCCTGGCACTGGTGAGCGTGAGCCTGGGGGTGCTGAACCTGCTGCCGATCCCGCTGTTGGATGGGGGGCACCTCATGTATTATGTTGCCGAAGTTTTGACCGGTCGCCCGGTGTCCGAACGCACGATGGAAATCGGCGGCCGGATCGGCATGGCGCTGCTGCTGTTGCTGATGTCGTTTGCCCTGTTCAACGATTTACAACGCCTCATAGGCGGATGATAACAACCATGATCCTGAACCGATTGACGCTTGTCCTCGCTGCCCTGTTTGCTGCGCAACCCGTGTTCGCCGAGGAACCCTTCGTCGTCAAGGACATCCGGGTCGAGGGCATCCAGCGCACCGAGGCGGGAACGGTGTTCAGCTACCTGCCGGTCAAGGTGGGCGAGGTGATGACCGAGGAAAAAACAGCGGCGGCGATCAAGGCGCTCTACGCCACCGGCTTTTTCAAGGACGTGCGGCTGGAAGCGCGGGACGGCGTGGTGATCGTCACGGTTGAAGAGCGCCCGTCGATTGCCAGGATCACCCTGTCCGGCATCAAGGAGTTTTCCGACGACGACCTGAAGGCCGGCCTCAAGCAGACCGGCCTGGCCGAAGGCCGCGTGCTCGATCGCGCCCTGCTCGACAAGGCCGAACAGGAATTGCAGCGCCAGTACTTCAACCGCGGCAAGTACGCGGTCGAGATCAAGTCCACCCTGACCCCGCTGGAGCGCAACCGGGTCGCCGTGCAGTTCGACGTGGTGGAAGGCGACAGCGCGAAGATCCAGCAGATCAACATCGTCGGCAACAAGGCGTTCAAGGAAAAGGAACTGTTGAACCAGTTCACCTCCACGACGCCCGGCTGGCTGACCTGGTACACCAAGAACGACCAGTATTCCAAATCGCGTCTGGGCGGCGACATCGAGGCCCTGCGCTCGTTCTACCTCAATCGCGGCTACCTCGAGTTCAACGTCGATTCCACCCAGGTGTCGATTTCGCCCGACAAGCAGGGCATCTACATTACCATCAACGTGACCGAAGGCCCGCAGTACAAGGTGTCCGGCGTCAAGCTGGCCGGGCAGATGCTGGTGCCGGAGGCGGAATTGCAGAAGCTCGTCACCGTGAAGCCGGGCGAAGTGTTCGTGCGCGACCGCCTGACCGAGACTACCAAGAAAATCGGCGACCGCCTCGGCAACGACGGCTATGCCTTTGCCAACGTCAACGCGGTTCCCGAACTCGACAAGGAGAAGGGAACCGTCGCCTTCACCCTGTTCGTCGACCCCGGTCGCCGCGTGTATGTGAACCGCGTCAACGTGGCGGGCAATACCAAGACGCGCGACGAAGTGGTGCGCCGCGAAATCCGCCAGATGGAAGGCGCGTATTACGACGCCGAAAAGATCAACCGCTCGCGCGAGCGCCTCAATCGTCTGGGCTTTTTCAACGAAGTCAACATCGAAACGCCGGGGGTAGCCGGCACCACCGACCAGGTCGACGTCAATGTGAGCGTGTCCGAGAAGTCGACCGGCAACGTGATGCTGGGTGCGGGCTTCTCGTCGTCCGAAGGCCTGGTGCTGTCGGGGTCGGTGTCGCAGAGCAACGTGTTTGGCACCGGCAACCGCCTGTCGGCTCAGATCAACTCCGGCAGCGTCAACACCGTGTATGCGCTCTCCTACACCAACCCTTACTTCACCATCGACGGCATCAGCCTTGGCTACGACCTGTATCGGCGGGATGTGGATTCGAGCTCGCTAAACAACACCGGCTATTTCGAAAACTCGACTTACGGCGCGGGCGTGCGTTTCGGCTTTCCGATCAACGAACGCGACTCCATTTCGCTGGGCATGAGCTATGAACAGAACAGCGTGAAGACCGACACCACCAGCCCGCTTTCGTGGCAGAAATTTGTGGAGGATTTCGGCACCGACAACGACACCCTGCGGGTCGATGGCTCCTGGGCGCGGGATAGCCGCGACAACTACCTCTTCACCACCCGGGGCATGCTGCAGCGGGTGTCGGCTGAGATCGGCACCCCGGTCGGCAGCCTGCAGTATTACAAGCTGTCGTTGCAGCATCAGCAGTATTTCACGCTGGGCAAAAGCTTCACCCTGATGCTGAACGGCGAGGTGGGCTTCGGGGATGGCCTGTCAGGCAAGCCCTTGCCGTTCTTCAAGAACTTCTATGCCGGCGGCACCAGTTCGGTACGCGGTTTCCAGAACGGCACCCTGGGGCCCAAGGATGTTAACGGCGACGCGCTCGGCGGCAACAAGCGCGTGGTCGGCAATGCGGAACTCTTCTTTCCGCTGCCGGGACTCAAGGATGATCAGTCGCTGCGCATGTCGGCGTTCGTCGATGCGGGGGCCGCTTACGGATCAGGAGAAGAATTATCAATCGACGGCCTGCGCTACTCGGCCGGGATCGCGGTGCTTTGGGTCTCGCCGCTGGGTCCGCTCAAATTCAGCCTGGCGCAGCCCATCGTCAAGAAGGATGGCGACAAGACCGAAGTGTTCCAATTCACCCTCGGCAATGTGTTCTGAGGGTTAGCCGTTTCTGGAGTATTTGATGATGAAGTTCAAGCAGCTTGCAGTCTCCCTCGTTCTGGCGTCCGCGTTCGCGGCGGCGCCCGCTTTTGCCCAAACCAAAATCGGTTTCGTCAACACCGAACGTCTGCTGCGCGAAGCGCCGCTGTCGGTTGCCGCACAGAAGAAACTCGAGCGCGAATTCGCCACCCGCGATCAGGAACTGCAGAAGCTCGCCAAGCAGGCGCGCGACCTGCAGGCACAGCTCGACAAGGATGGCGTGACCATGTCGGACAGCGAACGCAAGGCGAAAGAACGCGATCTCGGCAACCTCAACCGCGACCTGCAGCGCCAGGGGCGCGAGTTCCGCGAAGACCTCAACCTGCGCCGCAACGAAGAGCTGGGACAGATCCAGGAGCGCGCGCGCAAGGCAATCCAGGACATTGCCCGTGCCGAAAAATTCGACCTCATCGTCGAGCAGGCCGTCTACGTCGACCCCAAGAGCGACATCACCGATCGTGTGATGAAGGCCCTGGGCAGCAAATAAAACCGGCTGCCCCCATCAGATGGCTGTAACCCTGGCAGCGCTGGTCGCCCGCTTTGGCGGAGAGCTCGTGGGCGATGGCGCGCAGGCGGTGAACCAGGTGGCGCCGCTGGATCGTGCCACCCACGACGAGATCGGCTTCGTCTCGCAGAGCAAATACCTCGATCAACTGGCCGACACCTGTGCGGGAGCGGTCATCCTGCCGGTGGATGCACGCGATGCCACCGACCTGCCGCGCATTCTCACCCCCAATCCCTACCTGTATTTCGCGCGCGTCTCGGCCCTCCTGAATCCGCCGCCGCGTCCGCCTGCGGGCGTCCATCCTGCGGCGACGGTCGACCCGGATGCGGACATCGCCGCCGACGCCAGCATCGCTGCCGGCGCCGTGATCGGCAGCGGCGCGGTGATTGGTGCCCGCACCGTGGTCGGCCCCAACTGCGTCGTCGGCGACCACGTCCGCATCGGCGCCGATTGCCTGCTGCACGCCAACGTCACCCTGTATCACCGCTGCGAAGTGGGCGACCGCGCCATCCTGCATTCGGGCTGCGTGATCGGCGCGGACGGTTTCGGCTTTGCACCCGACGAAGGCCGCTGGGAAAAAATCCCGCAAATCGGGCGCGTGCTGATCGGCGACGATGTCGAGGTCGGCGCCTGCACCACCATCGACCGCGGTGCGCTGGAGGACACGGTGATCGAAGCGGGCGTCAAGCTCGACAACCTGGTCCAGGTCGCGCACAACGTGGTGATCGGCGCGCACACTGCGATTGCCGCGTGCACCGGGATCGCGGGGAGCGCCAAGATCGGACGCCATTGCATGATCGGCGGCGCGGCGATGATCTTCGGCCATATCGAGATTGCCGACGGCACCCGTATTTCGACCAACACGCTGATCACCAAGTCGTTGCCGAAGGCGGGCACCTACACCTCTGCGCCGCCGTTCACCGAACATGAGGTCTGGCAGAAAAACGCCGTCCACATGCGCAACCTCGACAAGCTGGTGAACCGCATCAAGCAGCTTGAAAAACGACTCAACGAACTCGAAAGCAAATCATGATCATGGACATCGAGCAGGTCATGCAGTACCTGCCGCATCGCTACCCCTTCCTGCTGGTCGACAAGGTCACCGAACTCGAACTCGGCAAGACCATCACCGCGGTGAAGAATGTCACCATCAACGAGCCGTTCTTTCCAGGCCACTTTCCCGGTGCACCCGTGATGCCGGGAGTGCTGATCCTGGAAGCGATGGCGCAGGCAGCGGCGATCCTGTCGTTCAAGACCAAGGAGTATGCACCTGAGGATATCGGCATCGTCTATTTTGCAGGCATCGACGGCGCGCGCTTCAAGAGGCCGGTCAAGCCGGGCGACCAGCTGGTGCTCAAGGTCGAGATCGTGCGCGAGATGCGCGGCATCTGGAAATACACCGGCCGCGCGGAAGTCGACGGCGCACTGGTGGCCGAAGCCGAACTGATGGCGACGCTGCGCGACAAGCCCTGACATGATGGCGATGATTCACCCTACTGCGCTGGTTGCGCCAGGTGCCCGGCTTGCAGACGACGTTGAAATCGGTCCCTACACGATCATCGGCGAACACGTCGAGATCGGCGCCGGCACCACGGTCGGTGCCCACGCCGTCATCACCGGCCACACCACCATCGGCGCGCACAACCGGATATTCCATTTCGTCTCGCTCGGCGAGGCGCCGCAGGACAAGAAATACGCCGGCGAGCCGACCCGCCTGGAAATCGGCGACCACAACGTGATCCGCGAGTTCTGTACCTTCAACACCGGCACCGTGCAGGACCGCGGCGTCACCACCATCGGCAGTCACAACTGGATCATGGCCTACGTCCACATCGCGCACGACTGCGTGGTGGGCGACCGCACCATCTTCGCCAACAACGCCTCGCTGGCGGGCCACGCCGAAGTCGGCGACTGGGCGATCCTCGGCGGCTTCACCGGCGTGCACCAGTTCTGCAAGATCGGCGCCCACGTCATGACCGGCATCTCGAGCGTGGTGTTCAAGGACATCCCGCCCTTTATCATGGCATCCGGCCAGCCCGCAGCGCCGCATGGCCTCAACAGTGAAGGCCTCAAGCGGCGCGGTTTTTCCGCCGATGCGCTGGCAGCCCTGAAGCGCGCCTACAAGATACTCTACCGCGAAGGCAACACGCTCGCCGAAGCCCAGGCCAGGCTCGCACCCGAGGCGGCCAAGCACACCGAGGTGCAGCAGCTGCTCGACTTCCTCGCTCGCGCCGGGCGCGGCATCATCCGGTGATTGATCTGGGACTGATCGCCGGCGAAGCGTCCGGCGATCTCCTGGGCGCGCACTTCGTCGCCGCACTGAAACAAAACCATCCCCATTTGCGTGCCGCCGGCATCGCCGGCCCGCGCATGGTCGAAGCCGGCGTCGAGGCGATCTATTCAAGCGACAGGCTGGCGGTCAACGGCTACGTCGAGGTGCTGCGCCACCTGCCCGAATTGTTGTGGATCCGTTCGCGCATCGCCCGCCATTTCCTGCGCGAACGGCCGCGCGTCTTCGTCGGCATCGACGCGCCGGATTTCAATCTCACGCTGGAAGCCAAGCTCAAGGCGGCCGGCATCCCCACCATGCATTTCGTCAGCCCGTCGATCTGGGCGTGGCGGCCCGAACGCATCCATCGCATCAGGCAGGCGGTGTCGCACATGCTGGTGGTGTTCCCGTTCGAGGAGCAGATCTATCGCGACGCCGGCATCCCGGTCAGCTACGTTGGCCACCCGCTGGCTGACGTGATTCCGCTGGAGCCCGACACGAACGCCGCGCGCGCGGCGCTGGGGCTGGCATCCGGCCCGGTCATCGCGCTGCTGCCGGGGAGCCGCTTGAGCGAGGTGGCGCGCCACGCGCGGCTGATGCTCGGCGCCGCCGTGCGCATCTGCCAGCAGCATGCGGACGCGCAGTTCGTGCTGCCCGCCGCAAGCGACGCCGCCGCGCGGCTGATCCGCCAGGCAGCGCTGGGACTGGACCTGCCGCTGCACATCCTGGCGGGGCAATCTCATCGGGCCCTGGCGGCGTGCGACGTCGCACTGGTGGCCTCGGGCACCGCCACGCTCGAAGCCGCGCTGTTCAAGAAGCCGATGGTCATCACCTACCGCGTGCCCGCGCTCACCGCGCACCTGATGCGCAAGAAGGCACTGCTGCCGTGGATCGGCCTGCCGAACATCCTGGCGCGCGATTTCGTGGTGCCGGAGCGGGTGCAGGAGGCGGCCACGCCCGAGAACCTGGCAAACGACGCGCTGGCCTGGCTGGGCGATGCGCCGCGCCGGGAGGCTGCCATCGAAACCTTCCGCGCCATGCACATGCGTCTGCGGCAGAACGCCAGCGCACGCATCGCCGAGGCGCTTGAGCCTTATCTGGGACGCGCATGACGCCGCGCCAGCCTGTCATATTGCATGTGGGGCCGCTCGGATTGTGCGGCGTCGACGAGGCCGGGCGCGGCCCGCTGGCGGGGCCGGTGACGGCAGCAGCCGTCATGCTCGACCCCGCGCGGCCGATCGACGGCCTGCGCGATTCCAAGAAGCTTTCCACCGCCGCGCGCGAACGCCTGGCCGCCGAGATTCGCGAGCGCGCCGCCGCCTGGTGCGTGGCCGAGGCCAGCGTCGCCGAAATCGACCAGCTGAACATCCTGCACGCCACCATGCTCGCGATGCAGCGTGCCGTGGCGGGGCTCGGGCGTGAACCCGACGACGTCTGGGTGGATGGCAACCGCTGTCCGAACTGGGCATGGCGTTCGCAGGCGGTGGTCAAGGGCGACGACAAGGTGGCCGTGATCGCCGCCGCCTCGATCCTCGCCAAGACTGTGCGCGACCAGTTCATGTGCCGCCTGCACGATGACTATCCGGTTTACGGGTTCGCCAAGCACATGGGCTACGGCACCGCCGCGCATCTGGACGCATTGAAGGCGCATGGCGCCTGTCCGCAGCACCGGCGCAGCTTCGCCCCGGTTAAACTCGTGCTCGATCAAGCCACCCTGTTCTGAAAGGAAACCGCATGACCTTGTCCCTGTTCCTGCATCTCCTGAGTGTCGTCGTCTGGGTCGGCGGCATGTTCTTCGCCTACATGGCATTGCGCCCGGTGGCCGCCAGCGTGCTGGAACCGCCGCAGCGATTGACGCTGTGGGCCGGCGTGTTCGGCAAGTTCTTCCCCTGGGTATGGGCGTCGGTGGCACTGATCCTGCTGACCGGCCTGCACATGCTGGTGGTGTTCGGCGGTGCCGCCGCGCCGCTCTATGCTTTGGCCATGCTGGTGCTGGGGGTGGCGATGATGCTGATATTCGCGCACGTGTTTTTCGCGCCCTACAAGAAGCTCAAGCGCGCGGTCGGCGAGCAAAACTGGAAAGCCGGCGGCGCCGCACTGACGCAGATTCGCTTGCTGATCGGCATCAACCTCAGCCTGGGGCTGCTGACGATTACCGTGGTGTTTCTCGGACGTGCGCTGGCGTAGGGCCTGTTAACCCTAATTAAGGCTCGTCCTGCGCCGGCGCTGTCAGCAGGCGGTGCGCGGCCACCCGGATGGCTTCCCGCCGTGCTTCGCACTGCAGCTCGGCATGAAACCGCCCGTTGCGGTATAGGTAGATCGTGGGCAGGTGGAAAATGCCGAAGTAGCGCGCCACCCCGGTGGCTTCGCTGACGTCGACTTCAAACAAGGTGCCGGCCAGACCGGATAACGCATCCGGCAGCAGCTTTTTCCATGCACGGCATGCGCTGCAGTACGGCGCGCTGAACAGCACCACGGCAATGCCGGCAGCGGCGGCCACGCGGCGGTGAAAGTCGCCCTCGGCCAGGCGCGAAAAGTCGGGTAGGGCGGCGCCATCCGGGCTGCTAGAATCGCGGCTTTCCTCCTGGCTGGCGCTCATGCTGTTTCTCGAACTCTTCGGTTATCTGCTGCTCATCCTGGTGGCGGCGGAAATCTTTGTCAACGCGCTCGAACATCTGGGCGAGAAACTCAAAATCTCGGAAGGCGTGACCGGCTCGCTGTTCGCTGCGGTCGGCACCGCCATGCCGGAAACCCTGGTGCCCTTGCTGGCAATCTTTGCCGGCACCGGCAATGCGGCGGTCAACCAGGAAATCGGCGTCGGCGCGATTCTTGGCGCGCCCTTGATGCTGTCGACGCTGTCGCTGTGCCTGATGGGCGTGGCGGTGCTGAATCGGCGCGGCCTGCTGGGCCACCTCACCCCCGAGAAGACCGGCCTCAAGCGCGATCTCGACTTCTTCCTGATGGCGTTCCTGCTGGCCTTCGTCGCCATGTTCGTCCCGCACGGCGAAGGCTGGGTTCGCGGCGCGCTTGCCTTCGTCATGGTGATGATCTATTTCCTGTACGTGATGCTCACCCTGCGCGCGTCGGCCAAATTGGTGGAGGACGGCCACGCTACCGAGGCCGGCTCGCCGATGCTGCTGACCCGTCTGGGCCTGCCGCAGAACCTGTTCTTCATCGTGGTGCAGCTGGCGCTGGGACTGACCTTGCTGGTCGCCGGCGCCAAAGGTTTCATCCATGGCGTGGAAGCCGCCGCGCCCGTCATCGGCATTTCCGCGCTGCTGCTGTCGCTGATGATCATCCCGATCGCGACCGAATTGCCGGAGAAGGTGAATTCGATCCTGTGGATTCGCAAGCACAAGGACACCCTGGCCTTCGGCAACATCACCGGAGCGATGGTGTTCCAGGGCACGCTCCTGCCCGCCATCGGGATTTCGCTCACGCCGTGGGCGCCGCAGAAGGAAGTGCTGCTGGGCGTGCTGATCACCCTGGCCGCAGCGTTCTGGTTGCGCTGGGCTGCGCTGAACGGCGGCCTGCGCGTGTGGCACCTGTTCGTCAACGGCGCCCTGTATGTGACCTATCTGACCGCCGTTCTGGTCTGAGCGCCATCCCTTAGCCGGGCGGCTCGCGGCGGAAGGGCCCGTCGAGTTCGTCCATGTAGTGGCCGATGGCGTCGGTCTCGCGTTCCAGAAAGCGGTCAACCGCCTCGCGGAATTCGGCGTTTTCCAGCCAGTGCCAGGAATGCGTGGCGGTGGGAACGAGCCCGCGCGCGAGCTTGTGTTCGCCCTGGGCGCCGCCTTCGAAAACCTGCAGGCCGTGAATGATCGCGTATTCGATGCCCTGCTGGTAGCAGGTCTCGAAGTGCAGCCCGGGCACATACTCCAGCGTGCCCCAGTGACGGCCGTACAGCCGCTGGCCATCCTTGATGCAGAACGAGCAGGCGATCGGTGTACTGCTTCTCTCGGCCACGATCAGCACCAGATTGTCCGGCATCGTCTCGCGCAGCGCGGCGAAGAAGGCGCGGTTGAGATGTGGCTCGCTGCGGTGGCGGGCGTAGGTGTCGGCGTAGCAACGGTAGAAATGGTCCCAGTCGGCATCCGTACTGTCGCGGCCTTCCACCCAGCGGAACGTCACCTCAAGCTTGTGCAGCTTCTTCCTTTCCTGGCGGATTTTCTTGCGCTTGTCGTGCGTCATCGCGGCGAGGAAGTCGTCGAAGCTTGCATAGCCCGCGTTATTCCAGTGGAACTGGAAACCGCTGCGGTGCATCAGTGAAGCCGCATTGAGCGCCGCATGGTCGGGCCCGGTGGGGAACAGGATGTGGAAAGACGAGCAGTTCAAGTCGCGAGTGAGCTTGAGCGCGGCCTGGACCAGCGTGGCGCGGTCGGCGTCGTTTTTCGCCAGCAGGCGCGGGCCGGGAACCGGCGAAAACGGCACGCAGCAGACCAGCTTGGGATAGTAGGCAAGACCGTGGCGGCGGTAGGCGTCGGCCCAGGCCCAGTCGAATACGAATTCGCCCCAGGAATGATGCTTGACGTAGAGCGGCATCGCCGCGTCGAGACGGCCGTTCCTGAACAGGGCCAGATGCGCCGGCTCCCAGCCAATGTGGGGGCCGACGCACCCGGTGGTTTCCAGCGCGTGCAGAAAGGCGTGCTGCACGAAGGGCGAATCGCCGGCCAGGGCGTTCCAGGCGTCCGCGGGCAATTCCGCAATGTGGGTCACGACGCGGATGACGGTGTCCGCAGCCTCGGCTTCCGTCGCGGGGGGCTTTGCTTCAAAATGCACGTTTTGGCGGCTTTCAGAAAAAACAATGAACCTGCACGAATTTCAGGCCAAACAAATTTTGCGCTCGGGCAACATTAACACGCCGCGAGGACTCGCCGCGGCGAGTGCCGACGCTGCGGTCGCTGCCGCCAGCGAACTGGGCGGCGCCGCCTGGGTGGTGAAGGCGCAGATCCACGCCGGCGGGCGCGGCAAGGTGGGTGGCGTCAAGGTCGTCAAAAGCCTGGACGAGGTGCGCACAATGGCCGCATCGCTGCTGGGTAAGCCTCTGGTGACCAATCAGAATGCCCCCGACGGCCAGCCGGTGAACCAGGTGCTGGTCGAAGAGACATTGCCGATCGCGCGCGAGTTGTACCTGTCGCTGCTGGTAGACCGTGAAACCGAACGCGTCGCCATTGTGGCGTCTGCCGCCGGCGGCATGGACATCGAGGACGTCGCCCACGCCACGCCGGAAAAAGTCCTCACCGAAACCTGCGATCCGCTGATGGGCGTGCAGGATTTTCAGTGCCGTGCGCTTGCCTTCGCGCTGGAATTGACCGGCGAAGCCTACAAGGATTTCTGCCGCCTGCTGCCGCAGCTCTATCGCGTGTTCATCGCCAACGATCTCTCCCTGCTCGAAATCAACCCGCTGGTGGTGACGACCGACAACCGCGTGCTGCCGCTCGACTGCAAGATGAGCGTCGATGACAACGCGCTGTACCGCCGCAAGACGCTGGCCGAGCTGCGCGACGACAGCCAGATCGACGCCAAGGAAGCGGCGGCCAACGCGGCCAACGTGAACTACGTCGCGCTTTCCGGCAACATCGGCTGCATGGTCAACGGCGCGGGACTCGCGATGGCGACGATGGACCTGATCCAGCTGGGAGGCGGCGCGCCCGCCAACTTCCTCGACGTCGGCGGCGGCGCCACGCCCGAGACGGTGGCGCAGGGCTTCAAGATCATCCTGCTCGACCCCAATGTGCGCGCGGTGCTGATCAACATCTTCGGCGGCATCGTGCGCTGCGACGTGATCGCCGAAGGCATCATCCAGGCGGTGAAGGAGGTCGGCGTGAAAGTGCCGGTGATCGTGCGGCTGGAGGGCACCAATGCCGAGCTGGGGCGGAAATTGTTGGCCGAATCGGGGCTGGCGATTCTCGCGGCCGATAGCCTCACCCATGCAGCCAAACTTGCCGTGGAGAAGGCAGCATGAGCATCCTCGTCGATAAAAATACAAAAGTGATTTGTCAGGGTTTCACCGGCAAGCAGGGCAGCTTCCATTCCGAACAGGCGATTGCCTACGGCACGCGGATGGTCGGCGGCGTCACGCCGGGCAAGGGCGGGCAGACGCATCTCAATCTTCCTGTTTTCAACACCGTGCGCGACGCAGTGCGGCAGACCGGCGCGCAGGCGACCATGATCTACGTGCCGGCCGCCTTCGCCGCCGACTCGTTCCTGGAAGCGGCCGATGCCGGCATTGAAATCATTGTCTGTATTACCGAAGGCATCCCGGTACTCGACATGCTGAACGTGAAAGCCGCGCTGCGTGCCAACGGCACCAGGCTGATTGGCCCCAATTGCCCCGGCATCATCACCTCGGGCGAATGCAAGATCGGTATCATGCCGGGCGTCATCCACCAGAAAGGCAAGATCGGCATCGTCTCGCGCTCCGGCACGCTGACCTACGAAGCGGTGCACCAGACCACGCAACTGGGACTGGGGCAGTCGACCTGCGTCGGCATCGGCGGCGACCCGATCAAGGGGCTGGACTTCATCGATTGCCTGGAAATGTTCGAGGCCGACCCGCAGACCGAAGCGGTGATCCTGGTCGGTGAAATCGGCGGCAGTCGCGAGGAAGCAGCGGCCGAGTACATCCGCTCGAACATGAAAAAGCCCGTCGCCGCCTACATCGCCGGACGCACCGCGCCCAAGGGCAAGCGCATGGGCCATGCCGGTGCGATCATCGCCGGCGGCGCCGGGACGGCCGATGCCAAGATCCGCGCGCTGGAGGCTGCGGGGGTGGTCGTCGCGCCCAGCCCGGCGGGGCTGGGCGAGGCGGTACTGGCGGCGATGGCGGCCCGATGAAACTCGGCATCGCCCAACTCAACCTCACCGTCGGCGACATCGCCGGCAACGCGGCCAGGCTGCTGGCCGCGGCGCGGGAGGCGCACGCCGCCGGCGCGGCGCTGCTGCTCACCCCCGAAATGTCGATCTGCGGCTACCCGGCCGAAGACCTGGTGCTGCGGCAGGATTTCACCGCGGCGTGCGAAGACGCGGTTCAGCAACTGGCCGCCGCTGCGCCACCCGAACTCGCGCTGATCGTCGGCTACCCCGAGCGCAGCGACGACGGCCTGTTCAACGCCGCGGCCCTGCTGCGCGGCGGCAAGGTCGAGTCGGTGTACCGCAAGCATCACCTGCCGAACTACTCCGTGTTCGACGAGCAGCGCGTGTTCAATCGCGGCGACGCGTCCTGCGTGTTTGCCTGCGGCGGCCTGAATTTCGGTCTCAACATCTGCGGCGACATCTGGGAGCCGGGGCCGGCGACGCGCGCGATGGAGGCTGGCGCCGACTGGCTGCTGGTGCCGAACGCTTCGCCCTACCACCTCAACAAGGAGCGCGAGCGTGTTGCCGTGGCGCGCTCGCGGCTCGCCGAGGCAGGCCTGCCGATCGTTTACGCCAACCTGGTCGGCGGGCAGGACGAACTGGTATTCGACGGCGCGTCGTTTGCGCTCAATGCCGACTGCGACGTGGTGGCGCAGTGTCCGGCCTGGCGGGAAGGGTTGTTCTATTTCGAGCTTGTGGGCGACACCTGCAGCGGGCCGCAGCATGCCCTGCCGGACGAGGACGCCGCCGTCTACGACGCGCTGGTGCTGGCGGTGCGCGATTACTTCGGCAAGAACGGCTTCAGGGGCGTGCATCTGGGACTGTCTGGCGGCATCGATTCTGCGCTGACGCTGGCGATCGCGGTAGACGCGCTGGGCGCGGACAAGGTTCACGCGGTGATGATGCCGTCGGACTACACCGCGAATATCAGCGTCGAGGATGCGCGCGAGATGGTCAAACGGCTCGGCGTGCGCTATTCCGAAATCCCGATCAAGCCGATATTCGATGCGTTCGTGGGACAACTGGCCGGTGAGTTTGCCGGTCTGGCCGCCGACACCGCCGAAGAAAACCTGCAGGCGCGCACGCGCGGCACGCTTCTGATGGCGCTGTCGAACAAGTTCGGCACGCTGGTGCTGACCACCGGCAACAAGAGCGAAATGGCGGTCGGCTACGCCACTCTGTACGGCGACATGGCGGGCGGCTTCGCGGTGCTGAAGGACGTGGCGAAAACCCGGGTGTACCGGCTGGCGAATTACCGCAATCGTTTGTCCCAGGTCATCCCGCAGCGCATCATCGACCGCCCGCCCTCGGCCGAACTGCGCCCCGACCAGACCGACCAGGACAGCCTGCCGCCATACGACGTGCTCGACGCAATCCTCACTGCCTACGTCGAGCGCGACCTGTCGGCGCGCGACATCGTCGCGCAGGGATTCGACGCCGCCACGGTGAAAAAGGTCATCCGCCTAGTCGACCTCGCCGAATACAAGCGCCGCCAGGCACCGCCCGGACCCCGCATCACGCCGCGTAACTTCGGCAAGGACCGCCGTTATCCGATCACCTCGAAATACCGACCGGATATGGATTAGATGAAAATGCGAGTGCGATTTCCCTCACCCCAATCCTCCCCCGCAAGCGGGAGAGGGAGCAAACGTAGCGCCCAACCCGATTAACGGAGACCTGCCATGAAAAAAATCGAAGCCATCATCAAACCGTTCAAGCTCGACGAAGTGCGCGAAGCGCTGTCGGACATTGGCGTGACCGGCCTCACCGTCACCGAAGTCAAGGGCTTCGGCCGCCAGAAAGGCCATACCGAGCTGTATCGCGGCGCCGAATACGTGGTGGACTTCCTGCCCAAGGTGAAGCTGGAAGTGGTCATCGCCGACAGCCTGCTGGAACGCGCGATGGAGGCGATCACCACCGCCGCGCGCACCGGCAAGATCGGAGACGGCAAGATTTTCGTGACGGCGGTGGAACAGGTGGTGCGGATCCGCACCGGCGAATCGGGCGAAGCCGCGATCTGATCGCAGAAACAACACGGTGGGAGCGGCGCCCTCGCCGCGACGATTAGCGCCTGTAATCACGCCGGGGCGGCGCTCCCACAGGCATGCAACCCAATGGACAAGCTGGCTCAAACAGTTTGTCCGGGGTGCATCACCAGAAGCGGTACCAGGGCTTGCCCTCGATATTCACGCCCTTGGCGTATTTGCTGTTGGGGAAGTTGAGGGTCAGCACCCGCTGCGCGTCGTCGCGCAGGTCGGTGAGTTTCAGCTTGTCGTAGGCCACCACCATGATCGCCAGCGCCTCTTCCAGCGCGGGCGCTTCGGGGTAGGTCTTCAGCACTTCCTTGGCGCGGTTGGCGGCCGCCACATAGGCTTCGCGCTTGAGATAATATTTGGCGACGTGGACTTCGTTGCCGGCCAGCGCGTTGACCAGGTATTTCATGCGGGCGATCGAGTCCTCGGCGTATTTGCTGTCGGGAAAGCGGGTGACCAGTTCCTTGAACGCCAGAAACGCATCGCGCGCAGCCCTGGGATCGCGTTCGCTCAGGTCCTGATCGACCAGGTTTCCCAGCAGGCCGAGGTCGTCGTTAAAATTCACCAGGCCCTTGAGATAATAGGCGTAATCGACGTTAGGGTGATTGGGGTGCAGCTTGATGAAGCGGTCGCACGCGGCGATGGCGGAAATCGGCTCGTTGTCCTTGTAATAGGCGTAGGCTACTTCCAGCTGCGCCTGCTGCGCATAGCGACCGAAGGGGTAGCGCGATTCCAGCGTCTCGAACAGCTTGACCGCCCGTGTGTAATTGCCGCTGTTGAGATTGTCCTTGGCTTCGGCATAGAGCTTTTGCGCCGACCAGCCCGCGGTTTCATCCTGAACCTCGGGCAGCAGGCCGCAGCCGCCGAGGGCGAGCGTGGCAGCCAGCAGCACGCTGCCAAGTGCCCGATAGAATGTAGTGGAACCGGAAAAGCGTTGCTTAAGCATGGGAAAAGACACAGAAAATTTGTCGGATGATTATAAGGGAAATACCGAAGGCGATATCCGCCGGCTGGTGATTCCCGATGAACAGGGCGGCCAGCGCCTGGATCTGGCCCTGTCCGCCCTGCTGCCCGAGTTTTCGCGCAACCGCATCCAGAACTGGATCCGCGCGCACAAGGTTGCGGTGGACGATGCCTGGGGCACCACCAAGATGAAGGTCAGCGGCGGCGAGTCGGTGCGGGTCGAGGTCGAACCCGACCCGAACGCCACGCCCGATGCGCCCGAGGCCATTCCGCTCGACGTGGTGTTCGAAGACCCGTTGCTGCTGGTCATCAACAAGCCGGTCGGCCTGGTGGTGCACCCCGGCAGCGGCAACCGACGAGGCACGCTGCTGAACGCCTTGCTGCACCGGGTGCCGCAGGTGGCCGAACTGCCGCGTGCCGGCATCGTGCACCGGCTGGACAAGGACACCTCCGGCCTGCTGGTTGTCGCCAAGACCCTGCGGGCGCACACCGACCTGGTGCGCCAGCTGCAGGCGCGTACCGTCAAGCGCGAATACCTCGCCCTGTTGTATGGCGAGGTCGACCGGTCGGGCACGGTCGATGCGCCGCTGGCGCGCGATCCCCACAACCGCACCAAGCGCACCGTGCACAGCATGGGCAAGGAAGCGGTCACGCACTACGACGTGGTCGAGCGTTTTCCCGGCATCACGCTGTTGCGCTGCAAGCTTGAAACCGGGCGCACCCACCAGATCCGGGTGCACATGCAGCATATCGGCCACCCGCTGGTCGGCGAGTCGGTCTACAGTGCCAGCCGCCGCAGCCATCTCAAGATTCCTTTCCCGCGCCAGGCACTGCACGCCGAACGGCTGGGCCTGATCCATCCGGTCACGCAGGAATTCATGCAGTGGGAATGCCCGCTGCCGCCCGATTTCGCCTCGCTCCTCGCTGCCCTGCGGGCAAATACCGTCTGGCACAAATAGTCCGATGATCCTGCCCGACTGGCCCGCGCCCGCGCGGGTCAAAAGCCTGATGACCACCCGCGAGGGCGGGGTCAGCCGCGCCCCCTGGTCCGGCCTCAACCTCGGCGACCATGTCGGCGACGATCCGGCCCACGTCGCGGCCAACCGCGCCCGCCTGCGCCAGCAGTTGCCGGCCGAGCCGGCGTGGCTCCGTCAGGTCCACAGCGCCCGCGTGGTCGAAATCGGACGCGAGCCGAATCCCGAAGCGGATGCCGCCTTCACCAGTCAGACCGGACAGGTCTGCGCGGCGCTCACCGCCGACTGCCTGCCGGTGCTGTTCTGCGACCGCGCCGGCAGCGTCGTGGCGGCCGCGCACGCGGGCTGGCGCGGGCTGGCGGGCGGCGTGCTGGAGGCCACCGTCGCTGCGATGCAGGTGCCGCCGAGTGAAGTCATCGCCTGGATGGGGGCCGCCATCGGCCCGCAGGCGTTCGAAGTGGGCGACGAGGTGCGGCAGGCTTTTGTCGCGCAGCATCCGGAGGCTGCCACGGCCTTCGTGGCGCATGCGCCTTCCAAATGGCTCGCCGACATCTACCAGCTTGCGCGCATCCGTCTCCAACGGGCCGGCGTGGAGGCTGTTTACGGTGGCGGGCGCTGCACCTTCAATGAAGCGGAAAGCTTTTACTCCTATCGCCGCGACGGCGTCACCGGTCGCATGGCGTCGCTGATCTGGCTGGCGTAATGCACTATTGATCCGGTACGAATAGGTTTATAGCCGTCACCCCGGCGAAGGCCGGGTCCAGTCAATCAGACTGGATTCCGGCCTTCGCCGGAATGACGAAACTTCAAACTTCATCTGGCTGGATCAATAGAAGTCTTCGCGCACTCGCAGGTAGCGCGGGAAGCGCGGCACCCCTTCTTCGTCAGGTGCTGGTAGCGATAGGTGATGCGCGCGCCGATCGGCGGCGGCACACGGCGCAGCGCGTCGGTCAGGCCGCTGCCGATGTGGAAATGCTTGCCGTCCGGCATTTCCATGACCAACGCGCCAGTCATGCCCTGATATTTGCCCGTTCCCGGCGTGTAGCCGGCCACGACCGCCTCGGCGTCCAGCGGCGCCGCCGGGAAGTTCGCGGCAAACCACGCCGGCGCGGGGACCCTGCCGCCGCCGCGGAAGCGCAGGCTGCGGCCGTCCCACTGCGCGCGCACGCCGTCGAATTTCTCGCTCACCCAATACTGGCCGACGTCGACGTCGGCGGCGTAGACCTCGGCCAGCAGTATTGCCGGCGCGGTGTCGGCCCATGCAGGGAGCGACGCCAGTGCCAGCAGCGCCAGCCACAGCGCGAAGAGGCTGCGCGCTAATCCAGCCACTTGTGCAGGAACTGCGCGTGCCCCATGACAGGATCGAGCTGATAGGCCGTGAAGCCCAGCCGCTGGTACAAGGTCCGCGCCGACGCATTGCCGTCCAGCACTTCCAGCGTCAGCTTGCAGGCGCCGCGCTCGCGCGCGATTGCCTCGACCTCGGCAAACAGCCGCGCCGCGATGCCCCGGCCGCGGTGGCTCGCCGCGACCACCACGTCGTGCACGTTGACGAGTGGCTTGCAGGCAAAGGTGGAAAAGCCCTCGATGGCGTTGACGAGACCGACCGGGGTGTCGCCGTCGAACGCCAGCACGCTGAAGATGAAGGGGCGCGCGGCGAGCTCGTCGATCAGGTTGTCGCGGGCGAAATCGGACAGCGGCTCGCCGCCGCCCGCCGGATCGCGCGCGTAGTGGTCCAGCAGGTCGAGCAGCGCGGCGGCGTGCGAGGGGTTTTCGTAACGTGCGCGAACGACCTCGATCATTGCGTGTCGATGCGCATCGACAGGTCCACCGCCCGGATATGCTTGGTGAGGCTGCCGACGGAAATGCGGTCGACTCCGGTTTCGGCCACCGCGCGCACGGTGTCCAGCGTGATGTTGCCCGAGGCTTCGAGCAGGGCGCGGCCATGGGTGAGCTGCACCGCGTGACGCATGTCGGCGAGGCTGAAGTTGTCGAGCAGGATGAGCGGCGCGCCGGCACTCAAGGCCTGTCCAAGCTCGTCCAGATTTTCCACTTCGATCTGCACGCTGACCTTGCCCTCGGCCAGCTTGAATGCGGTCTCCAGCACCTGCGCAATGCCGCCCGCCGCCGCGATGTGGTTTTCCTTGATCAGGATGCCGTCGTACAGGCCCACGCGCTGGTTCTGCCCACCGCCCACCCGTACCGCGTACTTCTCGGCCAGGCGCAGGCCGGGCAGGGTCTTGCGGGTGTCCATGATCGCTGCATGCGTGCCGCGAACCGCCTCGACATACGGCCGGGTGGCGGTGGCCACCGCCGACAGGGTCTGCAGGAAATTCAGCGCCGGGCGCTCGGCGGTCAGCAGCGCGCGTGCATTGCCGCTGACTTCGGCCAGCACGTCGCCGGCCGCAACCGGGTCGCCCTCGCTGACCCGCCAGTCGATGACGCAACCGAGGTCGAGCGACTGGAAACAGGCGTCGAACCACGGCCGGCCGGCGATCACGGCGGCTTCGCGGGTCATGACTCGGGCACGGGCGGTTTTCGTCGCCGGGATGAGCTGGGCGGTGAGGTCGCCGCTGCCGACGTCCTCTTCCAGCGCGCGCGCGACGTCGGCCAAAACCTTTTCTATATTCAATTCAGACATGGCGGGTTGAAATTGGCAGAAATGCCACTACTTGGATGACATTGAATATACCCTAAGCAACGAGGTCACCTATGCGTTTTGACAAGCTCACCACCCAGTTCCAGCAAGCCTTTTCCGATGCGCAAAGCCTGGCCGTCGGCGGCGACCATGCCTATATCGAGCCGCAGCACCTGCTGCTGGCGCTGCTGAACCAGGAAGGCGGCGGCGCGTCGTCGATCCTGTCGCGTGCAGGGGTGCAGGTCCCGGCGCTGAAGGCGTCGCTGACCCAGGCACTGACGCGGCTGCCCAAGGTGGAGGGCCAGGGCGGCGAGGTGAGCATCTCGCGCGAGCTCAACAACCTGCTGAACCTGACCGACAAGGAGGCGATGAAGCGCAACGACGCCTTCATCGCCTCCGAACTCTTTCTGCTGGCGGCGCTGGACGACAAGGGCGAGACCGGGCGCCTGCTTAAGCAGCACGGTGCCCAGAAAGCCGCGCTGGAACAGGCGATCCAGGCCGTGCGCGGCGGCGAAGCCGTGCAGTCGCAGGAGGCCGAAGGCCAGCGCGAGGCGCTCGCCAAATACACTCTCGACCTCACCGCGCGCGCGCGCGAAGGCAAGCTCGACCCGGTGATCGGGCGCGACGACGAAATCCGCCGCTCGATCCAGATTCTGCAGCGCCGCACCAAGAACAACCCGGTGCTGATCGGCGAACCCGGCGTCGGCAAGACCGCCATCGTCGAAGGCCTGGCGCAGCGCATCATCAATGACGAGGTGCCGGAGACGCTCAAGGGCAAGAAGGTGCTGGTGCTCGACCTCGCTGCGCTCTTGGCCGGGGCGAAGTACCGTGGTGAATTCGAGGAGCGGCTCAAGGCCGTGCTGAAGGAACTGGCGATGGATCCGGGTCGCTACATCGTATTCCTCGACGAACTCCACACCCTGGTCGGCGCCGGCAAGGCCGAAGGCGCGATCGACGCCGGCAACATGCTCAAACCCGCCCTGGCGCGCGGCGAGCTGCACCTGATCGGCGCGACCACGCTCGACGAATACCGCAAGTACATCGAGAAGGACGCCGCGCTGGAGCGTCGCTTCCAGAAGGTCATGGTCGACGAGCCCAGCGTCGAATCGACCATCGCCATCCTGCGCGGCCTGCAGGAGCGCTACGAACTGCACCACGGCGTCGACATCACCGACCCGGCGATCGTCGCCGCGGCCGAACTGAGCCATCGCTATATCACCGACCGCTTCCTGCCCGACAAGGCGATCGACCTGATCGACGAGGCCGCCGCGCGCATCAAGATGGAAATCGACTCCAAGCCGGAGGTGATGGACAAGCTCGACCGCCGCATCATCCAGCTGAAGATCGAGCGCGAGGCAGTGAAGCGGGAAACCGACGAGGCCTCGAAAAAGCGCCTGGCCCTGCTGGAAGACGAGATCGAGAAGCTTGGCCGCGAATATGCCGACCTCGAGGAAGTGTGGAAATCCGAGAAGGCCCAGGTGCAGGGCAGCGCCCACATCAAGGAAGAAATCGACAGGCTGCGCGGCGAGATGGTCGAGCTGCAGCGCCAGGGTAAGCTCGACAAGGTCGCCGAGATCCAGTACGGCAAGCTGCCGCAGCTGGAAGCGCAGCTGAAACAGGCCGAAACGGCGGGCGCGGGCAAGCCCGCGTTCAAGCTGCTGCGCACCGAGGTCGGTGCCGAGGAAATCGCCGAGGTCGTCTCGCGCGCCACCGGCATCCCGGTCTCCAAGATGCTGCAGGGCGAGCGCGACAAGCTGCTGCACATGGAAGACAAGCTGCACAGCCGCGTGGTGGGGCAGGACGAAGCCGTGCGCGTCGTCTCCGACGCCATCCGCCGCTCGCGTGCCGGCCTGTCCGACCCCAACCGGCCGCTCGGGTCTTTCCTGTTCCTCGGCCCCACCGGCGTCGGCAAGACCGAGCTGTGCAAGACGCTGGCCGAATACCTGTTCGATTCCGCCGACCACATGATCCGCATCGACATGAGCGAATTCATGGAGAAGCACTCGGTCGCCCGCCTGATCGGCGCGCCGCCCGGCTATGTTGGCTATGAGGAGGGCGGCTATCTCACCGAAGCCGTGCGCCGCAAGCCCTATTCCGTCATCCTGATGGACGAGGTTGAAAAGGCGCATCCGGACGTGTTCAACGTGCTGCTGCAGGTGCTGGACGATGGCCGCCTGACCGATGGCCAGGGCCGTACCGTGGACTTCCGCAACACCGTGATCGTGATGACCTCCAACCTGGGCAGCCAGATGATCCAGCAGATGGCGGGCGACGACTACCAGGTGGTGAAGCTCGCCGTGCTGGGCGAAGTGAAGTCCTACTTCCGCCCCGAGTTCATCAACCGCATCGACGAAGTCGTCGTCTTCCACGCGCTGTCCGAATCGCACATCGCCAGCATCGCCAGGATTCAACTGAAGGCGCTGGAAGCCCGCCTCGCGCAGATGGAGATGAAGCTCGAGGTCACCGACGCCGCGCTCGCCGAAATCGCCAAGGCCGGCTTCGACCCGATCTACGGCGCGCGGCCGCTCAAGCGCGCGATCCAGAGCGAACTGGAAAACCCGCTGGCGAAGGAAATCCTGTCCGGACGCTTCGCACCCAAGGACACCATCCGTATCGATTCGCAAAACGGGGTATTCAGTTTCGACAAAGCGGCAGCAGAACAGGCTTGATCGGGCTGGATAGGTAATGCGAGAGGGCGGAATTCCGCCCTCTTTATTTTTTGTGGGGGCCACGGTCCTTCGCGCCTGACTACCCGAATGACAGGAGTTCGGTCTTTTCAGGCAGCCGCACGTAAAATTCGTACAGGATGTCGTCGAACGTTGCCGTGTCGGGCAAGCGTTCGATCAACTGGTGTGCTATTTCCTTGGCTGGCTGCATGGCGGGGTTATCCTGAGGCCTTTGCATGAATCTTATACCGAGCCATGCGCAAAGCCAGAAAGGGCAAGCCCGGGTGGTTTTGCCCGATCCCAACCCACCCCCTAGAATGAATTGACGATTCTTTCCGCCGGGATTGTTTTGCCTGCTCGCCTTTTCAAAGCCTTGCTGTTCCTCGCCGCGCTGTGCGCGACGCCGGCGCACGCGCTGACGGTGGAGGTGGATGCGCCGGATGAGCTCAAGGCGCTGCTGGCGCAGCATCTGGAAACGGCGCGGGCGGCGCGGCTGGGCGAGGCGCTGGACGAGGCGGAGCTGGCGCGGCTGCGCAGTCTGAGTGCGGACACCGCGCGCGAACTGCTGGCGACGGAGGGCTATTTTTCGCCGCAGCTTGATAGCACATTGACGCGGGTGGAGAACGACTGGGTATTGCGTTATGCGGTGACGCCAGGGCCGCGCACCCGGGTCCGCTCGGTGAAGATCGACTTTGCCGGGGCGCTGGCCGGGGCGCTGGCCGGGGCGGACGAGGCGCGCTTGCGCGGGCGCACCGAGCGCGGTTTCACGCTGCAAGCGGGCATGCCGTTTCGCCAGGCCGACTGGAATGCCGCCAAGGCCGCGCTGCTGGAGCCGCTGCTGACAACCCGCTATCCGGCGGCGCGGATTGCGGCGAGCGAGGCGCGCATCGATCCCTCCACGCGGTCGGCGGACCTGACGCTGACGCTGGACAGCGGGCCGGCGTTTTTTTACGGCGCGCCGGCGATCAGTGGCAACCAGCGCTACCCCGAATCGATCATCCGCAACCTGAGCCCGGTCAAACCCGGCCAGCCGTATCGCCAGCAGGATTTGCTGGACTATCAGGTGGCGCTGGAGACGAGCGGCTATTACGCGCAGGCCGCGGTGCGCATCGAGCCCGATCCGGTGCTGGCGGCGGCAGTGCCGGTCCAGGTCGAGGTGGTGGAGCGGCCGGAAAAGCTGTTCAGCGTGGGCGCCGGCGTCAGCACCGACACCGGCGCGCGGGTGCAGACGTCTTGGATGCACCGGAACATCCGCGAGCAGGGCTTGCGTCTGAAGTTCGATGCGCGCCTGGAAACCTTGCGCCAGACCGGGGCGGCGGAGCTGGCCTGGCCGCTCAATGCCAAGGGCTATGAAAACAGCCTCGGCATGCAGCTCAAGCAGGAGGACATCGAGGGGCAGGAAACGCGCTCCAGCGTGTTGGCAGCCAAGCGCACCCGCACCCGCGGGCAGGTCGAGACCACGCTGGCACTGCAGTACCAGACCGAACAGCAGAAAATCGGCAATGTGGTGAGCGCGCGCAATCAGGCGCTGTCCGCCAACTATGCGTGGACCCAGCGCACGGTGGGGCGTGAGTTCTATCCGCGCCGCGGCTATGTGCTGACCCTGCAGGGCGGCGGCGCGGCCGAAGCGCTGTTGTCCGACACCAGCTTCATCCGGCTGTACGGCCGCCACACCCAGTATTTCCGCGCGGGCAACAACGGGCGGCTGATCCTGCGCGGCGAGCTCGGCAGCGTGCTGGCGAACAGCCGAGTCGGCATTCCCACCGATTTCCTGTTCCGCACCGGTGGCGACAACTCGGTGCGCGGCTATGCCTACCAGAGCCTGGGGCGCACGCTGGAAGGCGGGGTAGCGTCGGTGCGCTACCTCGCCACCGGCAGCGTCGAATACAACCATTTCTTCGAAGGCAAGTGGGGCATGGCCGTGTTCGTCGATGCGGGCGACGCCGCCGACAGCCCCGGCGCCCTGTCGCCGGCGTTCGGTTATGGCATCGGCGCGCGCTACCGTTCGCCGGTGGGGCCGATCAACCTCGACCTGGCGTATGGCGAAGCCACAGACGAATTCCGCCTGCATTTCTCGCTCGGGGTGTCGTTTTGAAGCGGGCGGCCTGGAGTCTGGCAGGCCTGTTTGCGCTGCTGATGCTGCTGGCGGCGGCGGGCGCGTTCATGGCGACCACCGCCAGCGGGTTCCGCTGGCTGGCCGCAGCCGCGACGGCGCTCAGCGGGGAGCGGCTGACGTTCGAAGGCGTCGACGGCCACCTCGGCATGCCGCTCGGCATCCGCAAGCTGACGATCGCCACCGACAATCAGTGCATCGAGATCGAAGACCTGCGCTTCGAATGGCAGCCGCGCATGCTGTGGCAACGCCGGATCGAGGTCGATCTGCTGGCGGCGCAGACCATGCGGGTGAGCATCCTGAAAAAAGACCTGACGCCGCCCGAGCTCCCCGCCAGCCTGCGCCTGCCGCTCGACCTGCAGGTTCGCGTTCTCGATCTGGCGCGGCTGGACATCGTCGAGGCGGGCAAGACGCTGACGTTTCGCAATCTCAAGGCCCGTCTCGATGGTTCCGGCGCGCGCTACCGGCTGAGCGGGGCGACGCTGGCGTCGCCCTGGGCGGACGTCAGCGGGCAGATCGATCTCGGCAAGGACGCGCCGTTTGCATTGCAGGGCCGGGTCGACGCGGCGCGCCGCGACCCCCTGCCGGTGACGGCGCGGCTCGAACTCACGGGCGCGCTGGCTGCATTGCAATTCCGGCTGGATGCCGCCGCCGAGGGCATGAGCCTCTTTGCCCGCGGCGAGGCGGCACCGTTTGCGCGGGTGCGCCTGCCCCGCCTGCTGGTGGCCGGCGAGGGCATCGATCCGCGCCGGTTCGCGGCGGATGCGCCGAGCGCCGACCTGGCGTTTTCCGGGGTGTTCGAGGGCCAGCCGGGCGAGCGCCTGCTCGGCACCTTCAGCCTGTCCAATCGGCTGGCCGGGCGCTTCGACCAGCAGCGCCTGCCGCTGGCCAACCTGACCGGCGCGGTGCTGGGCGACATCGGCCACGCCGACTTCAGTTCGCTGGCGATCGACCTCGGCGCGGCCGGGCAATTTGCCGGCGCCGGCCAGTGGCGAGACGGCCGCTTCAGCGTGAACCTCGCCAGCCCGCGCCTGAATCTGGCCGGACTGCACCGCGACCTCAATGCCACCCGGATCAAGACGAGCTTGCAGCTGGCGGGCGATGCGGTGCGCCAGACGCTCGACGCCGAGGTCAGCGAAACCTGGGGGCAGGGCCGCTTCATGCTCAGCCATGCCGATGCGGCGTTGCGGCTGGAATCGTCCAACTTCAGCGGCCAGGCGGGCCGCCTGACTGCGCAAGGGGTGTTGCAGTTGGATGCCGGCCGCGCGTTTTCCGCCGAGCTCGATGCCGCGCAGATCAACCCGGCGCGCTTCGGCAAGTTTCCGCGCGGGCGGCTGAATGCGCGCGGCCAGGCGAGCGGCGCGCTGGCGCCCGAGCTGCGCCTGCAGACGCAGTTCACCCTGCCGCCGGGCGAGCTCGAAGGCCGACCGGTCAGCGGGCAGGGCCGGCTGCGCTACGAAAACCGTCACCTCGCCGACGCCGACGTCAACCTCGATCTGGCCGGCAATCTGGCCAGGCTGAAAGGTGCCTGGGGCCGCGCAGGCGACCGCCTCGGCTGGGACATCGATGCCCCCTCGCTGGCGCGGCTCAAGCTCGGCATGGCCGGGCGCCTGGCCAGCCGCGGCAGCGTGAGCGGCGACCCGGGCCGGCCGCAGATCGAGGCGACGCTTGCCGCCAGTGGGCTGCGCCTGCCGGGCGATTTCGCCGCCGACACCCTGAACCTGCAGCTCGACCTGCAGACCGCCGCCGACGGCGCCTTCAACGGCCAGCTCGATGCGCGCGGGGTGACGCTGGCCGGGCAGCGCCTGAGCGTCGTGCGCGCCTCCGCGCAGGGCCGCCGCAATGCCCATACCCTGACGCTCGACGCCCGCATGCCCGACTGGCGGGTGACCGCGAGCCTGGCGGGCGGGCTGGATATGCAGCAAATCTGGCGCGGGCAATTGAACCAGGCCAGGGCGGAGGGCCCCTGGCCGATGGAATTGAGCGCGCCGGCCGGCCTGCTGCTGTCGCGCGAGCAGCAGCAGGTGAACCAGCTGGCGCTGACGCTGGCCGGCGGCCGGGTGACGGTCGAGCAGTTCGGCCGCCAGGGCGCGCAATTGGCCAGCCGCGGTGCGCTCGCCAACCTGCCGCTGGCGCCGCTGCTGACGCTGCTGGAAACCGCGCCGCCTTTCGCCACCGATCTGCGCGTCAACGGCGACTGGAATCTGCACATCGGCGACCGCCTCGACGGCCAGCTGCGGCTGCGCCGCCAGTCGGGCGACGTGCGCCTGAAGGATCCGGTGCTGAATCTGGGCCTGACGACGCTTGAGCTCGACCTTGACGCCGCGGCCAGCCGTGTCAGCGCGCGCGTCGAGGCGGCCAGCCGCGAAGCGGGCCAGCTGCGCGCCGATGCGCAGGCGACGCTGCTGCGCGAAGGCGCCGGCTACACCCTGCCGCGCACTGCCCCGCTGGCGTGGCGCGCGCAGTTCGACCTACCCGACCTGCGCCTGGTCAAACCCTTCATTCCGGTCGGCGTCCGCGCCGACGCCCGCCTCAACGCGCAGCTCACGGGCAGCGGCAGCCCGGCGGCGCCGCGCATCGACGGCCGCATCGATGCCGACGCGATCCGCTTTGCCATGCCGGGGGAGGGGATTGCCATCACCGATGGCACGCTCAAGCTCATCCTGGCCGACGACCGTGTGCGGGTGCAGGAAGGCGAACTGAAGGGGCCAAGTGAAATCAAGGGAGGGGGCGGGCGCATCGTGGTGAGCGGCGAGGCGCAGCTGAAAAACCCACAGGCGGGACTTGCGCTCAATTTCGAAAAATTTGCCGCCACCAACCGCAGCGACCGCCGCGTGGTGGTGTCCGGGGCCGCGCGCCTTAATCTCGACCCGAAGCGGCTGCAGCTCACCGGCGAACTCAAGGCCGACCGTGCCCGGCTGGAAATGCCCGAGGCCAGCCGGCCCGCGCTGTCGAGCGATGTGGTCGTCGTCGGCCAGCCGCAGCGCGAAAAAACGGCGGCCCAGCGCATCCCACTCGAGCTCGATCTCAAGCTCAACCTGGGCGACGACTTCCTGTTCAAGGGCGCCGGGCTCGACGCGCGCCTGGGCGGCCAGTTGCGCGTGTTCACGCTGAATGATGTGCTGCGCCAAGACCGCCCGCAGGGCGAGCGTCTGGCGGCGTATCCTTCGCGGGTGCTGCGCGGCGAAGGCCGCATCCAGGTGGTGGAGGGACGCTATGCCGCCTATGCGCAGACGCTGACCATCGAGCGCGGCGTGCTCAGTTTCGTCGGGCCGATCGACAACCCGGGGCTCGACGTGCTGGCGGTGCGCAAGACGCCCACGGTGAAGGTCGGCGTGCAGGTCAGGGGTACGGTGCAGCGCCCGCTGGTGACGCTGTATTCCGATCCGGCCCTGCCGGACACCGAGAAGCTTGCCTGGCTGGTGCTGGGGCACGGCCTCGAAAAGGGCGGCCAGCAGGAGTTTGCGCTGCTGCAGATCGCCGCCGGCGCGCTGCTAGGCCAGGCGCAATCGGTGGGCTTTCAGGCCCAGCTTGCCGATGCGCTGGGAATCGAAAGCTTCGGCGTGCGCGCGGGCGAGGGCGAAGACCTCGCCACTACTGTGGTCAGCGTCGGCAAGCGGATTTCCTCGCGCGCCACGCTGAGCTACGAGCAGAGCCTGGATGGACTCAATCAGGTGGTGAAGGTGCTCTACCAGTTGTCGCCGCGTGTGCGGCTGGAAGCGCAGGCCGGCCAGCAGAGCAGCTTCGATGCGTTCTACACCCGTGAATACGACTGAACCGATCAAATCCCGATGGTAGAATCGGGCGCATGTTCAATGTCCGCATCACCACCATGAATTCCCTGCGCCGACTGCCTGCCCTGTCCGGAGGCTGCCGCTGATGCGCATCCTGCTGTCCAACGACGACGGTTATTTCGCCCCCGGCCTCGCGGCGCTGGCGCAGGCGCTGGCACCGCTGGCCGAGATCACCGTGGTGGCGCCCGAGCGCGACCGCAGCGGCGCCTCCAATTCGCTCACGCTCGACCGCCCGCTGATGCTGCGCCAGGCGCCGGGTGGCTTCTATTACGTCAACGGCACGCCGACCGATTGCGTGCATCTGGCCGTCACCGGCATGCTCGATCACATGCCGGACATGGTGATCTCCGGCATCAATCACGGCGCCAACATGGGCGACGACACGATCTATTCGGGCACCGTTGCCGCCGCCACCGAAGGCTATCTGCTGGGCATTCCGTCGATTGCGGTCTCGCTCGCCAGCCACAATGCGCAGCACTTCGACACCGCCGCGCGCGTGGTAGCCGACCTGGTGCAGCGCATCAAGACCCGGCCGCCGACCGAGCCGATGCTGCTCAACGTCAACGTGCCGGACCGAGCCTGGGCCGATTTGAACGGCCACAGCGTAACCCGGCTGGGCAAGCGCCACAAGGCCGAATCGGTGGTCAAGACCACCAATCCGCGCGGCCAGGTCGTGTACTGGGTGGGGGCCGCCGGCGCCGCGCAGGACGCGGGCGAGGGCACCGATTTCCATGCCGTCGCCAACGGCTTCGTTTCGATTACTCCGCTGCAAATGGACTTGACCCGTTTCAGCCAGATGGAAAGCGTGAACGCATGGTTGAAGCCGTGAATTCCCGCGCCGGCATCGGCATGACCTCGGCCCGCACGCGCGGCCGCATGGTCGAGCGCCTGCGCGAGCAGGGCATCAAGGACGAGACCGTGCTGGCGGCGATGGGTGCGGTGTCGCGTCACCTGTTCGTCGACCAGGCGCTGGAGTCGCGCGCCTACGAGGACACCGCGCTGCCGATCGGTTTCGGCCAGACCATATCCAATCCCTATATCGTCGCGCGCATGGCCGAACTGGCGCGCCACGGCGAAGCCGGCCAGGGCCGCGCGCTCGGGCGCGTGCTGGAAATCGGGTTGGGCTGCGGCTATCAGGCCGCGGTGTTGGCCAAGCTGGCGCGCGAGGTGGTGTCGATGGAGCGTATCGCCGCGCTGGTCGGCAAGACGCGTGTGCGGTTGCGCGAACTCAGGGTGAACAACGTCAAGCCCAAGCACGGCGACGGCATGCACGGGGCGAAGGATTTCGCGCCCTTCGACGCCATCGTGATCGCGGCCGCGTTTGCCGAGGTGCCGCAGGCCCTGCTGGCGCAGCTGGCCGACGGCGGACGCCTGGTGATGCCGCTCGGGAATGCCACGCAGACGCTGTGCGTGGTGGAGCGCCAGGGCGACGCCTACACCGAGCGCCTGCTCGAAGGGGTGAAGTTCGTGCCGCTGCTGCCGGGGGTAGCGTGAGAACCGCCTGGCTGGGTGTGCTGCTGCTGGGGCTGGCGGCCTGCACCGCGCCCGGGCCCGCGCCGGTGAGCGACCGTTCCGCGGTGCGCACCGCAGCGAAGGCCGAAGCGGTGCGTCCCGCCACGCCGCAGATCGCGCCGTCGACCAACGGGCTGCATACCGTCCAGCGCGGCGACACGCTGTATGCCATTGCCTTTGCCAACGGCCTCGATTACCGCGAGATCGCCATCTGGAACCAGCTCGAATCGGCCGACCTGATTCTGGTCGGCCAGGTGCTGCGGTTGACGCCGCCGCCGGGCGCGATTGAAATCAGGCCGCTCGACGACGAGGCTGCGCCGCGCGCGCGTCCGCTGACGGAACCGCCCGAACTGCGCGAACCGCAAGCGGTGTTGCTGCCCTATTCCGAGGCCAACTGGGCGCAGGTATCGAGCGCCCGACCGGCGACGGCGGTTGCGTCCGCGGCCAAGCCGGCGCCTGCCGCAGCGCCGCCCCAGGCTGCGGCTGCCAATGCGGCGGTCGAGAGCTGGCTGTGGCCGGCCGAGGGCACGCTGGCCGGACGCTTTGGCGCGGCGGGTGGCAAGGGCATCGACATCGTCGGTCAGCGCAATGCGCCGGTAAAGGCGGTGGCCCCGGGCAAGGTGGTATACAGCGGCAGCGGCCTGCGCGGCTACGGGCGGCTCTTGATCGTCAAGCATGCCGGCGAATACCTTTCGGCCTACGCGCACAACGAAACGATCCTGGTGAAGGAAGGCGAGATGGTGACGGCCGGACAGCGGATCGCCCTGATGGGCGACAGCGATGCCGACCGGGTTAAACTGCATTTTGAAATACGCCGATTTGGCAAACCGCTCGACCCCTTGAATTACCTGCCGGAGCGTTCATGAGCAAAGATTCCAGCGATGAACCAGATGACCTGACGCCTGACGAACCCCGGGCGGCCGAGCATGACGCGCCCGATTCGGCGGATGACCTGGCGTCGGCCATCCTCGACGAGCCACAGGTCGACGTCACCCAGCTGTACCTCAACGAAATCGGCCAGGCGCCGCTCTTGACGGCGGAAGAGGAGGTCGCGCTGGCGCGGCGCACCGTGCTGGGCGACTTCGAGGCGCGGCAGACGATGATCGAGCGCAACCTGCGGCTGGTAGTCAATATCGCCAAGCACTATGCCAACCGCGGGCTGGCCCTGCTCGACCTGGTGGAGGAGGGCAATCTCGGCCTCATCCACGCGCTGGAAAAATTCGACCCCGAGCGCGGCTTCCGGTTTTCCACCTACGCCACCTGGTGGATCCGCCAGAACATCGAGCGCGCGATCATGAACCAGTCGCGCACCATTCGCCTGCCGGTGCACATCATCAAGGAACTCAACATCTACCTGCGCGCCAAGCGCCATCTGGAAACCCATGGCGTCACCGATGCCAGCTCGGACGACATTGCCGCGCTCACCGGGCATCCGGTGGCGGACGTGCGCCGCATCATGCAGCTGAACGAGCGGGTCGCCTCACTCGACGCGCCGCTCGACGTCGATCCCACGCTGTCGCTGGGCGAGGCCATCGCCGACGACAACGCGCACCTGCCGGACGAAATGCTGCAGCTGGAGGAAATCGAGCACCATGTCCATGAATGGCTCAAGCAGCTCAACGACAAGCAGCGCTGGGTAATCGAGCGCCGCTTCGGCCTCAACGGCTGCGAGGCCTGCACGCTGGAAGACCTGGCGCTGGAACTGCAGGTCACCCGCGAACGCGTGCGGCAGATCCAGATGGAATCCCTGCGCATCCTGAGGCAGGTGCTGCGGCGGCGCGGCGTCTCCAAAGACGAATTGTTCTGAGGCTGGCATCATGCCGCGCGTCGCCTACCTGACGCATTCCGATTGCCTGCGCCATGATGTCGGCCTCTGGCATCCGGAATCGCCCAAACGCCAGCAGGCGATCGACGCCGCCTTGCGCGCCGTCCCGTGGTTTGGCGAACTGGCTGAAATCGATGTGCCCCACGCCACTCTCGAACAGCTGGCGCGCGCCCATTCCCGCGATCACATCGAAGCCGTGCGCCGCGCGATCCCGGAAAGCGGCGTCGCCTGGCTCGATCCCGACACCGGACTCAATGCTTTCAGCTGGAATGCCGCGCTGGCGGCGAGCGGCGCGGTGGTGCGTGCGGTCGACGCGGTGATGGCGGGCGAGGCGAAGCGCGCCTTCTGCAACGTCCGGCCGCCCGGGCATCACGCCGAGGCCGACCGTGCGATGGGCTTCTGCCTGTTCAACAACATCGCGGTGGGCATCCACCACGCGCTCGCCGCCCACGGCCTGCAACGCGCCGCCCTGGTCGATTTCGACGTCCACCACGGCAACGGCACCGAGGATATTTTCCGCGACGAGCCGCGCGTGCTGCTGTGCTCCAGTTTCCGCCACCCGTTCTATCCCCACAGCGGCGCGCAGCCGCACGCCGGCTTCATCCCGGCGCCGCTGCCGCGGGGGGCGGACGGCGCGGTTTTTCGCGCCGCCGTGGAGCAGCATTTCCTGCCGGCGCTGGAGGCTTTCCGGCCCGAACTGGTTTGCGTGTCGGCCGGATTCGATGCGCATCGCGACGACCCCCTGGGCGGCCTCAACCTGGTCGAGGCCGACTACGCCTGGATCACCCGCGAAATCTGCGCGCTGGCCGACCGCCATGCGCAGGGGCGCGTGGTGTCGGTGCTCGAAGGCGGCTACGATCTTGCCGCGCTCGGCCGCTGCGCGGTGGCGCATGTGGGGGCGATGCAATGATTCAGTGGTCTGCCATCGATACCGTCTTCCTCGACATGGACGGCACCCTGCTTGATCTCTATTTCGACAACCACTTCTGGCGCGAGCACATGCCGCGCCGCTATGCCGAATACCACGGGCTCGACGAGGCCGTGGCGCGCGCGCATCTCGACCAGCACTACGAACGCCATGCCGGCACGCTCAACTGGTATTGCCTGGATTTCTGGAGCAGCGAGCTTGCGCTCGACATCGTGCAACTGAAGGAGGAGGTTGCCCACCTGATCGCGGTGCGCCCCGACGTGCCGGCTTTTCTGCAGGCCGTGCGCGCGTCAGGCCGGCGGGTGGTGATGGTGACCAACGCCCACCCCAAAAGCCTCGGCCTCAAAATGCGCGAGACGGGGATCGAAACCTATTTCGATGCGCTCATCTCGTCGCACCAGGTCGGCTTGCCGAAGGAGCACCCGGATTTCTGGCAGGGCCTGCAGGCGATCGAACCGTTCGACAAGACGCGCACCCTGTTCGTCGACGACAGCCTGCCGGTGCTGAAAAGCGCGCAGGCCTACGGCATTGCGCAGCTGCTGGCGGTGTGCAATCCCGATTCGCAGCAGCCGCACAAGGATTGCGGGGGGTTTCAGGCGATTACGAGTTTTGAGCAGGTGATGCCGGGGGCGTGAGCTGTCATTGCGAGGCGCGTAGCACGTCTGAGTAGTTACGGTTCCGACAAGCTGAGTACCGTTGGCCGGGGGTAGCCCGGCAGCGAGTCACTTTCTTTTGGCGACGCAAAAGAAAGTGACTAGCTGCCGGGCTACCCCCGGCCAACGATCAGTCGCTAAGCGAGAACCCAACTACTCAGCGTGCTTCGCGCCTAACCCGCACAGGATTGCCCTAAAGGACTCCGATCCACTAGGCGCTGAAGCGCCTGTGGAATCGTATGCTTCGGCGCTACGCGCCTCGCAATGACGCTCAGTTCCCAGCCGCAGGCTCGATCAGCACCGCCGCCCCCACGCTCCGCCCCTCAGCCGCCAGAATGTTGTAGGTGCGGCACAGCGCGCCGATGTCCATCACTTCCAGCCCGATTTGTGCCTCCACCAGCGCTCGCGTGAGCGATGGGTGGGGAAAGCGCAGGCGGGCGCCGGTGCCGAGCAGCAGGATGTCCAGTTCGCGGTGGGCGACCCATTCGAAATGGGCAGTGGTCAGCGCCGCAAAGTCCTGTCCTGCCCAGGGGGCGATCTCGACGCCGCGCGCGGTCAGCAGCAGGCCGGCATCGAATCGGTGGCCGTTGATCAGGACGTGGTCGGCGCCATAGCCGGTGAAGAGCAACTGGCCGGCATCGGTGTTTAGATGGAGTTTCATGCTGAAACCTTAGCAGATTCTGGCTGGGCATGGAGGCCGCCACACGCCCGTATCCGCGCCGCGGCGCCGGGTTTTGTTTGCCGGGGCAGGGCGCCTCCGGTAAAATCGCCCGCTTTCCAAGGCATTGTTTTGCCTTGATTGTTGCCCCATTTTTCTTCTGCCCATCGGGAAATCATTGTGACGGCTGACAACAGGCCACGCTTACGCACCATCAATAAATCGTCGAAACTCGACAACGTCTGCTACGACATCCGCGGGCCGGTGATGGCGCGTGCCCGGCAGATGGAGGAAGAGGGCCAGCGCATCATCAAGCTGAACATCGGCAACCCCGCGCCGTTCGGCTTCGAGGCGCCGGAGGAAATCGTGCAGGACGTGATCCTGAACCTGCCGAATGCCTCGGGCTACAGCGACTCCAAGGGGCTCTTCTCGGCGCGCAAGGCGATCATGCACGAGACCCAGCGCAAGGGCATCCCGGGGGTACAGATCGACGATATCTTCATCGGCAACGGCGTCTCCGAGCTGATCGTAATGGCGATGCAGGCGCTGCTGAACAACGGCGACGAGGTGCTGGTGCCGGCGCCCGACTATCCCCTGTGGACGGCGGCGGTGAGTCTGGGCGGCGGCAAACCGCGCCATTACCTGTGCGACGAGGGCGCCGGCTGGCTGCCCGACCTGGACGACATCCGCGCCAAGATCACGCCCAGCACGCGGGCGATCGTCGTCATCAACCCGAACAATCCGACCGGCGCGCTGTACCCGACCGAACTGCTGCTGGAAATCCTGGAGATCGCACGCCAGCACCAGCTGATCGTGTACGCCGACGAAATCTATGACAAGGTGCTGTACGACGGCGTGGTGCACACCTCGATCGCCTCGCTGGCCGACGACGTGCTGATCGTCACCTTCAACGGCCTGTCGAAGAACTACCGCGCCTGCGGCTACCGCTCGGGCTGGCTGATCGTGTCGGGCGACAAGCGCCACGCCAGGGATTATCTGGAAGGGCTGAACATGCTGGCGTCGATGCGCCTGTGTTCCAACGTCCCGGGGCAGTATGCGATCCAGACCGCGCTCGGCGGCTACCAGAGCATCAACGACCTGGTCGCGCCGAGTGGACGGCTGACGCGCCAGCGCGACCTCGCGCACGAACTCCTGACCCTGATTCCCGGCGTCAGCTGCGTAAAGCCGAAGGCGGCGATGTATCTGTTCCCGAAGCTCGACTCCAGGCTCTATCACATCCACGACGACCAGAAGTTCATCCTCAACCTGCTGGAAGAGGAGCGCGTGCTGGTGGTGCAGGGCAGCGGCTTCAACTGGCCGCGCCCGGACCACATCCGGGTGGTGTTCCTGCCGCACGAAGAAGATTTGACCGAGGCGATTTCGCGCATGAGCCGGTTCCTTGACCGCCAGCGTGCGCATCGCTGATTATTTTTGAACGAGACCACTCAATGAAACCCATCAACGTCGGCCTGCTGGGCCTGGGAACCGTAGGCGGCGGCACGCTCACCGTGTTGCGCCGCAATGCCGAAGAAATCACCCGCCGTGCCGGACGTGAAATCCGCGTGGTCCGGGCGGCGGTGCGCGATCTTGAAAAGGCCAAGGCGCTGGCGGGCGATCTGCCGCTGACGATCAATCCGTTCGACGTCGTCGACGATCCCGCGATCGACATCGTGGTCGAGCTGATCGGCGGTCTGGAGCCGGCGCGCGAGCTGGTGATGCAGGCGATTGCCAACGGCAAGCACGTGGTGACCGCCAACAAGCACCTGGTCGCCAAGTACGGCAACGAAATCTTCGCGGCGGCGCAGGCCAAGGGCGTGATGGTCGCGTTCGAGGCGGCGGTCGCCGGCGGCATTCCCATCATCAAGGCGCTGCGCGAAGGGCTCACCGCCAACCGCATCGAGTGGCTGGCCGGCATCATCAACGGCACCAGCAACTTCATCCTCACCGAAATGCGCGACAAGGGCGCGGCCTTCGAGGACGCGCTGAAGGAGGCGCAGCGCCTGGGTTACGCCGAAGCCGACCCGACCTTCGACATCGAGGGCATCGACGCCGCGCACAAGCTCACCATCCTGTCGGCGATCGCCTTCGGCATTCCGATGCAGTTCGACCGCGCCTATACCGAGGGCATATCCAAGCTCACGCGCGAGGATGTGCAGTACGCAGAAGAGCTCGGCTACCGCATCAAGCTCTTGGGCATCGCGCGCCGCGCCGAGAACGGCATCGAGCTGCGCGTCCATCCCACGCTGATTCCCGAGCGACGGCTTATCGCCAACGTCGACGGCGCGATGAACGCGGTGCTGGTGAAGGGCGACGCCGTCGGACCGACGCTGTATTACGGCGCCGGCGCCGGCGCCGAGCCGACCGCTTCCGCGGTGGTCGCCGACCTGGTCGACGTCACCCGCCTGCACACTGCCGACCCGCATCATCGCGTGCCGCACCTGGCGTTCCAGCCCGACCAGCTGGCCGACACGCCGATCCTGCCGATGGACGAGGTGCGCACCGCATACTACCTGCGCCTGCGCGCCTACGATCGTCCCGGCGTGCTGGCCGACATCACCCGCATCCTGGCTGACGGCGACATCTCGATCGACGCCATGGTGCAGAAGGAGCCCGCCGAGGGCGAGGAGCAGGTCAACATCATCCTGCTGACCCACATCACGGTGGAAAAAAACATCAACGCGGCGATCGCCAGGATCGAAGCACTCGATACCGTGGCGGGCAAGGTGATGCGCATCCGCCTCGAAGAACTGGCGGCCAAATGAACTACCTCAGTACGCGCGGGCTGGCACCGCAACTCCGCTTTTCCGAAATCCTGCTCGGCGGGCTCGCCAGCGACGGCGGTCTCTACGTGCCGGAAAGCTACCCGCGCTTCAGCGAAGCCGAACTGGCGGCGATGCGCGGCATGAACTACCGCGAGCTGGCCTTCGCCGTGCTGTCGCGCCTGATTGACGACATTCCGCACGACGACCTGCGCAAGCTGATCGACAAAACCTACACTGCCGACGTCTATCGCTACACCAACCCGGGCGAGAACGCCGAGGACATCACCCCGCTGAAAACCCTGGAACCAGGCCTGCACGTGCTGGCGCTGTCGAATGGTCCGACGCTGGCGTTCAAGGACATGGCGATGCAGCTCCTGGGCAACCTGTTCGAGTATGTGCTGGCGAAAACTGGCGGCGAGTTGAACATCCTCGGCGCGACCTCGGGCGACACCGGTTCTGCCGCCGAATACGCGATGCGCGGCAAGCGCGGCATTCGCGTTTTCATGCTGTCGCCCGAGCACGGCATGACGCGCTTCCAGCAGGCGCAGATGTACGCGCTGCAGGACGCCAACATCCACAACCTGGTGATCCGCGGCGTGTTCGACCAGTGCCAGGACATCGTCAAGGCAGTGTCGAATGACCTCGATTTCAAGACGAAGCACCACATCGGCGCGGTCAACTCGATCAACTGGGCGCGCGTCGCGGCGCAGAGCGTGTATTACTTCAAGGCCTATTTCGCGGCGACGCACAGCAATGACCAGAGCGTGTCGTTCTCGGTGCCGTCGGGCAATTTCGGCAACGTCTGCGCCGGCCACATCGCGCGCCAGATGGGCCTGCCGATCGCGAAGCTGATCGTCGCAACCAACGAAAACGACGTGCTCGACGAGTTCTTCAAGACCGGCGTCTACCGCCCGCGCCCGGAAACCAAGCACACCTCCAGCCCGTCGATGGACATCTCCAAGGCGTCCAACTTCGAGCGTTTCGTGTTCGACCTGTCGGGGCGCGATGCCGCCAAGATCCGCAGCCTGTGGGGTGCGGTCGAATCCGGCGGCAGCTTCGACCTCAATGCCGACGGCCTGTTCGGCCGCGTCGCCGAATTCGGCATGGCCTCGGGTTCGAGCAACCATGCCAACCGCATCGACACCATCCGCACGGTGTACGAGGTGTACGGCACGATGATCGACCCGCACACCGCCGACGGCCTTAAAGTAGGTCTGGAGCACCGCGAGCCCGGCGTGCCGCTGATCTGCATGGAAACCGCGCAGCCCGCCAAGTTCGAGGACGCGATCCGCGAAGCGCTCGGCATTGAGCCGGTGCGCCCGGCCGAACTGGCCGACCTCGAAACGCAGCCGCAGAAAAAGCACGTCATGGATGCCGACGTCCATGCGGTCAAGCAGTTCATCGTCGACCACGCCGGCTGACCGGCGCGCCGGGCGGCGATGAAAAACCCTGACCGCCCGCGCCAGCCCAGGAATCTTGCCGGGCTGGTCGAGCGGGTGGAGGCGTGCACGGTCTGCGCCGCGAACCTGCCGCATCCTCCGCGCCCCGTCCTGCGCGTGTCGCCCACCGCGCGCCTGCTGATCGTCGGCCAGGCGCCGGGACGGCGGGTCCACGAAACCGGCATTCCCTGGAACGACCCCTCGGGCGACCGGCTGCGCGAATGGCTGGGCATGACGCGCGAACAGTTCTACGACGTCTCCCGCATCGCCATCGTCCCCACCGGCCTGTGCTATCCGGGCACGGTCAAGGGCAGCGACCTGGCGCCGCGTCCGGAATGCGCGCCGCTGTGGCATCCGCCATTGCGCGCGGCCATGCCCGGCATCCGCCTCACCCTGCTGATCGGCGCCTATGCCCAGGCGTATTACCTGGGAACGCGCCGCGGGCGAACGCTGGCCGACACGGTGCACGCCTGGCGCGATTTCCTCCCCGACTATTTCCCGCTGCCACACCCCAGCCCGCGCAATCGTCTATGGTTCAAGCGTCATCCCTGGTTCGAGCAGGAAGTGCTGCCGGCCCTGCGCGAACGGGTTGGAGCGCCGCGTGCGACAGGCGATAATGGCGGTGCACATAACACGACCTAGCAATCACGCATCCAGGATACGAACCCGTATGAAACTCATCACCTCGCTCACCAGCCCGTATGGCCGCAAAGTCCGCGTAGTCCTGCTGGAAAAGAAAATCCCCTTTCAACTCCAGGTCGAAAACCCGTGGTCGTCGGACACCCCGGTCCCCAGCTTCAATCCGCTCGGCAAGGTGCCGGTGCTGGTGCTAGAAGATGGCATCAGCGTGTTCGACTCGCGCGTCATCGTCGAATACCTCGACCACGTCAGCCCGGTCGCCCACCTGATCCCCAGTGAACCGAAAGTCCGCATGATGGTGCGCGGGGTCGAGGCGCTGGCCGATGGCGTCACCGATGCGGCCGTGGCGGTGAACCTGGAGCGGAAGCGCGCACCCGAGCAGCGGAGCAGCGACTGGATGACGCTGCAGGAGAAAACCCTGTTCCGCGGGCTCGAGGCCCTGTCGGAAGCGCTGGGCGAGAAACCCTGGTTCCTCGGCAACAGCATGACGCTGGCCGACGTCGCCTGCGGCTGCACGCTCGGCTATCTGGGCCTGCGTTTTCCCGATATCGACTGGCGCACCGCACATCCCAACCTGGCCAGGCTCGCCGAGAAACTGGCGAGCCGTGCATCGTTCATGGAAACGGTGCCGGTTGTCTAACGGAGAAACTTCATGGCCCACGCGGTAGCGACCCTGGCAGGCGGCTGTTTCTGGTGCATCGAAACCGTGTTCAACCGGCTGCGCGGCGTCGAATCCGCGGTGTCCGGCTACATGGGCGGCCACACGCTCAATCCCACCTACAAGGACATCTGCAACGGCGATACCGGCCACGCCGAAGTGGTGCAGGTGACGTTCGACCCGGACGTGATCTCGTATCGCGACCTGCTGGAAATCTTCTTCACCCTGCACGACCCCACTCAGCTCAACCGCCAGGGTAACGATGTCGGCACGCAGTATCGCTCGGCGATCTTCTGGCATACGCCGGAACAGAAGGCAAAGGCGGAAGCAGTGATCGCGGAGCTGACGGCATCAAAGCAGTTCGGTGCGCCCATCGTCACGGAAGTCACCGAAGCAACGACTTTCTATCCCGCCGAGGACTACCACCAGCGCTACTACGAGCAGAACCCGTATCAGCCATACTGCCAGTTCGTGGTGGCGCCGAAGGTGGCGAAGGCGGAGGGGAAGTTTGGGGGGAGGCTCAAGTAAGATGCTTGAGTCGGCGGCAAATCAAACACGTCACTCTTAAAAGAAGTCCTTTTGTTTAGGGCAGTAGACGCGGTCTAACCTCCAAGAGAGTGGCGATCCCATTCGCTACACAGCTTACGAAATGATCGACTGCGATCAAATGTCAGTTGTAGATCTATGCGTGCAGTGAAAGCAGGTTGATCGGTAGTTTCGCCATAAGCTCTATCGACCATATGCGATGTGATCCAGCCCTTTGCATTCCGTCGTGATTCTGGCTCAATCGTGTCGAGTGGATCAAAAACAAAACCGCGATGTCCATTTAACGATGCGGCTGCTGCGATGAACCACGCTTCATATTCGCGGTTTGCCAGCACTACAGAAACCCGGCGATGCGGTACACAAGCCTGGGCACGGTGCAAAATTTCGGCACTACGTGTTGCCGGACAGTCGTCGTCTGCATCCAGCAGCACCAGGATCCAGCCATCGTTGCCGCACTTCGAGGCAGCCAGCAGCAGATGACGTTGAAACTCGTCATCTCGATTTAGGAAGCGGTCACGACGGACGCGAATTGGCGTGGACACATCCTGATAATGCTCCGGCGTGCGCCATTCGGCCAAACGCCGCAACAGGATCGGTAGGGCGACCACCTCGCCATCCCCCTCCACGATGCTGGCGATCTTCACGGCTCGATATCTCCAAAAAGATCAGCTTGGCGCTGTTCCTGAGCGGCCAAATACTCTCTGTCAGGCGTGAGTTGATTAAGCCGCAGCAATTCTCCGGCGGAAAATAGTTGCTGGCGTATGGCGTCACGCGATGCCTCATCGAGGGGGGCGATACGTGTTTCACCGCCCTCTGAAACGACTGAGAGCAAGGCGTCAGTCGGGATTCCGCGATCATCGAGCAGATCAGGGCTATGACTGGTCACGATGATCTGCGTTTGTTGCGATGCGCGCATCAACGCCTCACGCAAGGCAGCGCTGGCGGCAGGGTGCAGCGCTGTTTCGGGCTCCTCGAGGCCGACTAGGCTAGGGGAATAATCCCGATTACCCTGAAACAGAGCGACGAGGATACCGAGCGTGCGCAAAGTACCGTCCGACATGTTTTGCGCAAGGAATCGCCAAGGGTGTTTTGAGCCAGCCATGTCCTGACGGAACTCCAAGGTTTCCATAGGGCCGATCTGCTTGCGCTCAACACCATGCACCATCGGAACTACCGTTTGCAGATAGTCTTCGACTATATCCATTTGGCTGCGACCGACACGTTCCAGATGTCCGATCACACTGGCGATATTCTCGCCAGCTGGCTTGAGCAGACGGCCCTCCTGAGGCTTTTGTAGGTCGCGCATCAGTTTCGGGTTGAGGTTATAAAAGCTCATGGACGCCAGTGCATCGAATACTGGACGGAACGCAGCCAAGCCCGAGGCGGCGACGAGAGCCAAGCGATCAGAGGTGACCGCTGGGAAAGTCGGCTCGCTGCTGGCACGTAGCTTTCCACGATCGATCTGGTAGAACGGGCCCTTGCCAACCCCCTGAACAACGCATTCCTCGGTCTGGACTTCGTAGCCCCGATCCCTCAGTGCCCCAACATTGAAGGCGAAATGGCCGCGCTGTCCGCTGTTCAGCTTAAACTCTAGACGAATACCGAAATTGGTGGGATGGCCGCTGGAGCGCCGACGCACCTCGCTCAGACCGCCGCGTTCGTTCAGTGCGTTGTCGAGGGAGCCGTTTAGGGCATCGCGTAGCAAATGTAGGGCATCTAGAAAATTGCTCTTGCCAGAACCATTGACGCCCACAAGATAAGTGAGAGGCCCAAGTCGGACATCGCAATTCCCAATGCTTTTGTAATTTCGTAATACGACGCGATTGAGAAATACGGAATCGCCCATGTGATGACTCCCTCGGTTGTCAGAGACTTATCTCAAAATTGATTTGGCCTGCGTTATTTTTCTGCTTTTACCCACGAATCCTTCAACGTCACAGTGCGGTTGAATACCGGTGCGCCGGGTTTAGAGTCGACGCGATCCGCAACGAAGTAACCATGCCGCTCGAACTGGAAGCGGTCTTCCGGCGCGGCATCTTTCAGTGCCGGTTCCAGCTGGGCGCAGATCACCTTGACGGAATCGGCATTCAGATCACTTAGGAAATCGCCGCTTTCACCGCCCGGCTGTGCGGTGGTGAACAGGCGGTCGTACAGGCGCACTTCGGCTTCGTACGCATGTGCGGCCGAGACCCAGTGAATGTTGCCCTTGACCTTGACCGAGTCGGCACCGGGGGTGCCGGACTTGGTGTCGGGCAGGTATTCGCAGTGCACGGCGGTGATGTTGCTGTCGGCGTCCTTGTCGCAGCCCGTGCATTTGACAACGTAGCCGTAGCGCAGGCGTACCGAGTTGCCGGGGAAGAGGCGGAAGTAGCCTTTTGATGGGGCTTCCATGAAGTCCTCGCGCTCGATCCACAGCTCCTTTGAGAACGGCACGGCGCGTTTGCCCAGATCGGGCTGCTGCGGATGGTTGGGGGCGAAGCACTCCTCCGACTGGCCTGCCGGGTAGTTGTCGATGATGAGCTTGACCGGGTCGAGCACGGCAACGCGGCGCAGAGCGGAATCATTCAGCACATCGCGCTGGCAGGCCTCGAACACGCTGTAATCGATCCAGCCGTCGGACTTGGACACGCCGATCTGGTCGGTGAAGCGGCGGAAGCCTTCCGCCGTGTAGCCGCGGCGGCGCGCGCCGACGAGCGTGGGCATGCGCGGGTCGTCCCAGCCGCTGACGTGCTTTTCCTCGACCAGCTGGATCAGCTTGCGCTTGGAGAGCACGACGTAGGTCAGATTCAAGCGGGCGAACTCGATCTGCTGCGGCAGCGGGCGGGTAAAGAAGCCGCCGTCGGCGAGCTTGTCCAGCAGCCAGTCGTAGAAGGGCCGCTGGTCCTCGAATTCCAGGGTACAGATCGAATGCGTGATGTGCTCGATCGCGTCCTCGATGGGATGCGCGTAGGTGTACATCGGATAGATGCACCAGATGTCGCCGGTGTTGTGGTGATGCGCACGCTTGATGCGATAGATCGCGGGATCGCGCAGGTTGATGTTGGGCGAGGCCATGTCGATCTTGGCACGCAGCACGTGTGCGCCGTCGGGGAATTCGCCGGCGCGCATCCTGCGGAAGAGGTCGAGGTTTTCCTCCGCGCTGCGGCTGCGGTAGGGGCTGTCCTTGCCCGGCTCGGTCAGCGTGCCGCGGTAGGCGCGCATGTCGTCTGCGCTCAAGGAATCGACGTAGGCATGGCCGGCCTGGATCAGGTATTCGGCGCAGGCGTACATGGTGTCGAAATAGTTCGACGCGAAGTACAGGTGCTTGCCCCAGTCGAAGCCCAGCCATTTCACCGATTCGATGATGGCGTCGACGTATTCCTGGCTTTCCTTTTCCGGGTTGGTGTCGTCGAAGCGCAGGTGGCATACGCCGCCGTAGTCGCGCGCCAGGCCGAAGTTGAGGAAGATCGACTTGGCATGGCCCAGATGCAGATAGCCGTTGGGCTCGGGCGGAAAGCGCGTCTCGACGCGGCCGCCCCATTTACCGGCGGCGTTCTGCTCGTCGATGATGTTGCGGATGAAGTTGGCGGCGGGAGCGGGGGCGTCGTGTGACATGATGGGGTGTGAAGCAGGAAAGCGGGAATTGTAGCGGGTTCAGGTAATGATGCCGCCGCCGAGGCAGACTTCGCCGTCATATAAAACCACGGACTGGCCGGGCGTAACGGCCCATTGCTTGCTGTCGAACGCGAGTTCCAGCGTGTCGGATTCCAGCCGGGTGATGCGGCAAGCGGCATCGGTCTGCCGGTAGCGGGTCTTGGCGGTGTAGGACTTGCCGGGATCGGGGGCGACGCCGCTGATCCAGTTGAGCTGGCCGGCGGCCAGCGTCGAGCGCTTGAGCAGCGGATGGTCGTGCCCCTGCACCACCACCAGCGTGTTGCTTGCCATGTCCTTGGCGGCGACGAACCAGGGCTCGTCGCTGCCGTCCTTCTGCCCGCCGATGCCGAGGCCCTGGCGCTGGCCCAGGGTGTAATACATCAGGCCCTGGTGCTGGCCGACGACGCGGCCCTCGGGCGTTTTCATGTCGCCGGGGTCGCGTGGCAGGTAGCGTTCGAGAAATTCGCGGAAGTTGCGCTCGCCGATGAAGCAGATGCCGGTACTGTCCTTCTTTGCGGCGTTGGGCAGGCCGATTCTTTTCGCCAGCGCACGCACCTCCGGTTTCGGCAGATGGGCCAGCGGGAACAGGGCGGGGGAGAGCTGCGCCTGGTTCAGGCGGTAGAGGAAATAGCTCTGGTCCTTGTTGGTGTCCGCCGCGCGCAGCAGCGTGGCACGGCCAGCGGCGTCCTCGCCCTTGCCGACGTAGTGTCCGGTGGCGATGAACTCGGCGCCGCGCGCGATGGCGTCGTCGAGAAAGGCCTTGAACTTGATCTCGGCGTTGCACAGCACGTCGGGGTTGGGCGTGCGGCCGGCCTGGTATTCGGCGAGGAAGTAGCTGAACACACGTTCCTTGTACTCGGCGGCGAAGTTGACCGCCTCGACCTCGATGCCGAGCACGTCGGCCACCGCCAGCACGTCGAGAAAATCCTGCCGCGCGGTGCACTGCTCGGTGTTGTCGTCGTCGTTCCAGTTCTTCATGAAGACGCCGAGCACGTCGTGGCCCTGCTGCTTCAAGAGATAGGCGGCGACGGCGGAATCGACGCCGCCTGACATCCCCACGACGACCTTGGTCATGCGCATCCCCCTGTCATTGCGAGGAACGAAGTGACGAAGCAATCCAGCAGCCAACGAGCGTAGCCTGGATTGCTCCGGCTTCGCCTTGCAATGACAAACAGGGTTGATTTCATGCGTGGCTCACGAAGTCAAGCGGAAAGCGCCGGCCGGCCAGGTAATCCTGCACGCAGCGCATCACCAGAGGACTGCGGTGCGGAGTGGGATGGTCGGCGAGTTCCGCCGGGGTCAGCCACACGGCGCGCACGATGCCGTCGTCGAGCGCGCGTTTGGCGTCGAAGCCGGTGACGCTGCAGATATAGGCGAAGCGCAGATAGGTGATGTCGCGTTGAGCGTAGTACGTGGTGTAGCAGCCCAGCAAGGCGAGCGGCTCGACGTGATGCGCGGTTTCCTCCAGCGCTTCGCGGCGCACTGCCTCGGCCAATGTCTCATTGCATTCCCAGTGGCCGGCGGGCTGGTTGAGGCGCAGGCCTTCGGCGGTGTGTTCCTCCACCAGCAGGAATTTGCCGTCGCGTTCGACGATGGCAGCGGCGACGACATGGGGCAGCCATGGGATATTCAGGCTCGGATCAGACATGAATTTCTTTCCATTCTCCGGGCAGAAGACTGCCCAGCGTCCATTCGCCGACGGCGGCGCGGATCAGCCGCAGCGTCGGGAAGCCGATCTTCGCCGTCATCCGCCGCACCTGGCGGTTCTTGCCTTCGGTAATCGTGAGTTCGACCCAGCTTGTCGGCATGGCTTGCCGAAAGCGGATCGGCGGGTTGCGCGGCCACAGGCCGGCAGGCTCGTCGACCAAGCGGACCTGCGCCGGGCGGGTGACGAAGTCGCCGAGATCGACGCCGTGCCGCAGCGGTTCCAAGGTGGTCTCGTCGGGGACGCCCTCGACCTGCGCCCAGTAGGTTTTGGGCAGTTTGTGTCTGGGATCGGCGATGCGGCTTTGGAGCGTGCCGTCATCGGTTAAAATCAGCAGGCCTTCACTGTCGGCGTCCAGTCGTCCGGCCGCATAGACGCCCGGCAGCGCGAGGTAATCCCGCAAGCCTTGCCAGCGACCTTCCGGGGTGAACTGGCTGAGCACGCCATAGGGCTTGTTGAACAAAATAAGACGCGACACTTCGGGTGGGGACAAAACCCCATTTTATCGTTTCGAGACATTATGAGCACACATATCCAGATTCCCGCCGCAGGCAAAAAAATTACCGTCAACGCCGACAACAGCTTGAACGTGCCGGACACGCCCATCATCCCCTTCATCGAGGGCGACGGCACCGGCGTCGACATCACCCCGGCGATGCGCCGCGTGGTCGATGCGGCGGTGGCCAAGGCCTACGGCGGCAAGAAGCAGATCGCCTGGATGGAAGTGTATGCCGGCGAGAAGGCGGTCAAGGTCTACGGCGGCGACCAGTGGCTGCCGGACGAAACCGTGCAGGCGGTGAAGGACTACGTGATCTCGATCAAGGGCCCGCTCACCACGCCGACCTCGGGCGGCATCCGCTCGCTCAACGTCGCGCTGCGGCAGATGCTCGACCTGTACGTGTGCCTGCGCCCGGTGCGCTACTTCACCGGCGTGCCGAGCCCGGTGAAAGCGCCGGAAAAGGTCGACATGGTGATTTTCCGCGAGAACACCGAGGACATTTATGCCGGCGTCGAATGGGAAGCCGGTTCCGAGGCGGTGCAGAAGATTATCGCCTTCCTGCAGCAGGAAATGGGCGTGACGAAAATCCGCTTCCCCGAGACTTCGGCCATCGGTATCAAGCCGGTGTCGGTCGAAGGCTCCGAGCGGCTGATCCGAAAGGCCATCCAATACGCGATCGACAACAAGCGCAAGTCGGTGACCCTGGTGCACAAGGGCAACATCATGAAGTTCACCGAAGGCGGCTTCAAGAAGTGGGGCTACGAGCTCGCCGCGCGCGAATTCGGCGCCAAGCTGATCGGCGAAGGCCCATGGATGGAATTGCCCGGAGAAAATGGGCGGGGCGGCATCGTCATCAAGGACGTGATCGCCGATGCCTTCCTGCAGCAGATCCTGCTGCGTCCGGACGAATACGACGTCATCGCCACGTTGAATCTGAACGGTGACTACATTTCCGACGCGCTGGCGGCGGAAGTCGGCGGCATTGGCATCGCGCCGGGCGCCAACCTGTCCGACACCGTGGCGATGTTCGAGGCGACCCACGGCACGGCGCCCAAATACGCCGGCAAGGACTACGTCAACCCGGGCTCGCTGATCCTGTCGGCAGAGATGATGCTGCGCCACCTGGGCTGGGTCGAGGCGGCCGACCTCATCGTTTCCAGCATGGAAAAAGCCATTGTAGCCAAGACCGTGACCTACGACTTCGCGCGCCTGATGGACGGCGCCACCGAGGTGAAGTGCTCGCAGTTTGCCGAGACGATGATTGCGAAGATGTAAGGCGTGGCCGCAAGAAGGTGCTATGAGACGCGGAGACGGCGCCGTGACCCAATGAAAGAACCCCGCCGAAGCGGGGTTCTTTCGTTCTTTCAACAGCTCAACCTTGCGGCTGGATGTTGGAAGCCTGCTTGCCCTTCGGCCCCTGGCTGACTTCGAAGCTGACTTTCTGGCCTTCCTTCAGCGTCTTGAAACCACTGGACTGGATGGCAGAGAAATGCGCGAACACATCCTCGCCGCCGTCATCGGGGGTGATGAAGCCAAAGCCCTTGGCATCGCTGAACCACTTGACAGTACCTGTTGCCATTCAAACTTCCTCCTTGGCGTGACACTAAAAACATAACCGCGATAAGCACAATTGCGCCAGCGGATGACAGGACGGCATGGTTTTGGCCGTCGGTCTGAATTCAAGCGCGCTACCCGGTGATGCTCCTGCGGTAATGCCAAACCTGCACGGTTCTTGAAACCAAACTGTTTGCAGTTTTACTACCGCACATGCGTTTTTACAAGAGGAAAGCGTATAAAAACAAAGGCCTCTGTCAGGCTGTGGTTTCCTTCCAACTCGGGCGTGCCCGATCAACCGCCGATACGATGCGGTAGGATGCGCGCCATGCGCATCCATTGGGACATCTTTTGCACGGTCGTCGACAACTATGGCGACATCGGCATTGCCTGGCGGCTGGCGCGCGGTCTGGTCGGCGAGCACGGCCTGGCGGTGCGGCTGTGGGTGGACGACCTGCATGCCTTTCAGCGCATCTGGCCGGCGATCGGGCCGGACGCGGTCGAGCAACGCTGCGAAGGGGTGACGGTCTGCGCATGGCGCACGCCGTTTGCGGCAGCCGAGCCGGCGCAGGTGGTGATCGATGCCTTCGGCTGCACCCTGCCTGAAGCCTATCTGGCCGCGATGGCCGTGCAGTCGCCGCCGCCGGTCTGGATCAATCTCGAATACCTCTCCGCCGAACCCTGGGTTGCCGAACACCACGGCCTGCCTTCGCCGCATCCGTGGCTGCCGCTGATCCGCTATTTCTTTTTTCCCGGTTACACGCCGGACACCGGCGGCCTGCTGGTCGAGGCGGATCTGGCCGCGCGCCGCGCTGCGTTCGTGCGTGCCGGGACCGCGGCGTTCTGGCGCCGGCTTGGACTGGAGGCGCCGCAGGCAGAGGAATTGTGGGTGTCACTGTTCGCCTACGAAAATCCGGCACTGCCCGGTTTGCTCGACGCCTGGGCGGCCGACACGCGGCCTGTCACCTGTCTCGTTCCCGAGGGCCGGGTCATTCCGCAATTGGCTGCGTGGCTGTCGGTTTCCGGCTTGCAGGCGGGCGAGACGCACCGGCGCGGGGCCTTGCGGCTGCATATCCTGCCGTTCCTGGACCAGGATACCTACGATCACCTGTTGTGGGCATGCAGGCTGAATTTCGTTCGCGGCGAGGATTCCTGCGTGCGCGCGCAGTGGGCGGCGCGTCCGCTGGTGTGGCAGGCCTACCCGCAGGCCGACGAGGCGCACTGGGACAAGACGAACGCATTGTTGGCACACTACACGGAAGGGCTGGAAGTCGAAGCCGCGCATGCGGTGGGCGCAATGTGGCGGCACTGGAACGGCATGCCGGAGGCGGAGACCATGGCGAGCTGCTGGGCCGCCTGGCGCGTGCAGCAGGCCGCCATCGAGCGGCACGCCGAAGCCTGGTGCGGCCGCCTCGGCCTGGCCGGCCGGCTTACCGACAAACTGGTTGATTTCGTTGAAAATAAGTTAAAATAATAGGTTTTATCAGACCCTTATTAAGCTCTCGCAGCAGGACATACCCATGAAAATCGCACAGGAACTCCGCGCCGGCAACGTCGTGATGATCGGCAAAGACCCGATGGTGGTGCAAAAGGCCGAATTCTCGAAATCGGGCCGCAATGCCTCCGTCGTCAAAATGAAACTGAAGAACCTGCTCAACGGTTCAGGCATGGAAAGCGTCTACCGTGCCGACGACAAGTTCGAAACGGTCAACCTCGACCGCAAGGAATGCACCTATTCCTACTTCGCCGATCCCTTGTACGTGTTCATGGACGGCGAATACAACCAGTATGAAGTCGAAGGCGAAAACCTCGGCGACGCGCTGAACTACCTCGACGACGGCATGCCGGTCGAAGTGGTGTTCTACGACGGCAAGGCGATTTCGGTCGAGATGCCCACCACGGTCGTCCGCGAAGTCGAATACACCGAGCCTGCCGTGCGCGGCGACACCTCGGGCAAGGTCATGAAGCCGGCGCGCATCAAGCCCACCGGGTTCGAGCTGCCGGTGGCCGCGTTCGTCGAGATCGGCGACATGATCGAGATCGACACCCGCACCAATGAATTCAAGCGCCGCGCCAACTGATCCCAGCGTTTGTTTCAAACAAAAGGCAGCTTCGGCTGCCTTTTGTTTTTTGGTCGTCCGTCCTCGGCGTTAAAATAACCCCCTGCTTTTTTACCGTCTTCCCATGACCGACCCGCGCTTCATCCATCTTCGCCTGCACACCGAGTATTCCATCGCCGATGGCCTGGTGCGGGTGGACGAGGTGGTCAAGCGGGCGAAGGGCATCGCGATGCCTGCGCTCGGGCTGTCCGACCTGTCGAATACCTTCGGCTGGGTGAAGTTCTACCGCGCGGCGCGCGGCGCCGGCATCAAGCCGGTGTTCGGCTGCGACGTCTGGGTGACCAATGCCACCGATCGCAACCGCCCCTCGCGTCTGCTGCTGCTGGTGCAGCACCGCGAAGGCTATCGCCGCCTGTGCGAGCTGCTCACCCGCGCCTACCAGGACAACATCCACCGCGGCCGTGCCGAGATCGATCCCGCCTGGCTGGCCGAGGGTACCGATGGTCTTTTGGCGCTGTCGGGCGGCGACGCCGGCAACGTCGCGCAGGCGATCCTCGACGACAAGGCCGATGCCGCGCGCGCCGCAGCGGAGGCCTGGGCCGCGCTGTTTCCCGGACGCTACTATCTGGAGCTGCAGCGCTTTGGTCAGCCGCATGCCGAGCGCCTGATCGACGGCCTGCTCGACATCGGCGCGGCGCTGAAGCTGCCGGCGGTCGCCACCCATCCGATCCAGTTCATGCTGCCTGCCGATTTCAAGGCGCACGAGGCGCGCGTCTGCATTGCCGAGGGCATGATGCTGGGCGATCCGCGCCGGCCGCGGCCGTTCACCGCTGAGCAGTATTTCAAGACACCGGACGAGATGGCCGAGCTGTTTGCCGATCTGCCGGAAGCCTTGGCCAACAGCGTGGAAATCGCCAAGCGCTGCAACCTCACGCTGGAACTCGGCAAGAGCCGGCTGCCCGACTTTCCGACGCCGGACGGCATGAGCCTCGACGACTACATGCGGCAGCGTTCCTTCGAGGGGCTGTATGAACGCATGGCCCACCTCTATCCCGACGAGGGCGAACGCGCCGCCAGGCTGCCGGAATACACCGAGCGGCTGGAATTCGAACTGAAGACCATCATCCAGATGGGCTTCCCCGGCTATTTCCTGATCGTGGCCGACTTCATCAACTGGGCCAAGAACAACAACGTGCCGGTGGGGCCGGGGCGCGGCTCCGGCGCGGGCTCGCTGGTCGCCTACAGCCTCCGCATCACCGATCTCGATCCGCTCGCCTACGACCTGCTGTTCGAACGCTTCCTCAATCCCGAGCGGGTGTCGATGCCCGACTTCGACATTGACTTCTGCCAGGACGGGCGCGACCGCGTGATCCAGTACGTGAAGGACAAGTACGGCCACGCGGCGGTGTCGCAGATCGCCACCTTCGGCACCATGGCGGCCAAGGCGGTGCTGCGCGACGTCGGCCGCGTGCTCGATCTTCCGTATTTGTTCGTCGACAAATTCGTCAAGCTGGTGCCCAACGAGCTGGGCATTTCGCTCGCCGAGGCGCGTGAGAAGGAACCGCAGATCGACGAGCGGGCGAAGAACGAGGAAGAACTTGCCGAGTTGCTTCCATTGGCGGAGAAGCTCGAGGGCATCACCCGCAACGTCGGCATGCACGCGGGCGGGGTGCTGATCGCGCCGGGCAAGCTCACCGATTTCTGCCCGCTGTATCGCGCCGAAAACTCGGACGCCATGGTGTCGCAGTTCGACAAGGACGACGTCGAGGCGATCGGCCTGGTCAAGTTCGACTTCCTCGGCCTGCGCACGCTGACCATCCTGGCCGAGGCGGTGCGTTTCGTGCAGCGGCATGAAGGCCGCGCCGATTTCCGGCTGGAAGACCTGCCGCTCGACGATCCGGCGGTGTACCGGCTGTTTGCGGACGGCAACACGACCGCGGTGTTCCAGTCCGAATCCCGCTCGGCCAAGGATCTTGAAAAGAAGCTGAAGGGCGACTGCTTCGAGGACATCATCGCGCTGATGGCGCTGAACCGGCCGGGCCCGCTTGGTTCCGGCATGGTGGACGACTTCATCGCGCGCAAGCAGGGCAAGCAGAAGCCGGAGTATTTCCATCCCGACCTCGAGCCGGTGCTGAAGTCGACCTACGGCATCATCGTCTACCAGGAACAGGTGATGCTGGTGGCGCAGATCCTGGCAGGCTATAGCCTCGGCGCCGCCGACATGCTGCGGCGCGCCATGGGCAAGAAGAAGCCCGAGGAAATGGCCGTGCAGCGCACGATTTTCCTCGAAGGCGCGGCCAAGCGCGGGGCCGACACCAAGGTTGCCGAACGCCTGTTCGACCTGATGGAGAAATTCGCCGAATACGGCTTCAACAAGTCGCACTCGGCGGCCTACGCGCTGGTGGCGTATCACACCGCCTGGCTCAAGGCCTATTACCCGGCCGAATTCATGGCGGCGACGATGTCGTCGGAAATGTCCGATACCGACAAGGTGCGCGTGTTCTACGAGGACTGCCGCGCCAACGGGCTGACGATGCTACCCCCCGATATCAACCTGTCGGGCTACCGCTTCGAGCCGGTCAGCAAGACCGAAATCCGCTACGGACTGGGCGCAATCAAGGGCAGCGGCGAAGCGGCAATCGGCGCGATCGTCGCTGAACGTGAAGCAAACGGCCCGTATAAAGGTCTGTTCGACCTGGCGCGGCGCGTCGACAAGCGCTACCTCAACCGCCGCGTGCTGGAAGCGCTGGTGAAGGCGGGCGCGTTCGACAGCCTCAACGATCACCGTGCCAGCCTGATGGCATCGGTCGGCGCGGCGCTGGAAACCGCCGACCGCGCGGCAAGGAGCGGGGGGCAGGTGGGCCTGTTCGGCGAAATCCTCGACGGCGGCGGCGAAGACCTGATCGACGTGCCCCTGTGGCCTGAGCAGGAAAAGCTGCTGCAGGAAAAATCCGCGCTCGGCTATTTCTTCAGCGGTCATCCCTTCACCTCATATCTGGCCGAGGTGTCCGGTTTTGCCAAGAAGCAGCTCGACAGCCTGGAGCCCTCGCGCGATCCGGTGATGCTGGCCGGGATTGCCGTTTCGCTGCGCACCCAGATGACGCGGCGCGGCAAGATGCTGATCCTGCTGCTGGACGACGCGACCGCGCAGGTCGAGGTGGTGATTTTCAACGAACTCTACGAGCAGAGTCGCCATCTGCTGAAGGACGACGCCCTTCTGGTCATCGAGGGCAAGGTCAACCGCGACGACTATTCAGGCGGCGTGCGGGTGACCGCGGAACGGATTTACGACCTGGCGGGCGCGCGCACCCGGTTCGCCCAGGGGCTGCGGCTGGCGTGCAACGGCCAGTCGAGTGGCCGCAAGCTGCGCGAACTGCTCGCGCCCTACAAGGTGGAGGAGGGCGGCTGCCCGGTCTGGGTGGATTACCGCAACCAGAATGCGCGCTGTCGCGTGCGGCTGGGCGAGGACTGGCGGGTGCGGCTGGACGACCGGCTGATCGAGTCCCTGGGCGACTGGCTCAAGCCCGAGGCGGTGAATGTCATCTACTGATCGGGCTTACTCGCCTGGAAAAAAACTACCGAATCAAGGCTTTTGTGAAAATAAGTGTTGACTTGAGTTCCATAATATTAGATTATTCTAATAACACTGAAGTCGCCGCAATGGCGCTTCGTGTTGTCTCCTCCAATCCTCCTCCTTTGGTGGATACTTTGCCCGGCTCTTAACTGAGCCGGGCATTTTTTTGTCCGGATTTCCGGCGCCTAATCACCGCTTCTCGAAACGGCTGAAATGGCCCTGCGCGTCGGTGAGGACGATGCGTTCCACCCGTGCCTGCGGTGGGCCGATTCGCGCCCACGCAATGAGCGCGTCGACGGCCGTGTCCGGGCCCTGAACCACCGCTTCCACCGAGCCATCGGGTGCATTGCGCACCCAGCCCGTCACCCCCAGGCGTTCGGCCTCGCGACGCATACGACTCCGCATGGGCTTTAGCCCATAGCGGATCGGAGTCCCCTTGTGGGGCATCGTTCGCGAAACCACACGCCCTGCACCCGGCCCTGGAGATGCAGGTGCTGCGTCTTCATGCCGGGCTCACTTCACTTTCATGCCCGGCTGCGCGCCGCTGTCAGGCGACAGGATGAAGAGGCCGGGTGCGTCGCCGGAGGCGGCCAGCACCATGCCTTCGCTCATGCCGAACTTCATCTTGCGCGGCGCGAGGTTGGCGACCATCACGGTGAGCCGTCCCACCAGCGCTTCCGGCGCATAGGCCGACTTGATGCCGGCGAACACCTGGCGCGTGCCGAGCTCGCCGAGGTCGAGCATCAGCCGCAGCAGCTTGTCGGCGCCCTCGACGTGTTCCGCATGGGCGATGCGCGCGATGCGCAGGTCGATCTTGGCGAAGTCGTCAATTGAGATCATCGCCGCGTCGGCGGCTACGTTGGCCCCCTCTCCCTTGAGGGGGGAGGGTTGGGGAGAGGGTGAGGCGGCTTTGGCGTCGCCGTGCACCTGGGCTTCGGCGTGGCGCACCGGCGCGGGGGCGGGCGTGGGTTCGAGGTTCTGTTTGTTGGCGTCCACCATGGCTTCGATGGATTTGGGATCGATACGGGTCATCAGGTGGCTGTACTCGTTGATGCGGTGGCGGATGAACAGGCTCTGGGAATCGTCCCAGGTTAGCGGCGCGATGTTGAGGAAGGCCTCGATCTCGCCGGCGAGCTTTGGCAGCACCGGTTTCAGGTACAGGGTCAGCAGGCGGAAGCAGTTCAGCGCCACCGTGCAGACCTCGTGCAGGCGATACACCGCCTCGGGCTTCTTCGCCAGTTCCCAGGGCTTTTCGTCGGCGACATACTGGTTGGCGCGGTCGGCCAGCGCCATGATCTCGCGCAAGGCCCTGGAATAATCGCGCGCCTCGTAGTGCGCGGCGATCGTGTTTGCTGCGGCCTGGAATGTGCCGACGAGTTCGATGTTGGCCACGCCGTCGGCGAGCTTGCCCCCAAAATTCTTGTGGATGAAGCCTGCGGTGCGGCTGGCGATGTTGATGAACTTGCCGACCAGATCCGAATTCACCCGCGCGACGAAGTCGTCGAGGTTCAGATCGATGTCTTCCATCGTGCCGTTAAGCTTGGCGGCGTAGTAATAGCGCAGCCACTCGGGATTCAGCTTCTGCGCGAGGTAGCTTTCAGCAGTGATGAAGGTGCCGCGCGATTTCGACATCTTCTGGCCGTTGACGGTGAGGAAGCCGTGCGCATACACCGCCGTCGGCAGGCGGTGGCCTGAGTACTTCAGCATCGCCGGCCAGAATAGGGCGTGGAAATAGAGGATGTCCTTGCCGATGAAGTGCACCAGCTCGGTTTTTGAGTCGGTGCCCCACCAGGCGTCGAAGTCGAGGCCCTTGTCCTTTGCGTACTTGGCAAAGCTCGCCATGTAGCCCACCGGCGCGTCCAGCCACACATAGAAGTACTTGCCCGGCGCGCCGGGGATTTCGAAGCCGAAGTAGGGCGCGTCGCGGCTGATGTCCCAGTTGTTGAGGCCGGAGGCGAACCATTCCTGCATCTTGTTGGCGGCTTCCGCCTGCAACGCGCCCGAGTTCGTCCACTCGCGCAGGAAGGCCTCGCATGCACCGAGCTTGAAGAAGTAATGCTCGGAATCCTTGTGCACCGGGGTTGCGCCCGACACTGCCGATACCGGGTTCTTCAGTTCGGTCGGGCTGTAGGTCGCACCGCACACTTCGCAGTTGTCGCCGTACTGGTCCAGCGCGCCGCACTTGGGGCACTCGCCCTTGATGAAGCGGTCCGGCAGGAACAGGTTCTTCACCGGGTCGTACAGCTGGGCGATGGTCTTGACCTCGATCAGCCCGGCGTCCTTCAGCGCGAGATAGATCTTCGAGGCGAGCTGACGGTTTTCGTCCGAATGCGTCGAGTAGTAATGGTCGAAGCCGATGTGGAAGCCGGCGAAGTCGCGCGTGTGCTCGTCCCACACCCGGCCGATCAGCGTTTCCGGCGTGATGCCTTCCTTTTCCGCGCGCAGCATGATCGCGGTGCCGTGGGTGTCGTCGGCGCACATATAGCGGCAGTCGTGGCCGCGCATCTTCTGGAAACGCACCCAGATGTCGGTCTGGATGTATTCGACCAGGTGGCCGAGGTGGATGCTGCCATTGGCGTAGGGCAGGGCGGAAGTGACGAGGATTTGGCGGGGCATGGAAACAGCGGGGAATACCCAAGGGGCGCAGGAAGCCGCCATTTTACCCGAAGGGCATGAATACCCGTGGGGCTTAAATAACGGTTAGAAGCGCGAGCCGGGCTGCTTCAAAAACGCAAGTTCATCGTCGGACGAAGGCCGCCCCAGTATCGCGTTGCGATGCGGAAAACGCCCGAAGCGTGCCACCACGTCGCGGTGCTGCCGCGCATATTTCAGAAAGTCGTCGAATAGTGCACGTTCTGCAATCGCGGCTTCGCGTGCCCGCTTTTCGTAAAGCGAAACCGATAACTCCTGCATTTCATTCGATTCGGCATGCTCCAGCGGCAGATACAGAAACACCCGTTCGATCGGTGTCAGTTGCTGCTCATCGCCTGCTTTTATCGCAGCCAGACTCAAGGCCAGGGCCTGCGGGTCGGTGGCAAATGCCTGCGGCTGGTTGCGATGGATGTGATGCGGAAACTGGTCGAACACAATCAACAAAGCCAGCCGGCCACGAGGGGTGTCGGCCCAGTGATCAAGTCGCCCCGCCGTCGCTGCGAGCAGTGTGTCGGCAAACTGCTCGATCACCGCCTGATCATTGGTCGCCGATTTTGCGAACCACAGCTTGCGCTGCCAGCCGACGATTTCTGTTGCCGTGCCGGGTGGGCCGAACCAGAACTCGAGTACGTTTTCAGGTTGAGTCGTCATGATTGATCTCCTGAGACCAGGGATTTACTTCGTTCAAACTCTTTGAGATGAGGCACCGCTTTACAATCTGGGCAACCATTGATCAATTTGACCTTGCCGTAGCCCTACCCTATATTCTTCGTTCATTCAGCGTGCAGCTCTATATCTCCCATGGCAACTCTAGCTGACAATACCGCGCTCATCGAACTTCTCGAATCACTCGATTTGATTACCACCGGAGACGAGCTCACAGCCTGGGCCAGCAAAGACCTGCAGCCGGTTTTCCCTCATGGCGCCTTCATTTGCGGCATGGGGCGCATTCATTCCACGGGCGTTGCGCCCCTGAAACGGCTCTTCACGGTTTTCCTACGGTAGACAAGCGTGTTAGCGACGGTGCTGTCGACACGCGGTTGTAGAGGAATGACGGCGTGTCCTTGGTGTTTAACTGGAATATCTTGAGCTTGAAGTACGTCATATCGCGGAAGCCTC
>CAMTWC010000052.1:0-54915 GCA_947085345.1 uncultured Gammaproteobacteria bacterium | reverse complement strand
TACACGACGCTCTTCCGATCTCTGCGGTGCTGGCCGCCGGTGCAGCCGATGGCCACCGTCAGATAGGCGCGATGGTCGCGGATGAAGCACGGCAGCCAGTTCTCGACGAAGCCCCGGATATCGGCCAAAAGCGCCATGGCGTTGGGGCTGGATTCGAGGTAGTCCTTCACCGGCTGGTCGCAGCCGGTGAGCGGGCGCAGTTCGGCGACATAGTGCGGGTTGGGCAGGCAGCGCACGTCGAACACCAGGTCGGCATCGAGCGGAATCCCGTGCTTGAAGCCGAAGGACTCGAACAAGAGCGTGATGCGCGAGCGGTCCTGCCCGAGCAGATCCTTGATCCACATCCGCAGCGCCGCGGCGGAGAGGTCGCTGGTGTCGATGCGGTGCGCCAGCAACGCGATGTCGCCGAGCATCTCGCGTTCGAGCTGGATGGCTTCCTGCAGCGACACGCTGTCGCTGGAGAGCGGATGGCGCCGCCGGGTTTCGGAAAAGCGCTTGACCAGTGTCAGCGTCTTCGCTTCGAGGAAAATCACCCGCAGGTCGGCGTGTTCACGCAGGGCTTCGGCGACCGCCGGCAATTGCGAAAAACTCGCGTTGCTGCGCGCGTCGATGGCAATTGCGATGCGCGTATGGCCTTCCTGCTTCAGGTAGTCGACGAGGGGCTGCAGCATGGCCAACGGCAGGTTGTCGACGCAGTAGAAGCCGATATCCTCCAGCACCGCGATGGCGATGCTCTTGCCTGAACCCGACAATCCCGAGACCAGAACAACCTGCATCAGTCGTCTCCGTCGATGGCTGCCTGCTGGCGCTTGATGAACTGTTCGAGCGGATTGATGCCACGGCGTTTGAGAAGGTGATTGCGTACCGCGACTTCGACCAGCACGGCGAGGTTGCGGCCGGCGGCGACCGGGATGCGCACCTTGGGAATGGCGACGCCGAGGATGGTTTCGGTGGAGGCCACCATGTCGAGCCGGTTGAGCCCGACTTCGCCGATTTCGTGCGGATGCACCAGCTCGACGATGAGTCTGAGATTCTTTTGCGGCTTGACCGCTATTTCGCCGAACAGGAAGCGGATATTGAGTATGCCCAGGCCGCGCACTTCGAGGAAGTCGCGAATCAGCGGCGGGCAGATGCCTTCCAGGGTTTCGGGAGCAACATGCTTGAGGTCGACCACGTCGTCTGCGACCAGCCGGTGGCCGCGCGTGATGAGTTCCAGCGCCAGCTCGCTCTTTCCGACGCCGGCATCGCCCTTGAGCAGGACGCCGGTGCCGAGGACTTCGAGAAACACGCCGTGCAGCGAGGTGGCCTCGGCCAGGCTTTGCGTCAGGTAATGTCCCAGGTAGGACATCAGGGTGGGACTCGCAAGCGTCGACGTGAACAGCGGGGTGTCGGTGCGCTCGGCCGCGTCGAGTAAAGCCGCCGGAACGGTTTCGCCATTGGAAATGACGATGGCGGCCAGTTCGGTCGAAAACAGGTGGTCGATCGCGTCCTGCAGGCCCGGCTCGGACAATCCGCGCAGATAGTCCATTTCGGCGCAGCCCAGCACCTGCACCCGGTTCGGGTGGACAAAATTCAGGTGGCCGATGAGCGCCAGGGCCGGCTTCTGGATGGTTTCGGAAGACAGGATGCGCTGACCGCCGTTGCGGCCGGCCACCCATTTCAGGCCGATCTGTTCCGCCATATCGCGGAACAGGGTCGCGACCGAAACGTGGCTTGAATGCTCCATGCGCGGGCAGCGCGCCTAACCCGACCAGGCGCCGAGCAGCGCGATCAGTTCGGCGGGGGTGGCAGCGTCGTGCATTTTCGTGCGCATGGCCTCGTCGCCGAACAGCTGGGCCAGTTCGCCGAGAATCTGCAGATGGCGTTCGTTGGCATCCTTGGGGACCAGCAGGATGAAACACAGCGTGACCGGCTGGTTGTCGGGGGCATCGAATTCGAGCGGGGTTTTCAGACGGTAAAACGCGCCGCAGGCATCTTTCAGCCCCTTGATCCGGCCGTGCGGAATGGCGATGCCGTAGCCGAGCGCGGTCGAGCCCAGACGTTCGCGTTCGAACAGGCTGGTGAAAATGTCGGTGGCTTTGAGTCCGTGGGTCCGGGCGAACAGTTCGGCAGCATGTTCGAACAGTTTTTTCTTGCTGCTGAAGTGCTGGTCCAGCAGGGTGGTGTCGGGAGTGAGGAGGGGGGCGATTAGGTTCATGCCGGTTGCAAAGCCGGGAAAGGGGTCCGGCGCGCGCAAATTATACGCCCGGAGTGTCTCCGGGCTGCCCTGACCAGAAATGACTACGTCAGGCGGTACTCTCGGTCGTTTGGTGCTTCAGGCCGCCGCTGCCCTGGTGGACATCCGCGGTCTTTTCCTTGTGCTTGACGATCTGGCGGTCCAGTTTGTCGGCCAGCAGATCGATTGCCGCGTACATGTTGCCGTCCTCGCAGTGGGCGTGGAAATCGTGGCCCTTGACGTGCAGGGTGGCTTCCGCTTTGTGTACCAGCTTGTCCACCTGCATGATCACGTTCAAGTTGATGACGTGGTCGAAGTGGCGTTTGACGCGGTCGAGTTTCTCGGAAACGTAATCGCGGATGGCTGGGGTCACTTCCAGGTGGTGACCGGAAATCGTCAAATTCATAGAGCCTCCTTAGTCTGCTAAAAAACTGAAAACCGGCTTTCTATCCTGCTTTCAGGGGCGATCCATTGCGCCCGATTTCATTGTGAGACGAAAGCGGAGCGCATTCAAGCGTGGCCGCGGCGTTTTCTTGCGGCCGTTTCTGAAAAGCCTTTGCGATCAAAGTGCACGGCGCATGTTGGCGGGCGGAATCTGCAGCGATTCGCGGTATTTGGCGACCGTGCGGCGCGCCACCACGATGCCCTGCTGGCCGAGCTCTTCGGCCAGTTGACCGTCGGACAGCGGTTTCTTGCCGCTTTCGGCGGCGATCAGCTGCTTGATCAGTGCGCGGATGGCAGTCGACGAGCAGGCGCCGCCGTTGTCGGTGGCGACATGGCTGCCGAAAAAGTACTTTAGTTCGTACAGCCCTCGGGGCGTCATCATGTATTTTTGCGTGGTGACGCGCGAAATGGTCGATTCGTGCAACTCCACCGCGTCGGCGATTTCGCGCAGCACCAGCGGCCGCATCGCCACCTCGCCGTGCTCGAAGAAATGCTTCTGGCGGTCGACGATGGCTTGCGAGACGCGCAGGATGGTGTCGAAGCGCTGCTGGACGTTCTTGATCAGCCAGCGTGCTTCCTGCAACTGGCTGGCAAGCTGGCTGCCGCCGTTTTCGCGATGACGCGCCAGGATGTCGGCATAGACGCGGTTGACGCGCAGCTTGGGCATGGCGTCGGCGTTGAGGCTGGCGATCCACATGCCCTTGACCTTGCGCACGAACACGTCGGGAATGACGTAATGCGTTTCGTCCGCGCCGAAGGCCGCGCCGGGACGCGGGTTGAGGGACAGGATCAGGGCGCGCGCGGCACGCAGCGCGGCGTCGTCGATCGCGAGGATCTTTTTCAGCTTGCCGACATCGCGCGCGGCCAGCAGATCGAGGTAGTGCGCGGTCAGCCGCATGGCGGCATCGCGCGCAGGGGTGTCGGGCGGCAGGGCGCGCAGTTGCAGGGTCAGGCATTCGGCCAGGTTGCGCGCGCCGACGCCGGTCGGGTCCATGTTTTGCAGGTGCTTGAGCGCGGTTTCGACTTCTTCCGGCTCGAGCTCTTCGAGTTCGGTTTGCAGGCTGGCGGTGATGTCCGCCAGCGGCTGGGTGAGGAAGCCGGAGTCGTCCAGGTCGTCGATCAGCGCAGCGACCAGGGTGCGGTCGCGCAGGGTCAGCGGGCTGACGATGAGCTGGTTCAGCAGGTGTTCGCGCAGGGTCGCACTCGAAACCGAGCCCTGCGCATAGTCGTTGTCTTCGTCGTCGCTCCCCGCCGTGCTGTAGTCGTTCCAGTCGGCGTCGTCCAGTGCGGTGGCCGGGTCGGATTCGGCCTTCTCGGGCTGCGGGGTTTCCGTGCTCTGCGTTTCGGCCGCGGCCGTATGGGCCGGTGCCTCTGCCGCAGCAAAGCCGGCTTCGTCCTCGTCCTCGCGTTCCAGCAGTGGGTTGTCCTGCAGGATCTGCTCCAGTTCCTGATTCAGCTCGAGCGTCGACAGCTGCAGCAGCCGGATCGACTGTTGCAGCTGCGGCGTCAGGGTAAGGTGCTGGCCGAGCTTGAGTTGAAGACTGTGTTTCATGGGACTTGAATACGGCAAAAATCGTGCCGACTTAAATCAAGTGTAGTTGATTTGCTGTTGCTGTCCTACAGGCGGAAGTTCTCACCCAGATAGACCTTGCGCGCGCTGTCGTCCTGGATGATGAGGTCCGGGGTGCCGGCGATCAGCACACGGCCTTCATTGATGATGTAGGCGCGGTCGCAGATGCCCAGGGTTTCGCGCACATTGTGGTCGGTGATGAGCACGCCGATGTCGCGTTCGATCAGGAAATGCACCAGTTTCTGGATGTCGATCACCGCAATGGGATCGACTCCGGCGAATGGCTCGTCGAGCAGGATGAAGCGCGGATTGATCGCCAGCGCGCGGGCGATTTCAACGCGGCGACGCTCGCCGCCGGACAGGCTGATGGCGGCCGCATCGCGCAGGTGCGCAATATGCAGGTCCTGGAGCAGGTTGTTGAGATGCTCATCGCGTTCATCGGCGGTGTACGGCTTGAGCTCCAGAATGGCGCGGATGTTTTCCTCCACAGTCATCTTGCGGAAGATCGACGGCTCCTGCGGCAGGTAGGACAGGCCCAGCCGGGCGCGCTGGTGTATCGCCATGTGGGTCAGATCGTGCGTGTCCATTTGCACGCTGCCGCCGTCCGCCGCGACCAGCCCCACCACCATGTAAAAGCAGGTGGTCTTGCCGGCGCCGTTGGGCCCCAGCAGGCCGACGACTTCGCCGCTGTTGACCTCGAACGAGACGTCGTGCACCACGGTGCGTTTGCCGTACGTCTTGCGCAGGCGCCGGGCGGAAATCTGGCTCATGGCTTGACGGGCTGTTCGGGGCGCGGTTTCGGGCGGATGACGGCGCGCACCCGGCCGGACGGGGTTTTTGCATCGGGCTGGCCGACGACCTTGTAGAACTCGGTATTGGCGTTGTACGAAATCTGCGCCCCGCGCAGTTCGTCGCTGCCGCGCCGCAGCTGGGCCTGGCCGATCAGTTCGAGCTGGCTGTTGACGCTGTCGTACTCGATGCGGCTGGCAAACCCCTCGATGAACTCGTCGCGGCCATCGACCTTCTGGCGGAATGCCACGGGGCGGCCGGTGGCGACAACCTTGTCGAGTCCGCTCGCGGTTTGCGTCACCTGCACGCGGTCGGCGCGCAGCATCAGGGTGCCCTGGCTGAGGATGACATTACCCTCGTAGACGCTGACTTTCCTGACGTCGTCGAGGGTGACCGTATCCGCCTCGAGGTTGACCGGTTTGTCGCGGTCGGCCTTTTCGGCGTGGGCGGGCGAGGCCAGCAGTGCGGCACACAGCACGGCATAAAAACCTGATTTCAATGTTTGCATGGGATGAGTGATTGCTTAGCCTTTGCCGGAAATATAACGGGCCTGCACCCGTCCAGTCAGTTTGATGACGCGTTGCCGGGCATCGTATTCCATGGCGCCCGCGCGCAAAACCAGGATGTCGTCGCGAATGTCGACCGCTCCCGGTGCGCGCAGCAGGTCGCGCTCGGGGTAAACCAGCAGCTGCGACGTGCGCAGGACCATGGCGGACTGACCGGGGCGGGCGGCACGCTCCACGACGACCCCGTCGCGCAGATCCACCTCGTTGCCGTCGGATGAAACCGTGGCCTGACGGGCCGCCGCGCTCACTTCGCCGGTTTCGGCGTCGAGCTGGACGAAGCGCGGCGACTCCAGCTCGGTGAGCTTGCTGCTGGAATAATGCCTCAGTCTTTTGGCGGACAAGCGATAGTGCGGTTTGCCTTCCGGGTCGGTGCGCAGCGCATCGAAATTTTCCATGATGCCTTCGGGATCGGTTCTGGCAGCCAGGCTGCCGTTGGCCGTCACCTGTACCGAGCGCTCGATCCAGAAGCTGAGCGCGGCCAGCAGCAGCAGAATCGCCAGCGGCAGCCACAGCGATCCCCGCGTGATCATGCCATTCCCGGGCAGGTGATATTCGGCGTAAGCACGGTCATTTCAGATAAGGCGCCAGTGCCGCGTCCAGCGTGCCCTGCGCCCGCATCAGAAATTCGCAGGCTTCGCGCACCGCGCCGTGTCCGGCTTCGCGCGTGGTGGTGTAATGGCTGTGCGCCTTCACCAGTTCAGGCGCGGCGGGTACGCTGATCGCCAGGCCGGCGCGCCGCATCACCGGCAGGTCGACCACGTCGTCGCCCATGTAGGCGGTGGCTTCGCATTCGATATCCAGTTCGCGGCACAGCGCCTCGTACACGGCCAGCTTGTCGTGTGCGCCCTGGTGGATGATCCCGATGCCGAGATTCCTGGCGCGGTGTTCCACCACACGCGAACTGCGCCCGGTGATGATGGCAAGCTCGACGCCGCTGCCCTTGAGCATTTTCAGGCCGTGGCCGTCGAGCGAATTGAAGCCCTTGTATTCCTGCCCGTCGTCGGCCAGAAACAGAGTGCCGTCGGTCATCACGCCGTCGACGTCGAAGGCGATCAGGCGGATTTTCTGCGCACGGGCGATCAGATCGGCTGTCATCACACCACCCCCGCTTTCAGCAGATCGTGCATGTTGAGCGCACCCACCAGGGTGTTGTCGGCGTCGACCACCAGCAGGCCGTTGATTTTCAGGGTGTCCATTTTTTCCACTGCCGCCACGGCAAGCTCGTCCGCGCGGATTGTCTTCGGGTTTGGGGTCATGAGATCGGCGATCTTCGCCTGCTGCAGGTCGAGCGCGTGCTCCAGCGCGCGGCGCAGGTCGCCGTCGGTGAAGAGGCCGACCACGCGGCCTGCGGCGTCGACCACGGCGGTCATGCCGAGTCCCTTCTTCGTCATTTCGAACAGGGCGGCCTTGAGCGTGGCGTCGCGGTCGACCCGGGGCAAGGCCTCGCCGGCATGCATGACGTCGCTCACATGCACCAGCAGGCGCCGCCCGAGAGTGCCGCCGGGATGGGTGCGGGCAAAGTCGTCGGCCGAAAAGCCACGCGCGTCGAGCAGCGCCATGGCCAGCGCGTCGCCCAGCGCGAGCGCCGCCGTGGTGCTGGCGGTGGGCGCCAGCTTGAGCGGGCAGGCTTCCTTGTCGACGGCCGCATTGAGGTGGGCGTCGGCCTCGCGTGCCAGGGTCGAGTTGGGGTTGCCGGTCATCGCGATGAGCTTGGCGCCGCGCCGCTTGATGAGCGGCACGATGCTGACGATCTCGTTGCTCTCGCCCGAGTTCGACAGCGCCAGCACCACGTCGTCGTGCGCGATCATGCCGAGGTCGCCATGGCTGGCTTCGCCCGGGTGCATGAAAAAGGCCGGGGTACCGGTGGATGCCAGGGTGGCGGCGATCTTGCCGCCGATGTGTCCCGACTTGCCCATGCCCGACACCACCACGCGGCCGTTGCAGGCGAGGATCAGGTGGACGGCGTCGACAAAGCCGTCATCGAGACGATCGGACAGGGTGCGCAGGGCGTCGGCCTCGATGTCGAGCACCTGACGTGCCAGCGCGAGCAAATGTTCGGAAGCGGTGTGTTGGGTGCGCATGGTCGGCAAGTATACTAAAGGCTACCTTCCCAACTGCGTTTTCCTGAATGCATAGCAGCCTCCAGCTCGTCCTGATCCTGCTTGCGGTGGCCGTTCTTGTTGCCGCCGCTGCGCGCGCCCTTCGCCTGCCAACCATGCTCGGCTACCTGGTGACCGGGATTGCCATCGGCCCCTTTGCGCTGGGCTGGATTCCGGACAGCGAGGAGGCGCGCTACCTGGCCGAATTTGGCGTGGTGTTCCTGATGTTCTCCATCGGCCTGGAATTCAGCCTGCCGCGCCTGATGACCATGCGCATGACGGTGTTCGGCTTCGGTGGCGCGCAGGTCGTGCTGACCGTGGCGCTCACTGCAGCGATCGCCTCGCTGCTCGACCTGCCGCTGCTGGCAGCTCTGGCACTGGGCGGCATCATGTCGATGTCGTCCACCGCCATCGTGTCGAAACTGCTGGCCGAGCGGCTGGAAATCCAGACCCCGCATGGGCGCCAGATTTTCGGTGCGCTACTGTTCCAGGATCTGGCGGTGGTGCCGCTGCTGATCCTGATTCCGGCGTTCGCCAAAGAAGCCGACGACATGGGGATGGTGTTGGGACTGGCGGTGTTGAAGGCTGTCGTGGTCCTGGGCTTCCTGCTGTTCGTCGGCCAGCGCATGATGCGGCCGTGGTTCCAGTGGGTGGCCGGACGCAAGTCGCCCGAACTGTTCACGCTGAACCTGCTGCTGTTCACCCTGGGGCTGGCCTTCCTCACCGAGAGCGCCGGCCTGTCGCTGGCGCTGGGCGCCTTCCTGGCCGGCATGCTGATCTCCGAAACCGAATACCGCTATCAGGTGGAAGACGACATCAAGCCCTTCCGCGATGTGCTGCTGGGCCTGTTCTTCGTCACCATCGGGATGCGCCTCGACCTGATGCAGGTGGTGATGAACTGGGGCGACGTGCTGCTGCTGGTGGCGGCCATCGTGATCGGCAAAGGCTTGATATTTGCTGGCTTGGCGATGGCCTTCGGCAGTGCCCGGCCCACCGCGGTGCGCACTGCGCTGGGGTTGGCGCAGGCGGGCGAATTCGGCTTCGTGCTGCTGGCGCAGGCTGCCGACCTCAACCTGCTGGGCGCCGGGATCACCCAGCCGGTGCTGGCGGCGATGGTGGTGTCGATGCTGATTGCGCCGCTGCTGATCAATCGCATGGACGTGATTACCCGCCTGATTGCCGGCAGCGAGTGGGCCGGGCGCGCCAAGGAAGTGCACGACATCGCGGTCAAGACCTTCGGCAAGGCGCAGCATGTGATCGTCTGCGGCTATGGCCGCAGCGGCCAGAATCTGGCGCGTCTGCTGGAGGCCGAAGGCATCACCTTCGTCGCGCTCGACGCCGACCCCGAGCGCATCCGCGCGGTGGCGGCGTCCGGCGCATCCGTGGTGTACGGCGACGCCAGCCGCCGCGAAGTGCTGGTCGCCGCCGGCCTGTCCCGTGCGCAGGCCATCGTGGTGACCTACTCCGACCTGCCTTCCAGCATGGCCATCCTGCGCCACGTGCGCGAACTGCGGCCGGAACTGCCGGTGGTGGTGCGCACCATCGACGACACCCACATCGACGCACTGAAGGCGGCGGGCGCAGCCGAAGTGGTGTCCGAAGTGATGGAGGGCTCGCTGATGCTGGCGTCGCACGCGCTGATGCTATTGGGGGTGCCGCTCTCCCAGGTGCTGAAACGGATACGCCAGGTGCGCGAAACGCGCTACGCCATGATGCGCGGCTTTTTCCGCGGTGCCAGCGATGCCGACGACGAACTCGACCAGCACGCCCAGCCGCGCCTGCATACCGTGCTGATCACGCAGGGCGCGGCCGCGGCCGGCCGCAGCCTGGAAGACCTGGCGCTGGACGAATTGCTGGTGGAAGTGGTGGCGATCCGCCGTCAGGGGATCAAGGGCGTCGATCCGCAGCCCGACACCGAAATCCGGGTCGGCGACGTGCTGGTGCTGCGCGGCGCCGCCGACGGCCTGGCGGCGGCGGAGTTCAGGGTGCTGCAGGGTTAGCGTAATAACCAACTTTATGCCAAAAATCGCGCCGAAAAAACCCCGTAGGGTGCGCACGGTGCACCCTACGAAATCAATGGGTTGCAGGGTGTTTCTTGAGAGCTGTCCGGTTTATTGAACTCGGTCTCGAAGACTCGCTTAACCTCGGCTTGTAGAGCCGGATCAGGCGAGCCTGATGCGCAGTGCGTTCCAACCACGTGTAGGCCGCGAGACCGAAGCATCTGTGCGAGCGAAGTTTCCAGCGGCGCGATTTGATCTCTGAACTTCCGATGAAGCCCCATGGTGGCCTGCTCGGGAAACAAGGGGCCGAACGCGAGAAGCTCGAACTCGTATTTGAGTGGGTCGAGCTTCTGCGCGCGCACATGCTTGAGCAATGTGTTCGCCTTCGCGTTTGCCCGGATATCGAAATGTTGGCCAAGGTGCGAGAACGGGGATGCAGCGTATTGAGACGAGCTGTCTCCGGTGCGGCCAACGTAAAAGAACTTTTGTTCCCCGCAACTGATACGCCATGCGTAAAGTCAGAAGCTGCGCTCAAGAACGGCGCCGGGGAAAGACGTGCGATGCAGATTCATGCGCCGAAGACGGCTAACGACTGGATCGCGCCATTAGCGAGCAATCCGGGTTCCGCTCCAGATGCTCAAAATGTGCGGCGGCATAACCGCCAGATTTATGCGCGCGCGCAGCTTGGCCGCATTCGATGCAGCGAAAGTCCGGGCGCCCATCGGCAGAATTTCTTATGTCAAGCGCAACATCTACCTCAATGACCCGCCCATTCAGTAAACAAGCTGTCATTTTGGGCATATTCGGAGCGTTTATGAACCAAAATAAAATGAAGTTTTAACGAATGGCGTTTAAATGCCCATGCAAACAGTATAAGGAGTTGCATCCACAATGGAGCCCGTTGCGACAGCTGCGGGCAGAGCGGTGCCCGCCCTCATTGAGCCTTGTGCCGTATCGCCGTCGTCAAGCTGGGTATCCAGTTGCTTCACAAATTTTCCCTGAATGCCATCGGAGCAAATGAAATAGGTCCCAGTCATCCCCGTGATAGGTGCTGCGCTCTGCACGCCCAAACGACCACCCACGGAATTGGTGGGCGCGTAATCGCCCGCTTCAGTGGAAGTTGGTCCGGGCGCCAAACCGGCTAAACGCACGTGTTGCCAGAACAGGAAAGATTCAGCAGTTGATGGCGCTGCTTGATTCCAAGCGCCATTGATTTCGCCGTTGCCCAGTGTCGCTGATGGAGTGGCGGCAGTTGCAGCCGCGCCCAAATGTGCAACCACGGCGGCATCGTCCCCCGGCAAAGCGCGGAATTTATCCTGATAACCATAAATGAACAGCGGGATGTTGCGGAAGTCGGTGGCCAGATTTTTCACCCGGGCGCTGTTGATCAGTTCCTGGCCCTTCAGGATGCCGCCGAGCAGCAGGCCGATGATGACCAGAACAATGGCGATCTCAATCAGGGTGAAGCCCGACTGGCGCCGCGGGAAGCAGGGTTGATGCATGATTTGGATCTCCAGTTGTTCTTGTCTGATGCCCAGTCCGCAAAATACGTGCCACACTTGTTTGGATTGTAACCTGGTGATATGTAATATAGAAATACGGTTGATTTGGCTCGATTCAAACCCGTTTCGATGAGAACACGACACCCGTGCCGGATTTGCGACAATCGGGTTGTCGGTGGGCGGGCTCACTCGTGTGCCCATTTTCTTTCCGCGCAGAATGCCGATAGCCGTGTCATGCTGGGCTTTTCCCGCTTCCACCCTGTTTCCCCGATATGACAGAACACACCGTGACGGCGCCTAGGCTGACGTCGCTGACTGCCCGGTTCGCGCGCGTGATGCCTGGGCGCTGGCTGGCCCTGATGCTGCTGGCCCTGCATGCTGCCGTGGTGTTCGAAGCCGATGCGGCGCTAGCCCGTGCCTTCCTGTTGGCGCATTACGGGCTGTTCCTGCTGTGGCAGCCGCTGGTGCGCAGCGAGGCGCGCATCGAGCCGCGGCTCGCGCTGCCGGTGTTTGCGATGGCGGCACTGCTGGTGCTGGCGGACAGCACCTGGGTGATGGCGCTGTGGCTGGCGATCCTGGCGGGACTGGTGGGGGCCGTGGCAACGTCGCAAAACGAACGCAACCAGCGGCTGGCCTATCTGCTCGCGCTGGCCTATCTGCTTTCCCTGCTGCTGGCCTGGGTGTTGCCGCAGAGCCTGGGGGACCCATCGCTTTCCGATGCACTGCAGGCCGCGGTGCGCTATGCCCTGCCGCTGCTGCCGCTGGTGATTCTGTTCCTGCCCGCCACCCGCCAGCGCGGCACATCATCCACGCTCGATTTCATCTATGGCCTGATGCTGTCGCTGCTCGTCATGGTGGTGGCGCTGGGCGCGTTTGCCGTGGTGGCGGTGGCCAGGGTGAGCTACGCCTGGGCGCTGGTGCAGACCCTGCTGGGGATGGCGGCGCTGCTGCTGGCGCTGTCGTTGCTGTGGAATCCGCGTGCGGGATTTGGCGGGTTGGGACAGCTCACCTCGCGTTATTTGCTGTCGGTGGGCCTGCCGTTCGAAGGCTGGGCGCAGCGGCTGGCGACCCTGGCCGAACGCGAGCGCGAGCCGGAATCCTTCGTACGCGATGCGCTGTCCGATCTGCACGAACTGACCTGGATCCGCGGCGGCCGCTGGCAGGCGGCGCGCGGCGAAGGCACGTTTGGCGAGCCCGCCGAGCATGCCGTCACCCATGCCTTTCATGGTCTGACCCTGACCTGGCAATCGCCCCGCCCGCTCACGCCCGCGCTGGCGCTGCACGTGCGGCTGCTGTCGCAATTGCTCGGGTATTTTTACGCCGCCAAGGTGCGCGAGCAGACGCTGCGCGAACAGGCCTACAGCCAGGCGATCCACGATACCGGCGCGCGCCTGACGCACGATGTGAAGAACATCCTGCAGTCGCTGAAAACCCTGCTCGCCGCGGCTGATACGTCCACCCCGGAAGACAGCGAGCGCCTGCTCGCCCTGATGAAACGCCAGCTGCCGCAACTGGCGGCGCGCCTGTCGCAAACCGTCGACAAGCTCAAGCAACCGGCTGAAATGGATGCTGCGCATATTCCCGCGCAAGCCTGGTGGACCGCCCTGCAGACGCGCTACGAGCACGACGACGTGCTGTTCTTCGCCGACAGTCTCGACGACACGCCGCTGCCGCAAGACCTGTTCGATAGCGTGGTCGACAACCTGCTGACCAATGCGCTGCGCAAGCGCCAGGTTGAACCGGATGTGGCAGTGGAAGTGCGGCTGGCGCTACAGCCGCTGGTGAGCCTGACGGTGAGCGACAGCGGCGCGCCGGCGCCAGAACACGTGGCGCGCAACCTGTTCCTGAGTCCCGTCGCGTCGGATTTCGGGCTGGGGGTGGGGCTATACCAGGCCGCGCGGCAGGCGGCGCGGTCGGGCTACCGGCTGGAGCTGCCCGGCAATCAGCCGGGGCGGGTGATGTTCCGCTTGTTGCAGGCTATGGACAGCCGCCCGCAGGACACACCCGGCTCCTGAGCACGCCGTCTGAAATCCACACTACAAGATCGTCGAATTCACCGCTGGCATCTTCGGCCTTGCTCGGGGTGCGGCTGACGAAGTCGGCGTCGGCATCGGTGTTTTCCTGTTCATCCGCGCTGTCCGGTGCTTTTAGCGTGTTGCCGTTGACGTTGCGCGCACCCCAGCCGTTCGGCCCATGCGAGAACACCACCACCGGTAAATAAATGGCTTCAACGGCGGTGCATGCGCTATCGCGGCAAATCCGTTTTAAGTTGAGGTTGGCGTACGGCGGATTGTATAGGGCCAAGTTTGCCAAGTCGGGCATTCCTCTTGACTTGTCAGCATATTCCCGGTTTTCGACGGTGTAATGCAGGCGATTGCCCCAGGCATCTTGCGGGGCGGTGCCGAGATCAACCCAGGGAAACCAGCCATCGGCCCCTGGGCATATATCGCCGGTTCGGTTTTCACGCCCATCGCCATCAGTGTCAGGACAGGGAAGATAGGGCCTGTCAGGATTGCTGGTTACGGCATGAGACATGGCATAGCCCAATATTGCGTCACGCGCTTCGTCCAGCACTTTTTTTGTTTCCGCAATCCGCCGCGCCTGGATCTGCGCCGACAGCGGCATCGCCAGCCCGCCGATCAGAATGGTGACGATGACCAGCACGATGGCCATCTCGATCAGGGTGAAACCACGCTGGACCGTCATGGCTCGGCCGTCTTCACACCGGGCTCGGCCGGGCCGGCGGGGCGGGGACGCAGCACCTGATAGGGTTCGTACACCTTGCCGTTGGCGCGGATCTGGCCCGGCTTCAGGCCGGATACGCCGGATCCGTCGAGCTGCGGCTTGCCGTCGACCCAGCGTGTGGTCTTGCCGTCGGAGCGGATCACCATGCCGTCAAAACGCAGGGGCGCCGGCGCGCCATCGGACGACCCGGCTTGGCTCTGGCTGGCCTGCTGCGTGGTGTTGCGCGTGCGCGCGCTTTCCAGCTGGGCGCGCTGGGCAGGCGTGTAAAACAGGCGTCCCAGTTCGACCGGCTCGGCCAGGCTCGAATGGCACAGGCCCAGCGACGCAAAAAGCATCCAGATCATCAGACCGGACCGGACCGGGACAGGCGGGTTCATGATGTGCCTCGTTGGGTGGGCGCGACGGTAAACCACAACAGCTCGCACTCTGCTTGCAGGCGCGGCTGGTTGACCGCTTCAAACGAGGCGCTGCCCAGCCGTGACAGGCGGCAGCCGTGAACGCGGTAAATCCCGGGTGCGCGCGTTTTGAGCGCGGCCAGAAAGCGCGGGAGATCGGTTTCCACCAGCAGCGGCATGGTCAGGAACATGGCCGTCTGGCCCAGCGACAGACCCTGCGCAAGTTCGGGATCGGACGCCGCACGCGGGGTCAGCCGGTATTCCAGCCCTGCCAGCCCGACCTCGCGGCCAGCCAGTTGTACGGCTTCGATCCAGGCCAGCCGGTCCTCGGCGCCGATAAAGCCGCGCCCGGCGAGCACCTGGTAATCGGCAAGATGGGTTTCGATGAGCTGCTGCTGCTGGCGGCTGCGGGCAAGTTGCTGCTGGGCCGCATTGAGTGCGGTTTGCTGTTGAAGCTGCGCGGCGCGTGCGTCGAGCGCCTGTTGCCTGCTCCACAACACGCCGATACCCGCAAGCAGAAGCGCAGCCAGTACCAGGATCAGCGACAGCTTGAGCATGGCGAACGGGGGACGCGTCATGGCGTGGCCTCGCGATAGATCAGTTCGACGCTGAAGCGGGCAACCGGGTCTGTGGCCGACTGGCTGTTCAGCGTTTTGCCAGTCAGGGTGCTGCTGGAGTCGGCATTCACCGGGCTGGAGAGCAAACGCACGTCGTGCAGCGAAGGCACCCCCCGCAGGGTTTGCATGAAGTGCTGGATGCGCTGCATGGCCGCGCGGTAATTGCCGTCGAACGGGATCAGGACGGCGTCCAGCGTGATCGTCACGCTGCCCGCGGGTCTCAGCGTGTCATCCGTCCAGTCGAAACTTTCCAGCGTGATCCCGGGGGCGGCGTTCAAGCCCTGGCCGACGGCGGCGAGCAGCGCGGTGACATCGGTCGGCTGGCCGCCCAGATGGCGGGACAGCGACACCGTTTGCGCCAGCTGCTCGGGCGAGGCGGCCTGCACGGGAAACGTCCGGGCGATGGCCTGATAACGGGTGTCGAGTTGCTGCTGTTGCTGGGCCATCTGTCTAGCCTGGTCGTTCAGGTCCTGCGCATGCAGCCAGTATGCCGCCGTGACGCCCAGCCCAAGCAGCGCGATGGTTCCGGCTATCGCGTGCAGGCCGCGCCGCCAGCGGAATTCGGTATGGTGTCGCAGCAGTTCGGGGGGCGCCAGATTCAGTTGTACGGGTTCCCCGGCAATGGCGGCCAGCGGCGCGACTTCCGGGGTGGCAGCCAGGAAGTCGTCCGGAATGCGCAGCGCCCGCCCGAGGCTCTGCATGTCGATGAGCCGCGTGCTGAACGCAGGGTCGGCATTGAGTTGCGCCTGCGCGCTGTCGAGCTGGCCGCTGGGATCGAGCAGCAGGACATGCAGGCGCGCCTCGCGCGGCAGGATGCGCTGGCCGGTGAGATAGAGCTGGGTCTTGGCGATTTCGTCGGCCGCATTGCCCGGCAGCTGGGTCGGCGTGTCGCTTCCGATCAGGCGCGAAAAACGCAGCAGGCCGTCGTGGTAGTAGGACAGCCGCAGGCGGTTGTTGAGGCGGTACGCGAGCAGCGTGTGCGGCTCCTGCGCCCGCAGCCTGACCAGCAGATGCTGGCACGCCAGCGCCAGCGGGGTGATGCCGCAAAGCGGCACGCGTTCGCGGTGCAGCACGCTGATCCACGGCGTCAGCCAGTCGGCGTCGGTCAGGGCCGCGAGCAGATAGCGGTCATCGCGGCGGCCCGTTGTTTCGCGTGCCTGCCGCCATGCCCCGGTAAAGCGCGCATTGCGGAATACCTGCTTGAGCTTGCGCGCCAGCAGTTCGTTGCGCGCGTGTCCCTGAACGTGCGGCAGGATCTCGCTGCGGTAATCCTCGTCCACCGTGTCGGCCACCAGCAGCACCGGCAACTGCGCATGCCGGGCCACGACTGCGCGAAATGCAGCCAGCCCCGCTTCGCTGGCGGCAAACTCGCCCAGCCAGTGCATCCGTCGCGGACGCCAGTCGAGCGCGCCGATCTGGTGTGGCGTGGCAAGCAGGATTAGGCGGTGGTCGAGCATGATCATGAAAACCGCAGTAGACCGCTCATAGATTTCGGGACTCCCGCACGGAAGTTGGGTGTTCTACCTTCGACACTATTTGCCGGGAAATTGAGTCTGCTGCACATCCGCTGGCACGCCCGCTCATGCGCCTGCCTTTGTCGCGCCTCGTTGCAGGCCCGAGCCTGCCGCCTCGTTGCTTCGCGGCAGCCACCTGCCCAGTCGCACCATCGGACGCGCCCTACTGTGGTTTCCATGATCATAGCGGCAGGTCTCCGATCAGGTCGTAAACCGGCAGCAACACCGACACCAGGATGCCGCCGAGCAGAATGCCGAGAATGGCGGTCAGCAGCGGCTCCAGAACCCTGAGGCCGTTTTCGATCGAATCGAGCACCTCGCGATTATAAAAATACGTCACGTTGTCGAGCGCTTCATCGAGCGCGCCGGTGGTCTCGCCTACGCGCAGCATGCGGATCACCAGCGGTGGAAACAGCGCCAGCGACTGGAAGCTTTCCGACAGCCCGCGCCCGTCGGCAATCTGCTGCGCGGCGCGGCGGATGCCGCCGGCGATCACCCGGTTGCCCGCGACCATCTCGCCCGCCCGCAGCGCGTCGAGCACGGTGACCCCGGAGCGGTACATCATCGCCAGCGTGTTGGTGAAGCGCGACAGCACGATCTTCTGCACGATCGGCCCAACGATGGGCAGCCGCAACTGGGTGCGGTCCCACCATTCGCGTCCCGCATCGGTCTGCCGCACCCACAGCGGCAGACCGATTCCCAGCGCCAGCATCAGCAGCAGGCCGATCAGCCAGTACGACTGCATCGCATTCGATATCGCCATCAGGATCAGCGTCGGCAGCGGCAGCACCACCCCCATCGTCTCGACCAGGGAGAGCACCTGCGGCACCAGGTACAGCATCAAAAACAGGATGGCTGCGCCGACGACGGCCAGCACCATCGCCGGATAGATCATCAGCCGCCTGGCCTTGGCGGCGACCTCCTCCTGCCACTTGAGCGATTCGGCCAGGCGATCGAACACCGTGTCCAGCAGCCCGGTCTGCTCGCCCGCGCGCACGCTGTGGACGAACACCGCGCCGAACACCGCGGGGTGCGCAGCCAGCGCCTGCGACAGCACCTTGCCGCCCTCCAGATCTTCCAGCAGCGCGGTCAGCACATCGCGAAAGCCGGGTTTTTCCATGCTGTCGCGCAGGTCGCGCAAGCCTTCGAGCAGCGGAATCCCGGCGCGGGTGATGTAGCGCATGTGGATGCAGAACGTGACCAGGTCGCGCCGCGTGACGCGCTCGCGTCCGCTTGGCGCGTACTGTCGCGACAGCTCGGCCAGCGTAATGAGGTCCAGCCCCATGCGCTTCAGGCGCAGTTCGAGGTCGATGTCGTTGACTGCCGACAGGGTGCCCTTGACGCTGCGGCCGGTTTGGTCGATGGCGCGGTAGTCGAAGAAGGGCATGGGTCAGGGGACGGGTGACAGCGGACAGGGGGCAGCGGACAGGGGGCAGGGGGCAGCGGACAGCGGCAGGCCACGCTTTTCCACCGTCCGCTGTCCGCTGTCCGCTGTCCCCTGACTCATACCCGTCCCGTCAAATCCACCACCCGCGCCACTTCCGCCAGCGAGGTGATGCCATCGAGCACACGCTTGACCCCGTCCTCGGCCAGCGGGTGGTAGCCATGGTCGAGTGCGGCGCGGCGGATTTCGTGCAGCGGTGCGTGGTTGGCAACGAGTTCGTCGAGCTCGGGATCCATCCGCAACAGCTCGATTAGCGCCAGCCGTCCCCTGTAGCCTTTGTTGCTGCAAGCAGGGCAACCAATGGCGCGATATATCTGAGGCGGCTGGGCCGGGTCGATGCCGAGAATGCGCGCTTCGTCTTCGTCCGGCGTGTAGGCTTCCCTGCAGCGCGGACACAGCTTGCGCACCAGACGCTGCGCGACGACGCCGATGATGTTGCCGGACAGGATGCCGGGCTGGATGCCGATGTCCATCAGGCGCGGGAACACGCCGAGCGCGGAGTTGGTGTGCAGGGTGGTGAACACCTGATGGCCGGTCATGGCGGCGCGGAAGGCCATTTCGGCGGTGTCCTTGTCGCGGATTTCGCCGACCAGGATGATGTCGGGGTCCTGCCGCATGATCGAGCGGATGCCGTTGGCGAAGTCGAGTTTGAGCGTTTCGTTGACCGAGCTCTGGCGCATCAGCGTGACCGGGTATTCGACCGGGTCTTCCAGCGTCATGATGTTGACGGTCTCGTTGTTGAGGTGCGAGAGCATCGAGTACAGCGTGGTGGTCTTGCCGGAACCGGTCGGCCCGGTGACGACAAGTATTCCCTCCGGCCGCGCCATCATCAGTTGCAGTTCGCGCAGGGCGTCGGCGGTGAAGCCCATCTGTTCCAGCGGCATGATGGACTTCTCGCGGTCGAGGATGCGCAGCACCAGGTTTTCGCCGTGGATGCCGGGCTGGGAGGAGACGCGAAAGTCGATCGGACGACCGTTCAGCGTGAGCGACATGCGGCCGTCCTGCGGTGCGCGCGTCTCGGCGATGTTCATCCCGGACAACACCTTCAGCCGCACCAGGATGCCCGGCCAGTAGGTCTTGTGCAGGCTGCGGATCTGTTCCAGCACGCCGTCGATGCGGTAGCGGATACGCAGGAAGGCGTGCTCGGGCTCGAAGTGGATGTCGCTCGATTCGCGTTTAACCGCGTCGGTGAGCAATGCGCCGACCAGCCGCACCACCGGCTGTGTGTATTCCTCGGTCTCGGGATTGAGGCTGGCGTAGTCGACCTCGCCGGTCTCGATTTCGCGCAGGATGCCGTCGAGCGAGAGATCGAAGCCGTAGAACTTGTCGATGCATTCGAGCAGCTGCGCCTCGCCCGCCAGCAGGGTGTCGATTTCGAGCTGGCCGCCGATCGCAGCTTTCAGCTGGTCGAGCGCGACGACGTTGAACATGTCGGTGGTCGCCAGCGTCAGCACGTTGCGCGCGGCGTCGTGGGCGATCGGCAGCAGATGGTGACGGCGGGCGAATTCCTCGGGCACCAGTTGCAGCGCCTCGGGGTCGGCCACCACCTGGGTGAGGTCGATGCCCCGACTGCCGAGTGCGTTGGCGAGCTGGTCACGCAGGACCGCCTCGGTCATGAAGCCCAGCGCAACCAGCTGGCGGCCGATCGGCAGGCCGGTCGTTTTCTGCTCCTTCAGGCCGATGCGCAGCTGGTCGAGGGTGATGAGGCCCTGGGAAACCAGGGTTTCGCCCATGCGGAGTTTCTTGCGTCTTTCCATGGCTGGAGAACTCAGCGAACCGACTTCAACTGCTGGACGCGTGTTTCGGCCTGGGCGCGGTCGAAGCGGTGCGCGCCGCCGCTGGCGAGCGCTTTTTCGTAGTACGTCAGCGCAGCCGGATATTGGCGCAACTGGTCGAGGCTGACCGCCAGGTTGAAGGCGTAATCGGCGTTGTCCGGCGCACCGCGCCAGGCCTCGAAATAGGCGGCCTGGGCGTCGTGCCAGCGGGACTTGTCGGCGTAGAGATTGCCCAGGGTCTGATAGAGCTGCGGGCTGGGATCGCGATCGATCAGCAGCTTGAGGCGGCTTTCGGTGGCCTGGCTGTCGGTGTTGCCGAGCAGGTCGAGCAGCGCGCCCTGCGCGGTGGCATTGCGCGGGTCGAGGTCGAGCACTTCGCGATACAGGCGCTGCGCGTCTGTCTCGCGATTCTGCACGCTGGCGATCGCCGCCAGCCCCAGCAGGGCATCGACGCTGCGCGTGCGGGCGGCGGCCTGGGCGTAGAGCCGCTGCGCTTCGGTCAATGCGCCGCGCTGATAGGCGGCGTAGGCCTGGGCGAGCACCGTGGTTTGCGCGTCAGGCTGGAACAGCGGCAGCGCGGCGGGCGCACTGCTGCGCGTGGGCTGTTCACTGCGGGCAGCGGGTCGGACAGGCGGCGGCAGCGGTGTTGCATCGGCGGGCGCCTGGACAGCCGTCTCCGCTTGCGGGAATGTGGGTGCGGGCAGCGCGGTGGGCGCGGGCTCCGCCGTGACGGGGTAGGCGGGCGCGGCGGCGATGGCCGGGGAAGGGGGGACGGCGGCCGGCGGCTGCAGGGCGAAATAAAGATGGATCCCGTAGCCCAGCGCGACCAGCGCGGCCAGCAGGGCGGTGAGCGGCACCAGCGAGAGTCGCGGCCAGCGGAAAGCGGGCGCACGGTTCGGTTCGGGGGAAAGTCCGCTGCTGCCGAACAGCAGAGGGGGCGGCTCCACCCATTCGCGTGCCTGGGCGACGCCTTGCGCACCCAGGGGTTCCAGTTCGAGGTTACCCTCATCCCGGTTGCCGGCCGCGGACTTGTCCGCATTGGTGGATTCGGCCTGCTTCAGGGCCTTGAGCAGCAGACTCAAGGGTTGCTCCGTGCACTGCTGGGCAGCAGGCGCTGGAACTGACGCAGCTCCTCGCTTTCCAGCGTGGGATTGGAGACGACGATGGGGCGCAGGAAGATCACCAGCTCGGTCTGGCTGTTGATGCGCTCGTGCTGGCCGAATACCGCGCCGATGCCTTCGGGGCGAGAGAGGACGGGGATGCCGTCGCGGGCGTTGTTGCTGTCGTCCTGGATCAGGCCGCCGAGGATCACGGTCTGGCCGCTGCGAACCTGCAGCAGGGATTCCATTTCACGCACCTGGATGACCGGGATGCGGTTGCTGATGGCGAGATTGTTCTTTTTCAGTTCGGGGTTGGGGTCTTCGACTGTGCCGACCTGGCGCGAGATGGTGGGGCGCACGGTCAGCGAGACCATGCCGTTCTCGTTAATCTGCGGCAGCACTGACATGATGATGCCGACTGGAACCGTTTGCGGCGTGGAGGTGAAGGTGGTGGTCTGCGCTACATTGGCGGCGGTCGTGGTGTCCGCGGTGATGGTGAAGTACACCAGATTGTTCACCACTTTCAGGAGTGCGGTCTGATTGTTCAGTGCCATCAGCTTGGGGCTGGACAGCACGCGGGTGTTGCCGAAGGATTCCAGGAGGTCGATCGCGGCAGTGAAGCCGTTGTTGCCGGTGTTGGTGTAGGTGGCCTGGATGAAGGGGGACAGCGTGCTTGCCAGTGCATTGGTGCCGCCGCCGACGGCATTGATTGTCCAGCCGGTGGTCCCCTGCAGGGCCTTTGACCAGTCGATGCCGGTGCGATATTGATCCTTGAGCGTCACTTCGACAATGGTCGCCTCGATCAACACCTGACGCTGCGCGGACTGCATCACCCGATCCAGATACTGTTGCACCAGTTCCTGCTGTTTGGCCGTTCCCAGAACGGATATGGTGCCCGCCACCGGATTGGCCGCCACGTCATATTTGCCGTCGCCTATCGGCTGGTTGGCAAATGCCGCGGTAAACAGATTGGCCGCCCCGGCCCCGGCCTTGCTGGCGGCTTCAGCCTGCGATACGCGTTCGGCGCGTGCCGCCTTTTCCGCATCCAGTTGGGCCGCGCGTTGTTCATTGCTCTGTGTCACCGCACGGGTGCCGGCAAGTATCGTTCGGATGTTGTCGGCAAGCACGGCCCACAGATCGTTGTTGGACTGGCTTGCAACCGTGGTGGTGGAGGAGTTTCCGGTTGCCGTGTTGCTGGCGCCGCCGGTTCCGGTGCCGATGCCGCCGCCCCCCGTGCTGGCGATCTGCGCGGCCACGCCGACGCTGGAAGTCGTGTTGCGGGCGACGTTGACGTAGTTGACCGTGTAGGTCTTGACGTAGGGCGTATCCGGCATGATCGACACCGTGCGGCCGTTCATTTCGTAGCGCAGGTTGGCCTGCCGCGCGATGCGGTCGAGGATGGCGGGCAGCGGCTCTTGCACGGCATTGAGCGAGACGTTGCCGGATATCCCCGGATGCAGGTCGATGTTGTACTGGGTGTCGCGCGCGATGGAAAACAGCAGGTCTTTCACCGGTACGTCGTTGACCACCACGGTGTAGGTCGGCACCGGCGCGCCCGGCTTGGGCGGGGGCAGCGCGGGCGCGGCCTTCACCGGCGCGGGCGGCGGTGCCAGCACGGCCGGCTGGGTGGGCTGGGTGATGTGGCCGGACGACGTGTCGAACGCCTGGGGCGGCACACAGCCGCCCATCATCACCAGACTGGCGAGGGCCAGGGTTGTCGGTCGTGGGCGTTTCAACACAGCGTTCATGGTGATCCAGTGGATATGACTACACCGCGCATTTTGCCGACCGTGCGCAGAAACGGGTCGCTTGCGGGCATGGCCGGCAGCGTGCGCAATGCCGCCATTGCCGCCTCGCGGTCGGGAAACTCGCCTGCCAGGATCATCCAGGCGGGCGACCCCTGGCTCAGGCCGTGCAGCACCCGCACCGGTTGCGGCGTGGCGGCGTTCAAACTCCCCAATAATACGGCCGCCTTGCCAGCTTCTTTAGCCGAGGCCACCTGGATGACGTGGGTATCGGGCGCGGCAGCGGCGAGCCAGCGTTGGGTTTGCCGGGCCAGTTCGGTGACATCGGGCGTGGGCGGCGCCGGCGGCGCGTGCGTAGCGGCTGCCTGAAGCGGCGTGGTGGACGGCAGCGACTGCGAGGCGATGAAGGCCAGCAGGCCCAGCGCGGCCGCCAGACCAACGCCCGGCCACATCCAGCGGCGCAGTGCGGGACGCGGGGCCGACTGGCTTTGCGGCGGCTGCATGTCGGCATCGTTTGCTGCGGCCTCCAGGTGAGCCGGGGTCAGGGTATGGGTTTGTCCGGCATAGGCCGCCAGCAGGGTTTTGTCGGCCAGTACGTTGATGCGGCGCGACAGGCCGCCGGAAAGCTGTGTCATGCGCACAATGAGCGCCGGCGGAAACAGGTCGGGCCCGCGATAGCCGGCCACCGCGAGGCGTGCGCGCAGGTAATCGGCCACCTCGGGTGCGGTCAGCGGCGACAGGTTCAGGCTCAGGGTGATACGGTCCTTCAACTGGCGGATGCGCGGCTCGGCCAGTTGCGCATCGAGCTCGGGCTGGCCGAACAGCACGATCTGCAGCAGCTTGTCGGTGGCGGTTTCCAGGTTGGTCAAGAGCCGCAGGAATTCCAGGTTGTCGAGCGCGATGCCCTGCGCCTCCTCGACGAACACCACCACGCGCCGTCCGGCTTCGTGGCGGGCCAGCAGGATGGCATTGAGCTGCGCCAGCCGGGCCTGCCGCCCGCTTTCGGGCGCCTCGATGCCGAGGTCGGCCAGGATTGCCGCCAGCATGTCGTCCGCCGACAGGGTGGGGTTGCCGAGGTAGACGCTGTCGATGCTGTCCGGCAGCTGGGCGACCAGCTTGCGGCACAGCATGGTCTTGCCGCTGCCGACTTCGCCCACCACCTTGATGATGCCCTCGCCCTGGCCGATGGCGTAGAGCAGCGCGGCGAGCATTTCGCCGCGCTGCCCGCCGGCATACCAGTACTCGGTATTCGGCGTGATGCGGAAGGGCGCTTCTTTCAGACCGAAATAGTCAAGGTACACAGGGGCTTATTCGCTGCCGTAAGTCTGCATGCGGCTATACAGCGTGGTGCGGTTGATGCCCAGCAACCTGGCCGCCTGCGACAGGTTGCCGTGGGTCATGTTGAGTGCCGCCTCGACATAGGCTTTTTCCCATTGGCGCAGGGTGACGTCGAGGTTGAAGTTGGCCAGCGTCTGCAGCTGCTTGCGCGCCAGTTCGATCAGCGCCTTGCCGTCGCTGGCGAGCGGGATTTCCTGCGGATAGGCCTGGTCGGTATCGAGTTCGTCTTCCAGTTGCTGGGCGTTAACCGCCACGCCGGGGTATTTGGTGGTGAGGCGGATGGCGATGTTGCGCAATTCGCGCACGTTGCCGGGGAAATGGTAGTCCTCCCACATCTGCTGCGCGCGCGCGTCGAGCGAGAACGGCTGGCTCCTGGCTTCGTGAGCATAGAAATCGCGGAAGTGATTCAACAGCGTGAGCTTGTCCTCGCCCATCTCGCGCAACGGCGGCACGGCGATGGTGAACACCGACAGCCGGTGGTAGAGGTCGGCGCGGAAGCGCCCCGCCTTGATTTCGGCGCGCAGGTCGCGGTTGGTGGCGGTCACCACGCGGGCGTTGGAGAAGCGCGGCTGGGTTTCGCCGACGCGCTGGTATTCGCCGTTTTCCAGCACGCGCAGCAGCTTGGCCTGCAACTCCAGCGGCAGTTCGCCGATCTCGTCGAGGAACAGCGTGCCGTTTTCGGCTTCCTCGAAATAGCCGGCGCGCGAACTGGTGGCGCCGGTGAACGCGCCCTTGGCGTAGCCGAACAGGGTCGGCTCGACCAGCGTCGGCGAAATCGCCGCGCAGTTGAGCGCCAGATAGGGCTTGGCCGCGCGCGGCGACAGCTGGTGCAGGCTGGAGGCGACGCGCTCCTTGCCGCTGCCCGATTCGCCCTCGATCAGCACCGGGAAAGGCGCGGCGGCGTATTGCTTGATCTGCTGGCGCAGCTTGTCCATCGCCGGGCTTTCACCGACGATGCCGGAATCCTTGACGGGGGCGGGCGCCTTGTCGGCACTGCGCTCGGCGTCCTGCACCAGCAGCGCATTGAACAGCAGGGACTTCAGACGCTCGGGTTCGCACGGTTTGGCGACAAAATCGATTGCGCCCAGTGCGCGCGCGTGACGCGCGTTGGCTTCGTCGCTCTGGCCGGACAGCACCAGGATCTTGATGCTGGGCGAGATGCCCAGCAGGTCGGCGATCAGGGCGAAGCCCTCGTCTGGCTTGTGCGGCTGCGGCGGCAGGCCCAGATCCACCAGTGCCAGTTGCGGCGGCTCGTCCAGCTGCATCAGCAGGCTTTTCACCTGAGCGCGCGATTCGGCGGCCGATATGTCGAAATCCTTGCTCAGCACATAGGTCAGCGTATCGGAAATCAGCGGATCGTCGTCGACGATCAGCAAGCTCGGCTTATTGGTTTGGACCACATGTCCTCCTGGTCGAATGGTGCCGGAATCGCGCCTGTCTTTTGGGATGCTTGTTGCGCGTGTCGGATTCTCGACGATTGTGCCAGAGACCCGATGAAAGTAAAACCGGGGCAAACCGGCCGGACGGCGGCGGGGCGGCCGACAGGGTGGTGTGGCAGCGGGAATGTCAGCTGATCACGGGCTCGGCAATGACGCGCATCCAGCCTTCGCTGTGCTCAAGCGGGTTGCCCAGGGCGATGAACTTGCGTTCCGTTGCGTCATGAACTTCGAAGACCTTGCCGGGGGTGAAATGAACCGGATCGATCACAATGCTGTTCGGATCGCTGCCCAGCCACAGGCTGGGGTGCGGCATGCCGTTGTTGTCGAACCCGTTTGCGGCGTGGCCCGGCGTGGCGGTTTCGTACAGCATGGCCAGCGTGGGCATTTCGGCCAGCGTTTCGATGCCGATCGAACTGGTGTCTTCGTTGATGCGCGAGAGGCGACGAACGATGCCGATTTTCCATTTGTCGACGTCATGCGCCTTGATGCCGATCAGGGCGCCGACGCGGAGCCAGTCCTTGTCGCGCGCCTCGATGATGGCCCCATAGCCGTATTCGCTTTCGTCATGCATGACCCAGCGTTCGACATCGGGGGATATCGGGGTGGGCGGGGCATGCATCTGCGAGGCGCGTTCCCGGGTGCGGTCGGTGATGAAGCCATATACCTGCACATCGTCGGCCTCGTTGTAATTGAGCCCGATGCCATAAGGCGAGACGCCGGCGTGCCGGTCGGCCGCCTTGATCTGGTTGACGATGGCGTTGAGGCCGTGCACCACATCGGCCAGCCGTTTGACCGACGCGCGCGGCGCGCGCCGCTGTTCGCGCGCCTCCAGCGCAGCCCAGCGATGCTGCAGGTAATCCAGCAGTTCAAGGCTTTCGCCGGTGCGGCCGATTTCGGTCAGGCCGAGTTGTATGGGCGCGCGTCCTTCGCGCAGGGCGGTGCGCGTGGCCTGCATTTTTTGCAGCAGATCGGCCGTCGCCCAGAAACGCAGGGGCTTGGCACTTTCGGGTTTGCGCACGCGGCGTGGCCCGTGGTCGGCCGACAGGTCGACGACGAAGGTATGGACGTTGGCGTCGAAACGGTCGTCAAGCTTCAGCATGCCGTGCCAGCCGCACAGCCAGTGGTCGAGCAGGTCGAACTGTCTGGGGTAGAGCGATCCGGAATTGGCCAGGTCCACCATCAGGATGTGCAGATAGGCTGTTTCGCAGTTGCACTCGGACGCATCTTCGGCATAAATCCGCTGGGGCTGACGATGGAATCCTTCGGTTTCGGCGATGCGGTAAAGATTGTGCAGCCACAGCCAGAGTTTCGCGGCCGCCGGCAGATAGCGTATTGCGCGCCATTTCAGCAGTTGACCCATGACGCGGATGGCGCGCAGGGTGATCAGTGGAATCAAACCGTCGTGGTGGTTCCTGCCTGTTTCGCGGGCAAGGTGCAGCACAAAGGCGTGATAACCGCGCGCGGTTTCCCAATACAGGCCATATACGGCATGCCAGAGCTGGCTCTCCACCTGGCGCGACATGCGTGGATTGCGCAGATACTGGCGCGCCAGCGTGTCCTGCGGGCCGCGCGATTTTTCGTCCAGCAGCATGAAGATGGCCAGACGATCTTTCGTGTATTGCGTCGAATGCGCGTTGAAGCGCTTGAGTTCGTTGGCGATGGCTTGCTGGCACTTGAACGCGTCGCCGAGGGGCAGGCTCTCCACCCAGCGGGTCGCTGCCTTGATGCTGGCCAGCGGGTCGCCGCCGCGTTGGACAAACGGCGCAAGACGCGCGAATTGCGAGGTGATTTTACCGACCAGTGAATTCATGTTGAGCGGGCTACTCCGGCGAGACGGGTCGCGAACAGACAATTTACGGTTGATACGGCAAATTCTGTACCTGCCCCGCCCATCAGGCCAGCTTGCACTGTACCCAGGCCTGCACCGAGGCGAGTGCCGCCGGCAACGCACCCGGTTCGCTGCCGCCCGCCATCGCCATGTCGGGCTTGCCGCCACCCTTGCCGCCGACCTGGGCGGCGACATGGTTGACCAGTTCGCCGGCCTTGATTTTGCTGATGACGTCGGGCGTCACCGCGGCGATCAGGCTGACCTTGCCGTCGGCAACCGTGCCCAGCACCAGGGCGCAGGACTTCAGCTTGTCGCGCAGCTTGTCGGCGGTTTCGCGCAGGCCCTTGGCGTCGATGCCGTCGAGCTGTGCTGCCAGCACCCGCACGCCTTTGATGTCGACAGCCTGCTGCATCAGTTCGTCGCCGGCGCTGGCTGCCAGCTTGGATTTCAGACGGTCGAGCTCCTTCTCCAGCGCCCGGCTGTGTTCCATCAACTGCGCCACGCGCTCGGCGGCTTCAGCGGGGGTGGCCTTGACCAGCTGTGCGATCGCGCCGAGATGCTTCTCGGTTTCGCCGAGGTAGGCGAGCACACCGGTGCCGGTGGTCGCCTCGATCCGGCGGATGCCGGCGGCGACGCCAGTTTCCAGCAGGATCTTGAAGGCGCCGATGTCGCCGGTGCGCGCGACGTGGGTGCCGCCGCACAATTCGCGCGAGCTGCCGATGTCGAGCACCCGCACCTCGTCGCCGTATTTCTCGCCGAACAGCATCATCGCGCCGGTTTTCTGCGCCTCTTCGATCGGCATCACCCGCGCCTGCGTCGCGGTGTTGGCGAGAATCTCGGCGTTGACGCGCGCTTCCACTTCGCGGATCTGCGCGTCGGTCATGGGCGTGGGCTGCACGAAGTCGAAGCGGGTCTTGTCGGCGTCCACCAGCGAGCCCTTCTGCTGCACGTGATCGCCCAGCACTTCGCGCAGCGCCTTGTGCATCAGGTGGGTGGCCGAGTGGTTGCGCATGGTGCGCGCGCGGTTGTCCGCGTCGACCTTCGCCAACACCGGCTCGCCGACCTTCAGCACGCCGGTTTTGACGATGCCGTGATGGCCGAATACCTGCGCCAGGATTTTCTGCGTGTCCTCGACTTCGAAGCTGCCGTTGTAACCCTGCAGCACGCCGCGGTCGCCGGCCTGACCGCCGGACTCGGCGTAAAACGGCGTGTGGTCGAGCACCACCACGCCGAGTTCGCCTTCGCGCAGTTCGTTGACGGCGCTGCCGTCGCGATAGAGCGCGAGGATGGTGCCGTCGTGCGCCAGCGTGTCGTAGCCGTGGAAGGTCGTCGCCGCACCCGCATACTCCAGCCCGGCACCGAGCTTGAACTTGCCGGCGGCGCGCGCCTGGTTCTTCTGCCGCTGCATGGCGGCGTCGAAGGCGGCGGTGTCCACGCTGACATTCGCCTCGCGGCAGATGTCGGCGGTCAGGTCCAAAGGAAAGCCATAGGTGTCGTGCAGCTTGAACGCCAGTTCGCCGTCGAAGGTGCCGCCGGCAGGCAGCGTTTTCAGCGTCGCTTCGAGGATGCCCATGCCGTGCTCGATGGTCTCGAAGAAGCGTTCCTCCTCCTGCCGCAGGATGTCCATCACGCGGGGTTGCGCCTTCACCAGTTCGGGATAGGCCTCGCCCATCACCGCCGCCAGATCCGGCACGATGCGGTGGAAGAAGGCCGTGCGCGCGCCCAGCTTGTAACCGTGGCGGATGGCGCGGCGGATGATGCGGCGCAGCACGTAGCCGCGCCCCTCGTTGCCGGGGATGACGCCGTCGACAATGAGGAAGGAACAGGCGCGGATGTGGTCGGCGATGACCTTGAGCGAGTTGCTGGCAAGGTCGTAAATCGGTTTGGGCTCAGCGTTCGCACCCTCTCCCCCCGGGGGAGGGTTGGGGTGAGGGAGTTCGCGCGCCGCCGCTTGAATCAAGACCTGGAACAGGTCGATGTCGTAGTTGGAATGCACGTGCTGCATCACCGCCGAAATGCGCTCCAGCCCCATGCCGGTGTCGACGCTGGGCTTGGGCAGCGGATGCATGGTGCCTGATTCGTCGCGGTTGAACTGCATGAACACGTTGTTCCAGATTTCGATGTAGCGGTCGCCGTCCTCGTCGGGTGAGCCGGGCGGGCCGCCCGCGACCTCCGGTCCGTGGTCGTAGAAAATTTCGGTGCAGGGGCCGCAGGGGCCGGTGTCGCCCATCGCCCAGAAGTTGTCGCTGGCGTAGCGCGCGCCCTTGTTGTCGCCGATGCGGACGATGCGTTCCTTCGGCACGCCGATGTCGTTGTGCCAGATGTCGTAGGCTTCGTCGTCCTCGGCGTAGACCGTGACCCAGAGTTTTTCGGTCGGCAGCTTGAGAACTTCAGTCAGGAATTCCCAGGCGTACTTGATCGCCTCGCGCTTGAAATAGTCGCCGAAGCTGAAGTTGCCCAGCATCTCGAAAAAGGTGTGGTGGCGCGCGGTGTAGCCGACGTTGTCCAGGTCGTTGTGCTTGCCGCCGGCGCGCACGCAGCGCTGCGACGATACCGCGCGGGTGTAGGGCCGCGTGTCCTGGCCGGTGAACACGTCCTTGAACTGCACCATGCCGGCGTTGGTGAACAAGAGGGTGGGGTCGTTGCCCGGAACCAGCGGGCTGGACGGCACGATGGTGTGACCTTTGGAAGCGAAAAATTCGAGGAAGCTCTGGCGGATGGCGCTGCTTTTCATGGTGTTGGTGTGGTTTCGTGCGTGAACGTCGAACAATAAAGCATTGTATCCGTTAAAGTTCCGGCCTTACAGGCGGTAAGGACAGGGAAGATGAGCGACGAGGACGTCATCGCGGCGATGCGGCAATGGATCGAAAAAGCAGTGATTGGGCTGAACCTGTGCCCGTTCGCCAAGGCGGTCTACGTGAAGAACCAGGTGCGCTTCGTGGTGAGCCGGGCACCGCATCTCGACGGCCTGTTGGAGGACCTCGACCGCGAGCTGGATTTTCTGGCGGAAGCCGATCCCGGTGAAATCGACACGACGCTGCTGATCCACCCCACGCTGCTGCCCGATTTCCTCGATTTCAACGATTTCATGCAGCTGGCCGAGGCCGCCGTCGACGAGCACGGTCTGGAAGGCGTGATCCAGATCGCCAGTTTCCATCCGCAGTTCCAGTTCGAAGGCACCGAGCCGGACGACCTCGGCAACTACACCAACCGCGCGCCGTGCCCCACCCTGCACCTGCTGCGCGAGGCGAGCATCGGGCGGGCGGTGGCGGCCTTCCCCGAAGCCGAGACCATTTACGAGCGCAATATCGAGACCCTGCAGCGGCTGGGGATTGAAGGCTGGCAGGCTTTGTGGCGCAAACCCTGACTGGCCGGCGAAACCCTTAGGGCCGGTCGTCGGTGTCGAAGGTGAGCGAGGCCCAGAAACTTTCCCAGTCTGCCTTCGCGTCGGCCGGCGCCGGGATCATGTGGACTGCGGACAGCAGCCAGACATCGGCATGCGGCAGGACAAAGCGCGCGCGTCCGTTGGCATCGGTCCGCTGCAGCAGCCGGGTCTTGGGCTTTGTTTTCGAGAGCGCCAGCACTTGCACGTTGGCGAGCGGCCGGTTTTCGTACAGCAGTTGCACTTCAAGCGGCTGGTCGCGCTTGAGGCGGTAGATGGCCGTCTGCGGCACGATTTCCAGCCGCAGGCCGATGGGCCGTCTGGCATCGAGGCCATCGTCGCGGCCACCGACCGCGATCAGCGACTTGGCGTAACGCGTGTACACCTCGTGCACCGGCCTGTCTTGCTCACCGCGTTGCGCACGCAAGGCGCGGATTCCATCAAGCCCTTCCATGCCCAGATAGCGCTCAAAGGTCTTGCCATCCAGCTTCAGCTCATAAGGCGTGCTCTGGTAGGCGATGAGCATGAGCCCGGGCTCGGCCGGTGTCAGGCGCGCAGCCGGGTCGTCGCCGGGAAGACCGGATACGTTCTGCCTGCCACGCGAGGTAATCGTCGCGAAGCGTTCGAAAGCATCCGGCAGGTAGATCACGGTGTCGCCGCGAAAATCCTGGCCGACCAGCAGCTGTACGTCCAGTGGCTTGCCGACGGGTGGCCGGAAGTTTGCCGGCTCGATCCAGAATTCATGCGCCGCGGCGGGCGCCACCAGCCACAGCAGGACGGCCAGCAGCCATCCGGATCGGCTACACTCGCGCCACATGTTTGGGTTACTCATTGCTTGCACAGCTTATCGGGATGATGAATTTTCTGAAGCATAACACCGCCTGCAAAGTGTCCATTCACGATTCATTTCGACTGCTGCTCGGATTCCTGCTGTGCCTGTGCGCACTGCCGGTCGCGGCGCACGAAATCCGCCCGGCAGTCGTCGATGTGCATCTGCAAGCCGACGGAACTTATCAGGTCAGCTTGCAGGTCAACATGGAAGCCTTGCTGGCCGGCGTGAGCCCGGCGCACAGCGACACCAGCGAGTCGCCGAACGCTGAGCGTTATAACGGCTTGCGCGCCTTGCCGACAAACGAACTTGAAGCACGCATTCGTGCCTTCTGGCCGCAATACCGTGACGGCGTGCGCCTGGAGTTCGACGGCGTGCGCCGCGTGCCGGATCTCGCGGCTCTCGACATCCCCGAGCCTGGCGATCTGGCACGCGCGCGGCTTACCACCGTGCGGCTCACCGGCAGCATTCCGCCCGGTGCGAAGACCTTGCGCTGGACCTATGCGCCGCAGTATGGCGGCAGCGTGTTGCGCCTGCACCGGGCGGGGGACAGCGAGATCATTGCCGCCTGGGTACGGGAAGGCGAGTCGAGCGCGACCTATCCGCTCGCCGGCGAGGTTGCCGGCGCCACGCGCACGGGGGTATTCAGTCAATACCTGGTGCTCGGTTTCACGCACATCCTGCCCAAGGGGCTGGATCACATGCTGTTCGTGCTTGGCCTGTTCCTGCTGAGCACACGGCTTGCACCGCTGCTATGGCAGGTCACGGCATTCACGCTCGCCCACTCCATCACGCTGGCATTGAGCGTGTATGGTGTGATCGCGCTGTCGCCGGCGGTCGTCGAGCCGCTGATTGCCGCGTCGATTGTGGCGGTGGCGGTCGAGAACCTGCTCACTGACCGTTTGCACGCGTGGCGGGTGTTCGTGGTTTTTGCTTTTGGTTTGCTGCACGGACTCGGCTTTGCCGGCGTGCTCACCGAGATCGGGCTGCCGCGCGAAGATTTTGTCACCGGCCTGGTGGCCTTCAATGTCGGCGTGGAAGGCGGACAACTGGCGGTGATCGCGCTCGCGTTTCTGGCGGTCGGCTATGGGTTCCGCAACAAGCCGTGGTACCGCACGCGGGTGGTGATGCCGCTGTCGGCATTGATCGCGCTCACCGGTGCGTACTGGATGGTGGAACGCCTGCTCGGCTGACGCCGTATCTCTCAACAGAGGGCAGCCTTTTTGACCATTCCCAAACCGCACGATTCGCCCCGATGATCCTTCTTCAATATCGAGCCTGAAAAACCATGTCCAGACAGTCGAGCATCCTTGAGCTGCGCAATGCCTTATCAACGGTCATCGTCGGCCAGGAGACCCTGCTCGACCGGCTCATCATCGGCCTTCTCGCCGACGGCCACGTGCTGGTCGAGGGCCTGCCGGGACTGGCCAAGACGACCGCGGTGAAGACGCTGGCCGCCGCCATCCACGGCAGCTTCCGCCGCATCCAGTTCACCCCGGATCTGCTGCCGGGCGACCTCACCGGAACCGATATCTATCACGAGGGCCGCTTCGAATTCGTCGAAGGCCCGCTGTTCCACGAAATCATCCTTGCCGACGAGATCAACCGCGCGCCCGCCAAGGTGCAGGCCGCGCTGCTGGAGGCGATGCAGGAGCACCAGATCACGGTGGGCGGGGTGACGCGCCCGCTGCCGCCGCTGTTCATGGTGATGGCCACGCAGAATCCCCTGGAGCAGGCGGGCACCTACCCGCTGCCGGAAGCGCAACTCGACCGCTTTCTGCTGCATGTCTCGCTGGATTACCCGAACGACGCCGAGGAACTGGAAATCCTGCGGCGCGACCGCGCGCATCCGGCGGTCGCCGGGCGCGCGCCGCTGACGGCGGTGGTCGATACCGCCACGGTGCTGGCGGCGCGCGAGGAGGTGCGGCAGGTGCACGTGTCGGACGAAGTCGAGCGCTACATTGTCGCGCTGGTGCGCGCCACCCGGGCGCCCGGCGAGTGGCGCGCCCACTGGGCGCAGGCGGTGGAGGTGGGCGCCAGCCCGCGCGCCTCGCTCGCCCTGCTGCACGCGTCGGCGGCCGCCGCCTATCTGCGCGGCCGCGACTATGTGACGCCGGACGACGTGCGCGAGCTGGCCGCCGATTGCCTGCGCCATCGCATCACCCTGAGCCTCGACGCGCGGCTGCAGAAACTCGGCCGCGACACCTTCATCGCCGGCCTGCTCGAGGCCATTCCCGCGCCGTGATGCCCGCGCGGCTGAAGCAGCTGGTGCGCGGGCGTAGGCAGCCGGACCGGGCGCAGGCCGTCCTCCACGCGCCGCTGATTGCGGCGGCCGACCTCGCCGCGCTGGCGGCGCAGGCCAGCCTGCTGGCGATGCTGCCGGTGCGCGAGGTGCACGACCATCATGCAGGCGACTGGGCGTCGCGCTGGCTCGGGCGCGGGCTGGATTTCGAGGAATCGCGCCCGTACAGCGCGGGCGACGACATCCGCGACATGGACTGGCGCACCACTGCGCGTACCGGCCGCCCGCACCTGAAAATCTACCGCGAGGAGCGCCAGCCGCTGGTGCATCTGGTGGTCGATCGCGGCGCGACGATGCGCTTCGGCACGCGCCGCCGGCTCAAGGCCACCCAAGCGGCGCGGGTGGCTGCCGTGCTGGCGTTCGCCACCGCCGAACGCAATGGCGTGATCGGCGCCACCTTGTGGAATGCACAGGACGAAACCCTGCCCGCACGCCATGGCCGCCTGGCAGCGCTCGGACTGATCGAAGCGGCGGCAGCGCCGTGCCCGCCGCTGGCCGATCCCGCGCCGACCGAATTCCTCCACCATGCCGACCGTCTCGCCGCGCTGGACGCGAACCTGCCGCGCGGCGCGCGGGTGGTGCTGATCAGCGATTTCGCCTGGCTGACCGAGGAACACGTGACGCCGCTGGCGCGGCTGGCCGCGCGCTGCGACGTGTGGGCGATCCAGATCGTCGACCCGGCCGAGCGTGCCTTGCCGGAGATGGGGCTGGTGCGTTTTCACGACATGGCGAGCGGCCAGCGGGTGTGGCTCGACACCGGCGAGACCGCGGTGCGCGGCGCTGTCCGCAGCGCGTTCGCCGATCATCTGGCGGCGCAGGCCGTGCGCCTCGCCCGTGCCGGGGCGCGCCATCAGCAGGTGAACAGCGAGGCCGACGATCTGGTCGCGCTGCTGATTCATGGCTGACCCGCGCAACGAACTCGCCGACATCATCGTGCCGGCCGCGTCTGAAATCGTGGCGACCGGCAGCAGCCTGCCGGGGTGGGGGGCTGTTGTGGGGATGGCGTGCGTGACGTTGGCCGCGGTGGCGGTTTGGCTGTGGCATCGACGCCGCCCGGCCCGGGCGTTGCGAGGCCTGGCGTCTGCCGTAGCCCATCAGCAGGACACCGTGCCGGCGCTGGCTGCGCGGTTCGACGCCTGGGCGCGCGCACGCTACCGCCTGTCGCGGGTGGACGCCGCGCAGTGCCCGTCTGGAATCGATCCCGCCGCCTGGTCGGGGTGGGCGAAGGCCCTTGAACAGCTGCGCTTTGCGCCGTCGCCGCCCGATGGCTACGCTGCGCTGGCGGCCCTGTGCGAAACCGCACGTGCCTGGGAACGCCATGTCTGAATGGGGCTTGCCGCCCGGATTTGAACTGGCGCAGCCGCTCTGGCTGGCCCTGCTGCTGCCGGTCGCGGCCTGGGGCTGGCTGGCCTGGCGCCGTGTGTCGGGGGAAACTCAGGGCGTCGACGCGCCGGGCGTGGTACTCAACCATCCGGCACTGCCGCTGGCGGCGCTGGGTCAGCTGCCCGCGCCCAGCCTGCGCCGGCCGGTCCTGCTGCGCGGGCTGGCGTTCGGCGTGCTGGTGCTGGCGCTGGCGCAGCCGCGCCAGGTCGGCGACTGGATCACGCCGCCGCCCGAAGGGCGCGACATGGTGCTGCTGATCGACACCTCACTCACCATGAGCATCCGCGATTTCAAGCAAGGCGGGCTCGAGGTCGAACGCATGACAGTGCTGAAGGACACGCTGAGCCGCTTCATCGAAGGCCGTCCCGGCGACCGCTTCGGCGTTATCGTGTTCGGCAGCGAGGTGGCGACGCTGACCCCGCCGACCTTCGACCGCTTGCACGCCATCGCCCAGATCCAGCGGCTGCAGGTCGGCATGGCGGGCCCCGATACCGCGCTCGGCGACGCCCTCGGCATGGCGCTGAAGCAGGTTCGCACGCGCCGCCTGCGCCCGGCCATCCTCCTGGTGAGCGACGGCGCCGACAACAACGCCGGCACGCTGACGCCCGCCGAATCGCTGGCCGTGGCGCGCCAGGCCGGGGTGGCGATCCACACCCTGCAGTTCGGCAGCGACCCCTTCGCGGCGGGCCGCGCCGCGCGCAGCGGGTCCCATCTGGTCGAACCCGATCCGCAGCCCGATCTGGCTGACCTGGCACGGCTCAGCCGCGGACAGCATTTTGCGATCGCCAGCGCCGACGACGCCGCGCGCGTGATCCGCGCCATCGACCAGCTCGAACCGACCCTGTCGCGCCCGGCGCAGCACCGCCAGGTGCGCGAGTGGTACTGGGTGCTGCTGGCGTTGGCGGCGGTCGCGCTGGCGTGGGCGCGCTGGCTCACTCTCAGGCAAACCCCATGATCGAGTCCCTGCTGCATCTGCACTGGCGCGAACCGCTGTGGCTGTGGCTGGCCATGTTGCCGCTCGTGTTCGTCTGGTGGCGACGGGCGCGGCATGCGCGGCTGTTGCGCTATGCCGATGCCGATCTGCTGCCGTGGGCGGCAAACCAGCCTGTCGCGCAGGCCAGCGTGCGCTGGCGCGCGCTGGCGCACGGACTGGCCTGGGTGCTGCTGGCGCTCGCCGCCGCCGGGCCGCGCCTGCCGCTGGAGGTGCAGGACGGCCGGCCCGCGCCGCGCCATCGGGTGACGGTGATGGCGGTGCTCGACGTGTCCGCCTCGATGCGCGCCACCGACATCGCGCCCGATCGGCTCACCCGCGCGCGCCTCGAACTGCTGGACTGGCTGCCGCGGCTGCAGGGCGAGCGGGTGGGGCTCATCCTCTATGCCGGCGAGGCGGGCATGCTGCTGCCGCCCACCGACGATGCGGCGCTGCTGCAACGCGCGCTCGACCAGGTCGATCCGCGCCTGATCGAAGCGCAGGGCACGAACCTGGCGGCCGCGCTCGACCTGGCGCGCGCGCAGCTCGATGCCGCGCCTGGCCGCGCCAAGGCCATCCTGTTGCTGAGCGACGCCGACAGCGCCGACGAAAAGGCACAAGCCGCCGTGGAGGGCTTGCGCCAGGCCCGGCTGCCGCTGTTCGTGCTGGGTCTGGGCAGTGAAGCGGGCGCGCCGGTGCCGCTGCCGGACGGCGGCTACGCCGAACAGGACGGGGCGCAGGTGCAAAGCCGCATGGCCGTAGCAGCCTATCGCCAGTGGGCACACACAACAGGTGGGCGTTTCGCTGCGGTGAGCGATGGCGATGCCGATTGGTCGGCCTTGCATGACGGTGGGATCGCAGTCCTGCCCGGCGACCCCGTCGATGCGCTTGGGGCGAGGGCGTGGCGCGAGCTTTATGCCTGGTGCCTGGCGCCCGCGCTGGCGCTGTTGATGGCTGTGTCCCTGCCGCGCCGGGTAGCGGCGCTCAGCGCGCTCGCGGTCTGGGGGGCGACGCTGGCACCGTCGGACGCGTGGGCCGACGAAGCCGCGGCCTGGCAGGCCTGGCAGCAGAAAAACTTCGCCAGCGCGCGAGCTCTGTATGTCCAGGCCGGCGGTTACAAGGGGCAGATGGGCGCGGGCGCCGCCGCCTGGCGGCAGGCCGAGTATGCGACGGCGGCGCGCCATTTCGGCGCCGCGCTGCTGCTGGCGGAAAATGACGCCCAGCGCGCGGATGCGCTCTACAACCTGGGCAATGCGCACTACGGCCGCGGCCAGTGGCAGGCCGCCTGGGAGGCCTTCGAAACCGTGCTGCGTCTGCGGCCGGGCGATGCCAACGCAAGCTCGAATCGGGACAAAGCCTGGCAGCGGCTGCGCCGCCAGCGCCCCGATGCGCCGATGCAAAGCGACCTCGGCGGCCGGCGCGGCTTCCTGGCCGAAGGCCGCATCCAGCCGGATGGGCAGGCTGGGCAGATGCCCGACGACCCGGAGTCCGAAGCGGCCGGCATGCAGGTCGAGCGCAACGCACAGGCGGCTGGTGCCGCGCACCAGGGTGCTGACGCGCCGCGCCCTCAAGTGGCGGTCGATCCGCGGCTGGCGCTGTCGGGTCTGAAGAAACTCGAACGCCTGGAAGACCGTCCGGCAGGCCTGTTGAAAAACCTGCTGCAACAGGATGCCCGGCACGATGACGCGGAGCGGCCGCCATGGTGAAGACGCTGATATTGATGGCATTGCTGGCGGGCAGCGCGTCCCACGCCGCGTCGTTGACCGCGCAGCTGGACCGGTCTGCCGTGGCGCTGGGCGAGCCGCTCAGCCTGACGGTTCAGGCACGCGGACTCGATCTCGACGCGCTCGACCTGGTGCCGCTCGACGCCCGTTTCGAGGTGTTCGCGCGCACCCGCAGCCGGGGCACGGACAGCGATACCCTGGTGCTGACGCTGTATCCGCGGCTTGCCGGCGACATGCCGATCCCGCCGCTGCAACTGGGCACATGGCGTACCCGTGCGCTGCCGCTGGCCGTCACCGACGGCAGCGAAGCCGTGCCGCGGGTGACGGCCAACTGGGTCCTTGAGCCGGCAGCACTGCGGGTGAACCAGCCGGCGCGCCTGAGCCTTTCGATCTGCGACGACGGCAGCCTGCAATGGCAGCGCCCGGCGCTGCCGACACAGGCCGGGCGCGTGCTGCGCGTTCTGGGCGAAGAGGCGGGCGAAGGCGAACGGGCAGGCGAAGCCTGCACCCTGCACCGCTTTCATTGGGCGTTGCTGGCCACCCGGGAAGGCGCGGCTTCCCTTGGCGTGCCCATGCTCGACGCCAGCCGCTTCGGCCAGCGCCTGCGTTTCCCCGGGACAACGCCGCTGAGTTTCGATGTCGCTGCCTTGCCGGCCTGGTTGCCTGCCCACGTGCCGCCGGTCGCACCCCGCATTCAGGCCGACCGCTTGCCTGCGCGCTGGCCGCTGTGGCGCCCGCTCAGCTGGCGCTTCGAGGTGGCAGGCGGCTACAGCGTGGACGGCCTCAAGGCGCTGCTCGACTTGCAGCTGCGCGAGTCGCCCGTGCTCGGCGTGTATCCGCCGCTGATCGAAGCGATCCCGCCGGACGATCTGAACTCCCCGCTGTCGCACTATGCCGTTACCCTGTTCCTGCAGCCGCGTGCGAGCGGTGAAATCACGCTGCCGACGCTAAATCTACCTTGGTACGACCCGGCGCGCGGCCAGCTAGCCAGTCAGATATTGCCGGGCCGCTCGATCGTGGTGTTCGATCCGCGCTGGCAACTTGCCGGGCAGGTGGCGGGCGGCCTGGCGGGGTTGCTGCTGCTGGCCGCGCTGGCTTGGCAGATCCGCCGCATGGCACGCTGGCGGCTGGCGCGGCGTCGCGGCCTGCGCGCGATTCGCCAGGCGCTGGGCATCGCCGAACTGGCGCAGGCGGTGCGACAGTTTTCGCTCACAGGCCAGCCTGCCGCACCCAGTCTCGGCGAATGGCAGCGCCGCCTGGCACAGGAAACCGGGGGGTGTGATGTGGCAGACCCAGTCCGCCAGCTGGAATGTCAATTGTTCGGGCAGGCCTCGCCCACCCTGACCGCATTGCAGCAGGCCTTCTTGCGGGAACTGGCGCAAGCTCGCCCGGAACCGCGCACCCCATGGAGACCGTCGCCAGCGAGGGATTGAGCTTGCTGCAGACGTAAAAAAGGGGCTTGCGCCCCTTTTTTACAAACGTGGATTGCTCAGGACACCCCGCCTTGATAGTCGGCGATACCCGGGTTGGATTTGCCGACCCCGATGATCTTGGGCTCGTTCAGTTTCAAGCCCTTGATCACCTTCTTGTCGCGCAGGTAGCTGGCGACGACGTCCCAGATCGGCTCCCCCTGTGCGCCTTCGGCGACAGGCGCCCAGCCGGCGACCTTGTAGGTTTTCCTGGCATCCACAGGTTTGCCCTTGATGGTCATGTTGCTGACCCGCTTGCCGATGGTCGCGTTGGGGGCAATGGTGTACTCGATGCCGCCCACGCGCACCATGTCGCCGCCCTGCTGGTAGTAGGGATCGGCGTTGAACAGGTTGTCGGCGACGTCTTCCATGATGGTCTTGATCATTTCGCCCGTCATGTTGGTCAGCGTGGTCTGCGGGTAGGTGATCGCAGTCTGGTCCATCAGGCGTTCCATCGTGATGGGGTCGCCCGGCAGCAGCGTGGTGCCCCAGCGGAAGCCGGGCGAGAAGGCCGCGTCCGCACCCTTGACGTCCATCATCGCGTCGACCAGCAACTGGTCCCAGGTGCCGTTGAAGTTGCCGCGGCGATACAGGAAGTCGTCGGTGACGGCGAGTTTCTCGCTGAGCTTGCTCTCGTAAGGCGCGCGCACTTTCTTGATGTACGCGTCCATTGCCGGATCGGCCGGCAGCAGGTTGGAGAACACCGGCAGCAGGCGGTACTTGAAGCTGGTCACGCGCCTGCCCTTGACCTCGAAATCCATCACGCCGAGGAACTTGCCGTTGGAGCCGGCGTTGGTGACAAGCGTGATGCCCTTGGCATTCTTGACCTTGACCGGCTGCGGCACGCCGTCGTGCGTGTGGCCGCCGAAAATGGCATCGATGCCGGTGACGCGGCTGGCCATCTTGAGGTCGACGTCCATGCCGTTGTGCGACAGCACGACGACAACCTGGGCGCCTTTGGTGCGCGCCTCGTCCACCCATTTCTGCATGCTGTCGTCGCGGATGCCGAAGCTCCAGTCCGGCACCATGTGGCGCGGGTTGGCAATCGGCGTGTAGGGGAAGGCCTGGCCGATCACGGCAATCTTCACGCCGTTCTGTTCCTTCATGGTGTAAGGCTTGAACACCTGGTCGCCGAAATCGTTGGTGACGATGTTCTGCGCGACGAAGTCGACGTTGGCCTTCTTGAAGTCCTTGTTGACGACTTCCACAACCCGTTCGGCGCCGAAGGTCGATTCCCAGTGCGGGGTCATGATGTTGACGCCGAGCTTGATGCAGGCGTCGACCATGTCCTGCGCGTTGGTCCACAGCGAGGTGGCCGAGCCCTGCCAGGTGTCGCCGCCGTCCAGCAGCAAGGCGCCGGGGCGTTGTGCGCGTATCTTGTCGACCAGGGTTTTCAGATGGGCAAAACCGCCGACCTTGCCGTAGACCCTGGCGGCTTCAGTGAAGTCGAGGTAGGTAAAGGCGTGGGCTTCGGCACTGCCGGGCTTGATACCGTATTGCTTCAGCAGGTGCTGGCCGACCAGGTGCGGCACCTTGCCGAGCGCGCCGCCAACGCCCAGGTTGACGTTGGGCTCGCGGAACCATACCGGCAGCAGCTGTGCATGGCAGTCGGTGAAGTGCATGAACGAGACGTTGCCGTGGCGCGGCACATCGTAGAAATTGGCCGGTGCATTGCCTGCCAGTGCGGACTTGCTGTCCAGCGCCATGCCGGACGCGGCGGCGACGGCCAGCAGTTGCAGAAACTCGCGACGGTTCATATGCATGGGGCGCTCCTCAGAATTGAATGAATATTGACTGCTGTTATTGTCGATTACGGTGAAAAGCCCGTAAATAGTAGCTCCGGCTCATGGCGGCCGGTCATTTCGCACAGCTTCATCAATAAAAAAGCCCGGTTGCCCGGGCTTCTTTACGCGGTGGCGCAGTTTACTTGCGGAACACCGAGGCTTTCAGCGGCAGGCCGTTGGACAGCGCGGAGTGGAAGTACTCCAGGTTGTTCATGGTTTCGCCCCCCTGGGGCGGCGGAACCTGGCGGACCTGCGTGAAGCAGCCCTGGTAGCGCTGTTGCAGCGTCACCAGATTGTCGCCGCCCCGGAACACCGGCCAGTGCACGGCGTGGCCGATGACAGGCGAGATCAGCTCGGAGCGCAGGTAGTTGCCGCCGTTCTGCACATGGCAGGTAGCGCAGGCGAAATTGAGCTGGCCTTTGCGGCTGTAGAAGGTTTTTTTACCGTCTTCATATGCAGCCGTTGCCTTGGGGCCTTCCACCTTGACGTTCATCAGCATGCCGTCGGACAGGGTGCGCATATAGGCCGTGAGCACACCCATGGTCTTCATGTCGTCGACCTTGAAGGCTTCCTCTCCGTTGGCGGTGCGGCAGCTGTTGATTACATCGTGCAGCGTCACGACCTTGCCACGGGCTTCGTCGAACATGGGGTAATTGCCGGCGATCTGCTTGCCGCCGTTGGGCAGGCAGCTCGCATAGGTCTTGCCGTTCTTGAACGGGGTTTCCCACATCTTGCGGCCCGCCTCGACCTGCGACTCGAACGGCGGGAATTCCATGATGGCTTCGTACTGCGCCTTGCTGTCGGCGTCGAATGCCAGCGCGCCGTAGACGTAATCCTCAAGCTTGACGTTGGGGAATTTTGTCGTGTAGTACTTAATCAATTCCTGCCGGTCTTTCTCGGGCGAAGCGTGAGCGCTGACTGCGCCCAGCGCGATGCCAAGACCAGCCACACCTGTCAGCAGTTTCATAATGATTTGTTGTTTCATGCCGTCCTCCAGAAACCTGATGAAAAAAGCGTGAGCGGGGCCTGAAGCCCCGCTCGTGTGTTGCCCGATTAGCCGATGGTGGCTTCGGCGCTGTTCTTGTCGCCCTTGTTGTCCACCCAGTTGACGACGACCTTGTCGCCGGCCTTGGCGCCCTTGACCTTGAATCCCAGGTAGGGGTTCTTGGACACGGCACCGCCGATTTCGGCATTCAGCACGGGCGTGCCGTTGATGGTGGCGTCCACTTCGGTAATGAAGTGGGCAGGCACCAGCTGGCCGGTTTTGGCATCTTTGCGGGTCCCGGTTTCCATCGGGTGGTTCATCAATACTTTGACGTCGGCGACGTCACCTGCCATGGTGGCACGGATACGCATGGGTTCAGCCATTTGGCTTTCCTTTCCTGAATGAGAATGTTGGGTTGTCGGGGGCGCAGTCGATTAACCGCCGCAGCCGCCGATGGTGACTTTCACTTCCTTGGCTGCCGTGTAGGTTTTGCCGCCTGCATTGACCACTGCACGGACGAGCGAAGTCTGGCCCATCTTGATGCGGGTGGAAATGAAGCCCTGGGCGCCGCCAGTCAGATCGAAGGTGCCAACCAGGGGCTGGGCGTTCTTCTCTGCAAGGATGGCGATGCGGCTGGTGCCAGCAATGCCGCTGGTCACTTCCACCGGCACCACGGCGCCGTTTTCGGCGATGTCCGGCGCCTTGATGGTGATGTCCTTGCTGTCGGCCGGGCTGGTGGCGCCAATGCCCTTCATTGCGTCGCCGACGTTTTTGGCTTCGAAGGCAGCCTTGTTCCAGGCGGCCATCGCCTGGGTCGGCTTCAGCAGGCCAGCGGCCACGGCCACGGCCACGGCGCTCGCGCCAGCTGCGCTTTTCAGTACGTTTCTACGAAGTGCGTTCATGGGGCAAATCTCCTGATTGAACAAAGTTACAAGTAATCACAGACCGTACACGAAGTCGGTCACTTTATCGATTTCAGCTTCCGTCAGCACGCCATGCTTGCCGAACGGGATCATGGAGGTGGCGGGGTTGAGGGCGGTGGCATCCCAGATCTGGGCGCGCAGCTTGGCCTTGTCGGGGAAGCGTGCGCTCATGGCGATCAGCGGCGGGCCGTACAGGCCGCCTGACAGTGCGTCGGGGACGGTCGGCATGGTGTGGCAAGCCAGACAGTTGCCCTTGCGGTTGTTAAACGCGATGTCCTTGCCGGTTTCTTCTTTTTTGGGGGCAGCAGCGGCGTCGGCCGGCGCTGCGGCGCCGGGCGTGGGAGCTGTGGCGCCGTGTGCGGCTGCCAGAACATTACCCGACAGCATGATGGCGCTGATCGCACAGGCCGCTGCTACATGATGCAACTTTCGCATGGTCATCCTCCTAATTTTTGACGTCGTGATGAAAGCGCTTTCCACTTGGGGGTGCCCTGCGGGGAACGCTATCCAGTGATGGATGAGACGAAGCATAGTGGAATTCGTTTTTTCCTTGCAAGGCCGGGCGCGAACTTTTACGGCCATATTGCAGGGTAAATTCCTACCATCCGCGCCAAATAAGGGATTGTGCGGGCCGAGCTTAGTTCCTGCGCTGCGATTTTTCGACCTCCTGCCATTCGCGTCGCCGCGCTTCTGCCGCTGATAATTCGTGAAAATTGCCGTCGCCCGCCTTGATGCCGAGGCTGACCTGCTCGATGGCGGCGACCAGATTTCCGCTCAAAGCGGCAGCTTCTGCCTGAGCGCGATGACTGAGCAAGCGATGACCCAGTTGGGCGTGGGTCTGGGCGGCCAACCGCCACAGACGGCGGTCGAGTGGATACAGAACGAGCTGCCGGTCGACCTGCGCCAGTGCCTCCTTGCTGCGGTTTGCCGCCAGCAAGGCCTCGATATGGCCGAACTGCAAGGGGCGGTAGCCGGGGTGGGCCGCGCTGCCTGCCTGGTAGCGTTGCAGGGCGAGCGCATGGTTGCCGGCGGCCAGCGCTGCGCGGGCCGCGAGTTGCTGGATCATCGGGTGGGCCTGTTTGGCGGACAGCAGGCTTTCCACCTCGGCCTCGGCTTCAACGAACTGGCGCGCACGCAGCAAGGCGGTGACCAGGGCGTAGCGTGCGGCGGTTTCGCTGCTGTGGCGTTTGTCCTTCAGCGCGTTGCGCGCGGCCAGCACGGCGTCATGCGGGCTGTCTTCCTGCGCGCGCAGGCGGGCGCGCACCAGCTGGAAATCCAGGCTGTCCTCAACCTGTTGATAGGGCGCTGCCTCGCTGCGCGCCTGCATGTCGGCAATGCGGTCAGTGGTCAGCGGGTGGGTGCGCAGATAGGCGGGCGCGCTGCTGTCGTAGAACCGGTTGGCGCGCTCGAGGCGGTTGAAAAACCCGCTCATGCCGCGTGGATCGTAACCGCCGCGGGTCAGCATTTCGTAACCGAGGCGGTCGGCTTCGCGCTCGTAGTCGCGGCTGTAGTTGAGCTGGTTCTGGATCGAGTACGCCTGGGTGGAGGCAATCGCCGCGCTCGCCACGTTGGGATTGGAACGCGCCGCCAGCAGCGCCAGCGCCAGCGCGGCCATGGTCGGCCACTGGCTCTGGCTTTGCGCGGCGACCATGCGGGCGATGTGATCCTGGGTGACGTGGGCGATTTCGTGCGCCACCACGCTGGCCAGCTCGGATTCGCTTTGCGCGGCGAGCAGCAATCCGGTGTGGACGCCGATGTTGCCGCCCGGCATGGCAAAGGCGTTGATGCTGGGGTCGTTGACGACGAAGAAGTTGAATTCGCGCTGGTTGCGCGTGCTGACCGAGACCAGCTTGTAGCCGAGCTGGTTGAGGTAGCTTTCGATTTCGGGGTCGTCCAGGTAGCGCGGATCGGCGTAGACGTCGCGCATGATGGCGCGTCCCAGTGCCTGCTCTTCCTGGTCGGAAAAGTATTGACGCGACACCTCGCCCAGATCGGGCAGGTCGGCGGCCATCACCGGCTGGACGGCCAGGGTGAGTGCGAGCCAGCAGGGAAGGATGGGGGCAGGAAACGGCATTTCGATTACGATGCGGAAATTTCCGACAAGGTTCCTGAACATGAGCGAATTCACCCATTTTGATGAACGCGGCCGCGCCGTCATGGTCGACGTGGCGGGCAAGGACGACACCCGGCGCGTCGCCGTGGCGAGCGGCCGGATCAGCATGTTACCCGATACCCTGGCGCGCATTCTGGGCGGGCAGGCGGCCAAGGGGGACGTGCTCGGCATCGCGCGCATCGCGGCGATCCAGGCGACCAAGCGCACCGCCGAACTGATTCCGCTGTGCCACCCGATTGCACTGACGAAGGTGAGCGTGGAATTCAGCCATGACGAGGCCGAATCGTCGATCGCCTGTACGGTGACCGCCGAGACCGTCGGCAAGACCGGGGTGGAAATGGAGGCCCTGACCGGCGTGTCCGTGGCGTTGCTGACGATCTACGACATGTGCAAGGCGGTCGACCGCGGCATGACGATGTCGGACATCCGACTGCTGGAAAAGCAGGGCGGACGCTCCGGCCACTGGCGCTTGAACTCTTAGAAACGCCTGGTCATAAAGTCATCTTGTGTTGGGGGGAGGCGCCGCGGCAAGATGCGGGTATGCAAGGGCGCTTCAACATTCGTCAGTCCTGACTTGATCCGGCATCCAGTTGCTTGATTTAACTGGACTTCCGGCTGTCGCCGGAATGACGAAACAAGGGTTTTATAGAAGTGCCCATAAGAATTCGGATCATCCTATGCGTTTTTTCAGTGTTCTGTTGTTGAGTGCGTGGGCATGCTCGTTCGCGGCGCGGGCCGATGTGCCTGACCATCGGGTCTTTCCGGCCAGAGGCCAGCAGCTGCTGTTGTGGGTGGCATCCGAGCGCGGTCGCGCCGAGCCCGAGCTGCATGCCGCGCAGCAGCTGGCCGCGCAGGGCGTGGAAACCTGGTCGCTCGACCTTGTCGCGGCCTATTTCCTGCCGCAGCTGCCGAGCAGCATGGATGCCGTGCCGCCGCAGGACCTGGCGGACTGGCTGCGCGCCGCGCAGGCGAGCGGCAAGCGGGTCGTCGTCTACGCAGTGGCGCGCGCGGCCGTGCCGGTGCTGCGGGCCGCGGCCGCGCTCGAACCTGCCGAGCGGCAGCACCTGTGCGTGATGCTGATGTACCCGAACCTCTACACCGTGGCGGAGCCCCTTGCCGAGCCGGACTTTCTCGCTGTGGGGGATTTGGCTGGATTGCGCGTGCACGTGCTGCAGCCGCGCCGTTCGGCCGCCACCCCCTGGCTGCCCGGACTGCTGGACCATCTGGCGAAGCAGGGGGCGACGGCCAGCCATGCGATTCTGGAAAACCTGCGCGAAGGCTACTGGGCGCGCGAAACACCGACCGAATTCGAGATTGCCGAGAGCCGCCGCATGGATGCCATGCTGCTGCGTGAATTGAACAAGGGGGGATGCAAATGAAGCGATGGCTGGGTGTGGGCGTGATGACGTTGTTGCTGGCGGGCGGCGCGCATGCCGCCGGATTCGAGGCGCGTGCCGCGGCGCCGGCGCCGGAACTGAAGGCAAACGATCTGAAAGGTGCCCCCAAAACCCTGGCCGACTATCGCGGCAAGGTGGTGCTGCTCAATTTCTGGGCCTCGTGGTGCCCGCCCTGTCTGCACGAAATGCCGTCGATGGAGCGGCTGCGGGTGAAGATGGCGGGGCGTCCATTTGAAATCGTCGCGCTGGCCAGTGCCGAATCGGCGGAAGATGTGAAGCCATTTCTCTCGAAAATGAAGCTGGGTTTCCCGATATTGCTCGATCCGGACGGCAGCAATACAAAACGCTGGAAAGTGTTCGCCTTGCCCACGACGTTTCTGCTGGATGCCAGGGGGCGGGTGCGCTATGTACTGACCGGGCCAACCGAGTGGGACGAGAGCGAGTCCCTCAAGATAATTGAGTCGATGCTGGCAGAACAGGCCACACAGCCGAAATAAGTTGTCCTGGACTGATAACCCACAAAGTAATCAAGGGATTATTCGGCTGAATTTATGGGGCTATCAGTCAATTTGCTTGCCATGCAGGGGGCTTGAAGGGCAAAATAACAGAATATTCGGAATATTTAATATATATCCGTCCCCGCAGCCGCCAATGCCCATGCGCTGGCGTTGCCTCCTGTAGTCACCTAGTGTGTATGTCCGGGTAGGAAAAGACGCGGTTCTGAAAAGGACCGCTGGGGGCGCAATGAGCCTGGAGACCGCATGAACGCCAAGATCAAACTCGAAAACCACGACGCGCAGGAAATCAAGTACACCACGTGTTACATGTGCGCCTGTCGTTGCGGCATCAAGGTGACGCTGGAGGACAACAAGGTCCGCTTCATCCAGGGCAACCGCAACCATCCCACCAATCAGGGCGTGCTGTGCGCCAAGGGCTCGGCGGGGATCATGAAGCAGTATTCCACCGCCAAGCTGACCCAGCCGCTGATGCGAAAACCCGGCACCGAGCGCGGCGAAGGCGTCTACGAGCCGATTTCCTGGGAGCAGGCACTCGATGTGCTGACCGACCGCCTGGAGGAAATCCGCGCCACCGACCCCTCGAAACTGGCCTACTTCACCGGGCGTGACCAGATGCAGGCGCTGACGGGTTTGTGGGCGCAGCAGTTCGGCACCCCCAACTGGGCAGCGCACGGCGGTTTCTGTTCGGTGAATATGGCGGCGGCCGGCCTCTATTCCATCGGTTTCTCGTTCTGGGAGTTCGGCGCGCCCGACTGGGATTACGCCAAGTACTTCCTGATGTGGGGCGTGGCGGAAGACCACTCGTCCAACCCGATCAAGATCGGCCTGGAAAAGTTGAAGCGCCGCGGCGGCAAGTTCGTCACCGTCAACCCGGTGCGCACCGGGTATTCGGCGATTGCCGACGAATGGCTGCCGATCAAGCCGGGCATGGATGGCCTGCTCGCCATGTCGATGGTGCACGTGCTGCTGAAGCATGAAAAATTCGACTACGAATTCCTGGTGCGCTACACCAACGCCTCCTGGCTGGTGGTGCAGAGTCCGGGCCAGAAGGGCGATGGCCTGTTCCTGCGCGACGAGAACGACCATCCGTTGATCTGGGATATCGACAGGGAAGCCTTCCGGAACGGCATCGACGGCGACATCGCGCCTGCGCTGTTCGGCGAATTCGTGGCGCCCGACGGACGCCGCGTCAAGACCGTGATGTCGATGATGGTCGAGCGTTATCTCGACGATCGCTACGCGCCGGAAAACGTTGCGCTCGAGTGCGGCCTGCCAGCCGAAACCATCGAGCGCATCGCGCTGGAAATGGCGCACGTCGCGTTCAAGGAAACCGTCGAGCTGCCGATCGAATGGACCGACGTGTGGGGCCGCAAGCACGACAAGGTCGTGGGCCGCCCGGTGGCGATGTACGCGATGCGCGGCATCGCGGCGCACTCCAACGGCTTCCATTCCTGCCGCGCGATTCACATGATCCAGATGCTGCTGGGCGCGCTCGACGCGCCGGGCAACTTCCGCGCCCGTGCGCCGTATCCGAAGCCGATTCCGCCGCACCAGCTGCCGGAAAACAACATCGACATCATCAACGCGCCGAACACGCCGCTGTCGCGTCCGCCGCTCGGTTTCCCGACGCGTCCGGAAGACCTGGTGGTCGACGAATTCGGCAACCCGCTGCGCATCGACAAGGCCTACTCGTGGGAAGTGCCGATCGCCTCGCACGGCCTGATGCACATGGTCATCACCAACGCGGTCAACCATGATCCCTACGCGATCGACACCATGATCCTGTTCATGGCCAACATGGCGTGGAACTCGACCATGAACACGGCGAACGTCCAGGACATGCTGCGCGCCAAGGATCCGGAAGAGCCCGGCGAATACAAGATTCCGTTCCTGGTGGTGATCGACGCCTTCCATTCGGAGATGACCAACTTCGCCGACCTGATCCTGCCGGATACCACCTACCTCGAGCGCTACGACACCATCTCGCTGCTCGATCGTCCGATTTCCGAGCCGGATTCGGCGGCCGACGCGATCCGTCACCCACTGGTCACCACCGACCGCGATGTGCGGCCGTGGCAGGAAGTGATGGTCGAACTGGCGTCGCGGCTGAAATTCCCCGCCTTCACCAAGCCCGACGGCACCCGCAAGTTCAGCGGCTACAAGGACTTCATCGTCAACTACGAGCGCTCGCCCGGCATCGGTTTCCTCGCCGGCTGGCGCGGCAAGGACGGCAGCAAGTCGCTCAAGGGCGAGCCGAACCCCAACCAGTGGGAAAAATACATCGAGAACCAGAGCTTCTTCGCGCACCACTGGCCCGACAACCAGAAGTACATGCGCTTCGCCAACAAGGACTATCTGGACGTGGCGGCGGATGTGGGCTTCGTCGGCAAGGTCGAGCCCATCATCATGCAGTTCTATTCCGAGCCGCTGCAGAAATTCCGCCTGGCGGGGCAGGGCCTGTACGACGGCCCGCAGCCGAACAACCAGGTCGACCGCGAGCGGCTGGTGAAGTACTTCGACCCGCTGCCGATGTGGTACGAGCCGCTCGAGCAGCAGCGCGTCGACAAGGAGGAATATCCCTTCTTCGCGCTGACCCAGCGCCCGATGTTCATGTACCACTCGTGGGATTCGCAGAACGTGTGGCTGCGTCAGATCATGGCGCAGAACTACATGTACATGAACGCGCGCAAGGCCGCCGAAATGGGCATCAAGGACTTCGACTGGATCTGGGTCGAGTCGCACAACGGCAAGATCCGCTGCCAGGTCAAAACCATGGAAGGCACCCAGGAAAACACCGTCTGGACCTGGAACGCCATCGGCAAGCAGAAGGGCGCCTGGGGCCTGAAGGAGAACGCCTCCGAAGCGACCAAGGGCTTCCTGCTCAATCACCTGATTTCGGAATTGCTGCCGGAAAAATCCGGCGAGCGCCGCGTCACCAACTCCGACCCGATCACCGGCCAGGCGGCGTGGTTTGACCTGCGCGTCAAGATATGGAAAGCAGCGCCGGGCGAAACCGGGTCGTGGCCGCAGTTCGACGCCCTGAAAAAGCTTCCGGGCGACAACTACGAGCGTCCTGATGTCCTGCGTTACGACGCGCGCAGTCACGAAAAGAACTGAGCAGTCCCTGAGAAAATTAGAGCGAGCATAAAATGAGACTTGGATTGGTCATCGACCTCGACGTGTGCGTGGGCTGTCATGCCTGCGCCATCGCCTGCAAGGAGTGGAACGCCTCCGGCACCATCGGCCCGTTGTCCGACTACCAGCCCTACGGCGCCGAGCCGTCGGGCGTGTGGTTCAACCGGATTCGCCATTACGAAATGGACGAGTATCCGAACAACAAGACGGTCAACTTCCCGATGTCGTGCATGCACTGCGAGGATGCCGACTGCGTCACCGTGTGCCCGACCGGCGCCTCGTACAAGCGTCCCGAAGACGGCATCGTGCTGATCGACCAGGACAAGTGCATGGGCTGCAACTACTGCTCGTGGGCCTGCCCGTACGGCGCACGCGAACTCGACCGCTCCAGCGGCACGATGAAGAAGTGCACCCTGTGCGTCGACCGCATCTACGACCAGGAACTGCCGGTCGAGGAGCGTCAGCCCTCGTGCGTGCTGACCTGCCCGGCGCACGCCCGCATGTTCGGCGACTTCGACGATCCCGATTCGGCGGTGTCGCGCACCGTGCGCGAGCGCAGCGGATTCGGCTTGATGCCGGAGTTGAACTACAACCCGACCAACCAGTACCTGCCGCCGCGCCGCAAGCCGGTGATCCCGGTCGACACCAAGCCAAAAGGCGGCCTGAAGGAAAGCATCAAGCAGTTCGCCAACAAACTGGTGCGCCGCTAAGCGCCGCCTATATATTTGCGCCAGGAGAATCCATGCATCCCGCCTTCTCAGTCATTTTCTTCACCGTGGCATCGGGTGCCGGCTTCGGCCTGTTCTCGCTGCTGTTCCTTGCCGATTTCTTCAAACTCGGCGGCGGCTTCAGCCAGGACCAGCTCGTTGCGGGCGGCCTCATCGCGATGGGGCTGGTCGTGTTCGGCCTGCTGTCGTCGACCTTCCACCTCGCCAATCCGAAGAACGCCTGGCGTGCGGTGAGCCGTTTCCGCACCTCGTGGCTGTCGCGCGAAGGGGTGTTCGCCATCGTATTCATGCCGCTGGCACTGCTCTACCTCGGCAGCATCATGTTCGATGCGCCGCAGTGGCTGCGTGTCGCCAGCGGCTTCCTCACCGCGGTGCTGGCCTGGATCACAGTGTTCTCCACCGGCATGATCTACGCCTGCCTGAAGACCATCCGCCAGTGGAACACGCCGCTGGTGCCGGCCAACTACCTGGCGCTGGGCTACGCCAGCGGCAGCCTGCTGCTGCTGCTGGGCGCCGTGATCGCCGGACTCGAGACCACGCCCTACATTGCGATGTCGGCATTGATCATGTCGATCGCAGCGGTGCTGAAGGCGATCTACTATTTCTGGATCCGCAGCCCGGGTCTCTCGCCGACCATCAACACCGCGACCGGCCTCACCCGCGCCAAGGTCAAGCTGCTCGACACCGGCCACACCCATGGCACCTTCCTGACCCAGGAATTCGGCTTCCAGCTCGCGCGCCGGAAAGCCGGCCTGCTGAAAGTCGTCGTCTTCGTGGTGGGCTTTGCGCTGCCGGGTCTGATGCTGGTGTGGGTGTTCAATCAGGAGGGCGGACACGTCGCTGCCGTCATCGCAGCCGTTGCCGGAATCCTCGGGGCGGCGGTCGAGCGCTGGCTGTTCTTCGCGGAGGCGCGCCACGTGGTCAACCTGTATCACGGCGCCCAGCGCTGCTGAGCGATGTCATTTCCATGGACCGGCCTGTCGTAGGAGGGCCGCCCTCGGCCCGATGCCGTGGTGATCGCGACAGTACGAAAATCGCGGCGAGGGCGCCGCTCCCACAGGGGTAGCAGCGCCGAGCCCCGCGCTTGGCGTGCCCCCCGTTTCGGGATATATTAGAGAACACTAATTCACAAATTGCAGGAGTGTGACCCTATGTTTGGACTCTCAGGTTTCAAGGAAGTCGATCCCGCTTATGTCGCGGAAATCGCCGCCAAGGGCGCGCATCTGATCGATGTGCGCACCGAGGCCGAAGTCGCGCAGGGCGTGATCGATGGCGCCATCCATATCCCGCTGCACTTGCTGCCGTTGCGCGCGGCCGACATTCCCCAGGACAAGCCGGTGGTGATCTACTGCCGCTCCGGCGCGCGTTCTGCCCAGGCGTGTGCGTACATGGCCGCCCAGGGTTTTGGCAACATGCACAATCTGGCGGGCGGCATCATGGCCTGGGCACGTTCCGGCAACACGATCAGCCTGCCGCGCTAAGCCGGGGCGCACCCCCTGGAATTTCCTCGCAAAGCAGTGATTTCAGTTGCAATGGGTGGACTTCTGGTTTAAGGTACCGCAGCGTTTTTTACTACAGACCAATTTAATTGATTTAGTGTAAGGAGAACCCAATGAACTTCGATAAAGAACTCGACGCACGTGGCCTGAACTGCCCGCTGCCCATCCTGCGTGCCAAGAAGGCCCTGGCAGAAGTCACCAGCGGCCAGGTGCTGAAGATCCTCTCCACCGACCCGGGCTCGGTCAAGGACTTCGCCGCTTTCGCCAAGCAGACCGGCAACGAGCTGCTGTCCACCGCCGAAGCGGGTGGCGAATTCACCTTCTTCATGAAGAAAAAGTAAGCAGGAAACCAAAAGCAGGAAACCCAAATAGCGCCGTCTGTTCAAAGAACACACGGCGCTATTTTTTTGACCGGAACAGGAGAGACGCATGGATACCAAAAAAATGGCCATCATCGCCACCAAGGGCACGCTGGACTGGGCTTACCCCCCCTTCATCCTGGCCTCCACGGCGGCCGCGCTGGGCTATGAAACCCAGATTTTCTTCACCTTCTATGGCCTGCAGCTCGTCCGCAAGGACCTGTCCGTGCTCAAGGTCAGCCCCCTGGGCAACCCCGGCATGCCGATGAAGATGCCGTTCGGCCCCAAGTGGTTCAAGAACATCAACTGGAACATGCCCAACGCCATCCAGGCAGTCATCCCCGGCTATGAAAACGTGGCGACTGCCCTGATGAAGCAGACCATCGCCAACAACGGCGTAGCCACCATCCCCGAACTGCGCGAGCTGTGCCAGGAAGCCGAAGTCAAATTCATCGCCTGCCAGATGACGGTTGAACTGTTCGGCTTCGAGCACTCCGATTTCATCGACGGCCTCGAATATGGCGGCGCTGCCACCTTCTTCGAGTTCGCGGGCGAGACCGACATCTGCCTGTTCATTTAAGAAACAGCACCTGAACAACACTTTGCCGCATGATGAAAAATGAGCCGAATACATTCGGCTCATTTTTTTATGTGTCTTTTGTACCACATCCAGTTTGGATGAATCGATAAGATGAATGCGCCCGCTTGTCTAAGCGCCATTGGGCGCGTAGTCTTCGGGACAAGCTATTTAATAAGCTTATACGTAATAACTTTCCCCCAGGAGGATATCAATGAAGTTCACTCGCGTTTTCGCATTCATGGCACTGGCCGGTCTAGCTGGCAGCGCCTACGCCACCAATGGTTATTTTTCCCATGGCTATGGCATGAAGGCCAAGGGCATGGGCGGTGCAGCCACTGCTACCCATGACGATGCTTTCTTCGGCGCCAACAACCCGGCTGCTGCGGCGTTTGCTGGCAACCGTATTGAGTTGGGTATGGATATGTTCAGCCCACGTCGAGAGGCATCGCGTACTGGTCTGGGCGGTTTGGACATGAGTGTGGATAGCGACAGCAATTATTTCCTTGTCCCCGAATTCGGTTACAACCGCATGCTCAACAATAATCTTGCGCTGGGTGTGACGGTTTATGGCAATGGCGGTATGAACACTGATTACTCGGGTGGGCAAATCAATTGCGGAGCCGGTCCCGCCAATATGCTGTGTGGCCAAGGAAGCCTGGGTGTGGATTTGATGCAATTGATCATTGCGCCGACCGCCGCATACAAGATCAACGCTAACCATTCCGTCGGCATTTCGCCGTTGCTGGGTTATCAGCGTTTCAAGGCCGAGGGGCTTCATGCTTTCACTGGCGCGGGGATATCGACTGCTCCGGGCAGCATTACCAACCAGGGCTACGATGATGCCTTCGGCTATGGCGTGCGGATTGGCTATATGGGCAAGATCACGCCGACCGTGACCATCGGCTTAGCCTATGCAAGCAAGATGGATTTCGAGGAGTTCGACAAGTACAAGGGCCTGTTTGCCGAACAGGGCGATTTTGATATCCCCGAAAACTACAACATTGGCGTGGCGTGGCAGGCGACTCCTGTGATCAAGCTGGCAATGGATTATCAGCGTATCAATTACAGTGGGGTTGCGTCGATCAATAACCCCAGCACTAACGCTGCTCAACTTGGCGCAGTAAATGGGCCGGGCTTTGGCTGGCAAGATATCGATGTGTGGAAACTGGGTGTCGAATACAAGCACAGCAAGGCGCTGACCCTGCGCGCGGGCTACAACCATGGTGACAATCCGATCATGGCGCGTGATGTGACGTTCAATATCCTGGCGCCCGGTGTCATCAAGGATCATGCAACGCTGGGATTCACCTATACCCTGGCATCGGGTAATGAACTGACCATGAGCTATATGCATGGATTCAAGAACGATGTGAACGGCGCTTCCATCCTGCCGGTGTTTAGTGGTGGTGCACCAGCTGGTAATGAAAAAATCGAGATGTACCAGAACGCGATTGGTGTCCAGTACAGCTGGAAGATGTAAATTTTCAGCAGCACTGGGCTGACAAGAGCCGGGGCAATTGCTCCGGTTTTTTTTGGGAACAGAAAAAAAAGGAAAAATGGGGTCAGACACGAATGGCACTTACTTAAGCCGAAATTGGCTGGGAAGCCCTATGTAAGTCATTGAAACTATGAAGGAGGCTGACGGCCGGGCAAACTGCAGGTCCTACCCAAACAGCGGCCCACATGGCCGTCAGCCGACATGCACATTAC